>NZ_JACHDR010000001.1:628806-943209 GCF_014201135.1 Neomicrococcus aestuarii | reverse complement strand
GGATGGATGCTCGTGACGCTTTTGTATGTGGCGGTCATTGCTACCGTATTCTTCCGGTTTATCCCCGTCTTCATCGGGACCTCCGGGCAGTAACGCTGCGCCATAACAGCAAATTTTGCTGCGCTGCCGCCGGACGGCAGCGGCTCCGGCAATCCCCGCCAAATGCTACGCCGGCCGCGCCGGACGTGACCGTCGTGGCCAGTGCTCGGCAGGGGGCTTGCACGCGGGGAAACGCGGACCAGCAGCCGCTGGAGTCGCAGATTTTGCGTTAGGATCCGACGCAGCAACCGAGTGTCGGATCGCCCACCCCCGGGTCCCGGATAGCCGCTAGCGACAACCCGGGAGAGAACAGGACGGGCCAGGCGTTAGGAAACTGTGCAGGCAATCAACGACTTCATCCTGGCGGCCGCGGGCCAACCGTGGGTGCTCCTGCTCGTGTTGGCCTGCAGCATCGTCGACGGCTTCTTTCCTCCGATACCCAGCGAATCCGTTGTGGTGGGGCTGGCAGCCGTTTCCGCCAGCGCCGGCGTACCCAACACGTGGCTGCTGTTCCTCCTGGCAGCCGTCGGCGCCTTCACAGGCGACAACGTCGCCTACCTCATCGGTCGAAAAGTGGGTCTACAACGCTTTCGCTGGATGCGGTCGCAACACGCCCAGACCGCCTTCCGCCGGTCCGGCAGGGAGCTCCACCGACGTGCGGCCTCGGTGATCATCGTCGCCCGCTTCGTGCCGGTGGGCAGAGTCGCGGTCAATCTCACCGCCGGAGCCACGCATTACCCCCGTAGGCGTTTCATCGCATTGACAGCCGTCTCCGGAAGCCTTTGGGCCGGCTATTCGGTGACGATCGGATTGTTTTTCGGGCAGTGGTTCAGGGACAACCACCTTCTGGCAGTAGCTCTGGCGATCGTCTGCGCCGTCACTCTGGGTATCTTGCTGGATCTGGTCATCAGCCGCTTCCGGGAGAGACGCCTGGACGAAGTCGAGGAGCCGGCCCCCGGCCCTTGAGCTCCACATGGAGGAGATAGGCGGCCATAAGAATGACGGTTTAGCCCGCGTCCTCCTCGCCCTGCAGGGCACACAATCGCCAATTTGACACTTAATCACGTCGTCATCCGGAACAGGACGAACGCTGGGAGGTGCCCGTCGCCACTCATCAGAGCATTTGACCGTACAGACAGAACAGCGGCCTTCAACCCAGCGGTGCCAACTGTGATCTGCTTACAGCAAATCACGTTGCCGGACCAGCCCCAGGGCGCAAACTGAATCAGTGCCACTATGCAGGATAGTATTCAGAGGAGTACCGCTTGCACACCGCCGAAGTCCGAGGTCGTGTGGTGCTTCCGCCGGACGCTGAAACGGCCGCAACGTCATCGTGCAACGCGGAGTTGAGACGGGTAAGGGTGGAGTAGTTCCGTAGATGGGAGAAGGGCAATGAACCTAGATGATGTTGTTGTGATTCTCGCCGGCGCGGTCCTGGTGGGGTTTCTCGCCTGGTACTTCTTTGCCCCGCGCCGGGCCGCTTCGGCAGAGTTTCGCGGGGGTGTGCAGGTCGTCGATATCGCGGTCCGCGGGGGGATATTCGCCGGACCTTGTGCGCGTCACGGCGGGGGTTCCGGTGCAGCTTCGTTTCGACCGGCAGGACAACAGCGACTGCACGAGTCGGGTGGTGTTTCCGGATCTGCGCAAGAGCGTCTCGCTGGCGGCCTTCGACACGACGGTCCTGGACCTGACCGTTGATGAGCCGGGCGAGTATTCATGGGCGTGCGGCATGAACATGCTTCACGGTCGGCTGATCGTTGAACCGTCCGACGGTGGTACAGCGGGGGATGGGCAAGATGGCGATATCACGGAGGAGCGGCGTGCGGCCGTGGACCCGATGCCTGCCGGCGGCAATCCAGTTCCGGCGTCCGAGCCGTCGGGCGCTCGGAACAGGGGCGGGGAGACGGCGCGGTCGGTCGGTGTGGGGCCCATGGTTGAGCAGCAGGACCGGCCCGAACGGGCCGAATTCATGCTTCCCGGCGCCCTGCGCAGCATGCCGATAGACACTGGCCGGGCCGAGGCGGTACTCCGGCGGATCCCCGGCGTGGACAGCGCCACCATCAATTTCGGCGCCGAGCGGGCCGTGATTCTCTACGACCCGCAACAGTCGGACGTTCCGGCTCTCGAACGCGCCGTCACCGAAGCCACAGGTTTTCCGGCCCGGCTGCGGGCGCAGCCCGGATCGGCGGATACGGAGGACGCGGAGGCCAAGTCCCGGGAGGCCGAACTGCGCGATCTGCGCTGGCGCGTGGGGCTGGGAACACTGCTCACCCTGCCGGTCCTGTACGGGGCGATGGGGCCGTACTTCATCGACGACCGGTATGTGCCGGATGCCCTGCAAAGTCCGCTGATGCAGCTGCTTCTGACTATGCCGGTCATGCTCGTCGTCGGGTGGCCGGTACACAGAATTGGATGGCACGCCCTCGCCAACCGTTCGGCCGAAATGAACAGCCTCATCACCCTCGGCACCACCGCCGCCTTCGCTTACAGCCTCGTCGTGACCTTTGCCCCGCAGGTCCTGCCCGCCGATGTCCGGGAGGTCTATTACGAGGTCGTGTCCTTCATCATCACGGTGATCCTCTTAGGCCGGCTCGTGGAGGCCGGGGCGCGGGCCGGGACCGGCAACGCCATCCGGGCCCTGATAGCCCTCACTCCCGCAACCGCGAGGGTGATCCGGGACGGACAGGAAATCGAGACGGCGGTCGACGACGTCCGGCTCGGGGACGAGATCCGGGTCCGGCCGGGTGAGAAAATCCCTGTGGACGGTGAGATCATCCAGGGCCGCTCGGCTGTGGACGAATCCATGGTGACCGGTGAGAGCCTGCCGGTGACCAAGCATGTCGGCGACGCCGTCATCGGCGCGACCGTCAACGGCACGGGGGCATTCACCATGCGCGCCACCCGCGTCGGGGCGGACACGGCGCTGGCACAGATCATCCGGCTGGTTCAGGAGGCGCAGAGTTCGAAGGCGCCGATCCAGCGGCTGGCAGACGCCGTGTCCGGTTACTTCGTGCCTGCCGTGGTGTTCATCGCGATCGCCACCTTCGTTCTGTGGTTTACGGTGGGTGATTCCCTGTCCCTGGCCGTGGTGGCCGGGGTCAGTGTGCTCATCATCGCCTGCCCCTGCGCACTGGGTCTGGCTACTCCGCTGTCGATCATGGTTGCCACCGGCAAGGGCGCAGCGCTGGGCGTTCTCGTCAAGGACGCCGCCGCCCTGGAAACAGTCCGCAAGCTCCATACGGTGGTGCTGGATAAAACCGGAACACTGACCCGCGGAAAACCTGCACTTACTGACACCGTCCCGACCCCCGGGTACGACGCCGGGGAACTCCTGCGCCTGGCCGGGGCTGCGGAAGCGGAGAGCGAACATCCCCTCGCAGCTGCCATCGTCGCCGGCGCCCGCGAAAACGGCAACCTTCCGCGGGCGACCGCTTTCGACTCGATCACCGGCAAAGGGATCCGGGCAACAGTGGAACACTACGACGTGCTCATCGGGAACAGCCGGCTTCTGGCCGACGCCGGAATCGCCACCGCCGCACTGGAGGCCGAGGCGGAACGGTTCGCCAAGGATGGGAAAACGCCCATGTATGTTGCCGTCGACGGAAAACCGGCCGGGATCCTCGCCGTGGCGGACACGCTCAAGCCCGATTCCTCTGACGCCGTCGCTGAACTGCGCCGGAACGGGCTCGAGGTGATCATGATCACCGGAGACAACAAGGCGACCGCGGAGGCAATCGCCCGGCAGACCGGCATCGAACGCGTACTTGCCGACGTGCTGCCCCAGGACAAGTCAGCCGAGATCCGTTCACTCCAGGACGAAGGGAAACTGGTGGCCATGGTGGGCGACGGCATCAACGACGCCCCTGCCCTGGCGCAGGCCGACGTCGGCATAGCCATCGGCACCGGAACCGACGTCGCCATCGAGGCCGCCGACGTCACACTGATGTCCGGTGAACTGTCCGGACTGAACAAGACCGTAGCCCTGTCACGGGCCACCATGCGCAACATCCGGCAAAACCTCGTGCTGGCCTTCGGCTATAACACCGCCGCAATCCCCCTCGCGGCGGGCCTGCTCTACCCGTGGACGGGAGCGCTGCTGTCCCCGATGGTGGCTGGAGCCGCCATGGCACTGTCAAGCATCAGCGTTGTCGTCAACTCCACCCGCCTAAACACCTTCAAGGCCCCTGCCACGACGGGATCCCGTCACGACGAAGAAACCCAAAGCCGAAACGTGGCAGAAGGAAGCCGTTGAGCCTCATGTATCCGGATCAATGTGGAGCCGGGCCCTGGAATCGGCGGGATGACCGTCTGGCTATAGGGCCGGAAAGGACCCGCGCAAATTCCCTCCGCGCCGTGCCGGCCGGGAATGATGAGCGGGGTGGGCATAAAAGACCATCGGTGCGGCCTCGGGCGCCTCCGCCCTGCGGGATCTCCGCAGTTCCGGCGATGCGCCGTCCTTCGCAATGACAATCACTTCCAGGAGCCTCCATGCCATCCACCAGCCGTTTGCGCCCTATCCGATACGCCGGCATGCCGGCGGCGGCAGCGGTGCTGCTGTTGGCGCTGTCCGCCTGCGCCGCACCGGCAGCCCCCAGCAAATCATCTTCCTCCACAGCCGTCGGCGACTATCCGTCCGCCCACATCCATGGGATTGCCGTTGAGGAAGCCTCCGGAAAAATTATGCTGGCGACTCACGACGGCCTTTTCGACGTCACCTCCAAGCCGGCCGTCAAGATCGGCCCGACCAATGACCTGATGGGCTTCTCGCCCACGAAAGATGAGGGCGTCTTTTACGCGTCCGGCCACCCGGGGGAGGGATCGACCCTTCCGAACCCGGTGGGCCTGATCAGGTCCAGCGACGGCGGCAAGACCTGGGAACAGCTCTCACGCCAGGGCGAGTCCGACTTCCACGCCATGACCCTGACCAAAAGCGGCATAGTGGCCTCTGACGGAATACTCCGCACCAGCCCGGACGGGAAAACCTGGAACACATCCGCCGCCGAGTTCCAGCCCGCCGTACTGGCAGGCAACCCCGGCAGCGCCACCGTCCTGGCCACCACCGAGCAAGGACTGCAGCGCTCCACCGACGGCGGCAGGACCTGGCAACTGCTGGGCTCCGCACCCGTCGTTCAGTTCGCCGCCTTCGCCACCACCGCTGACGCGATAGGCATCGAGCCCTCCGGAGCAGTCCACTACTCCTCCGATGGGGGCGTGACGTGGGCACGTAAAGGAAACGTCAACGGGGAGATCCAGGCCATCACCACAGCCAAAGCGGCCGACGGTCAACTGAACATCTGGGCCGCCACAGGGGAGGGCGTCCTGGTCTCCACCGACGGTGGCGCCAACTTCGCACCATACAGCCCGTCCTGACTTCAACTTGAGGGCCTTCCCCAACGGGGAAGGCCCTCTGGTCCGGGTTTAGCGGGATTGACTGAGGGCCTCATTCTCGGCTCGCGTCGCTGAAGCGCAGGGCTGCCCGGAGAGCACGGGTGCTGCCGCGTTCAGCCGTCGACGCCCCCGGTGCAAACGGCTCCGGGTTCGGGGGCGTCGGGGCCCTGCCGGTATTTCTTGATGAAGGTCGCGATGCGTTCGTCGCTGCTGCTGTCCACCGAGAGCTGTTTGCCCCAGGCTGTGGCGGTAACAGGCGAGGTCTGCTCAGTCACCGGGCTGAGCAGGAGGTAATCCTGGCTGCCGGCCAGTGAGGTCAGTTCGGCGACCTGGTCCTGGGGGAGGTCGGGACGGTAGGAGAGCCAGACGGCACCGTGTTCAAGGGAATGCACCGCCCTGGTCGGTTCGACCGGGGCGGTGTAGGTACCGCAGTTTGTCCAGACCGGCGCGTGGTCACCACCGGTTGGCGGGTTCCGGGGGTAGCTGACGGAGCCGGAGACGTGGTTTCTGGACTGGTCCGGGAATTCCTGGGCGCCTTCGATTGGCCGGGCGGCCTCAGCCTTGACCGTTTCCTGTTTTTGGACTTCCCCTACGACGACGAAGGCCGTGGCAGCGATGATCGAGGTGATGACGGCGCCGCCGGTGCCGTAGATCAACCATGCCTTGCGCCGTTCGTCGGCGCGTTGTTTGGCCTGCATTGCCTTGACAAGGGCTTTTCGTTCCTCGGCGCTCATCTTGGGTGACGGCATCTGTGTTCTCGCTTTCCTTAGGACGGTCAGAGTCTGCTGCGCAGCTCTTGGAGTGCGGTGATTTCGGCAGTCTGGGCGTCCACGATCAGGGCCGCGAATTCGCGGACGGTGGAGGTCTCGGCCAGGCGTACTCCGGCAGACGCCATGGCCACGCCACCTTGGTGGTGGCGGATCATCAGATCGGTGAACAGCCGGTCCGCTTCGACGCCGGAGGACCCGCGCAGCGCCTGCATCTGCTCAGGGGTGGCCATGCCCTCCATCGCGCTCTCAGCGCCGCCTGCACCATTCTGCCCCGCATGCGCCGAACCGCTTCCATGACCGCCGGCCTCTGACTCCATCCACGCCATGGGCGCGATCGAGCGTGCCTGCGGCAGCCCCCAGTTCTGCAGCCAGGCGTACATCTGCCCCTTCTGGTGCTGCTGGCTGGTGGCAACGTCGTAAGCGACAGCCCGGATCTCCTCGTTACTGGACTTGTCACGGATCAGCAGGGCCATCTCGACGGCCTGGGCGTGGTGTGCCTGCATGTCCCGGGCAAACCCGGCGTCCGCCCCCGTATCCGACACGGGCCGCGGCGTGGCGGACGACCAGCCGATAGCAAAAAAGACCAGCGCGGTGAGGACAACAACCGTGACGAAGCCAAACCACAGATAACCGGCCCGGAGCGGGAGGATAACCCGTTCCGGAACGTATGGCTGAGCTGCGGATGGAAGGGACATGGGAATCCTTTGGTCGGCTTCGACGTCAGCTGTCACGTGCGTCTTGAGGGGCGGTCGATCCGACTGAATCCGCGGAACGTCTTACAAGTCGGGCATACGACATGCTCGTTAGGCTGAGGGTTGGGGAGGAAAACAGCTCCCTCCCCAACACTCGTAACCATGCTAGCCCGCGGAAGCGCCCTGGATACCCGCGTCCGCTGCAGACCGGAATGCACGGTCGGGTAACGATTCCGGGCCCCAATTCCCCATGCAACTTTCTAGCCGTCAGATGACGTATTCATCACTTGGATCGACGGCATCACGAGTGGCTGCGTCGTCCTGCTGCTCGGAGGTGCGGCTGCGTTCGGTCTCTGAGCGAGGGTGCTGTGCCCCGTCCGGGGCAGCGGAGGCGTCCGGCGAAGCGCCCTTTTCGCCTCTCATCATGAACGACATCAGCAGCGGCTCTGCAGACAACGCCTTAGTCATCGTCAGTTTCGTCCAGTGGTGTCGGTGGGGGCTGCCATAAGTTCGTGCATGCGTGTCATGCCGGGGTTGCCCTCGGTCATAAGTTCGTGCATGCGCGCCATGCCGGGGTTGCCCTCTTCGGAAGCCACTGCTGCTGGACGGGGGTTGCGGCCGCAACCGCCGGTACCGTAATGACGGTCCCTGCAGCCAATGCCGCGGCCGCTGCGGCCACCACTACGGAAGAACCTATCAACATCATGCATTCCTTCGATTATTTACTAGCAGACATAGTAGCCTACCTACAATCTGACATAGTAGCCATGCGGCGGATGACTTTTCAAATATGCGGGGCAGCCCCGTGTCAGTGAAGGCCACCCTCCATCAGTTCAAAGGTGTAGGGCGCGGGGCGCCGAAGGACGTAGCCCGGAGCTTCGGAAGAGCTGCCATGAAGGTCGCAGGGCTCTTTGTAAGAGGAAGGGTGGGGCATGATCAATAGCCCGGATAAAGGACCGGGCAGCCAGCCTTGCGCCTTGGCGCCGCGTCCTATCCTCGGTGGGAGAACGGCAGTACTATCTGACATAGGAGAAGAAGGAAAGCTAAAGAGCCAGACGCTGCCCAGCTTTAAGAGGGCGTTCTCATGCTGAACCTGTTTCCGGCACACCAAGTTTCGTGGACCGCTGATATTAGTTCTTGCCCCGATATTCTTTTCGACTTGCCTGCACTGCCGAACCCGCCGTCCACCTGGCCACGCGACCAGAATGGCAGAACTCTTAGTGACGCCCACGTTTGAGCTCGACTAACAGCGGAGGAGGTGAGCTGGATGAACACCCTATGCTGCGGCGACGACTGCTGTGATGATTGCTGCGATGACGACGATTAGAACTGCTGAAGACAGCATTCCCGATGCCTGCCGGTCCTCTACGGACCGGCAGGCATCGTGGCGGTGGACAAGGACTTCACCTTCCCGGGCTGGAGCTACAACGGCCGCATTCCCTGCCCCCACAATTCGGGACCGCGAGGGGAACGCGCTGCGCATCCACTTCACCCCTTAGCCCTGCCAGCCGTCGATCTGATGGTGGGGGAGCCGATAACAAAGGAGGAATACATGTCCAACGCACCAGAGCTGGTGACCGATCCCGTCTGCGGAATGGCCGTGGACCCCACTACCGCGGCGGCCAGCGCCGAGTACGAGGGCCGGACCTACTACTTTTGCTCGCAGACCTGCGCGACCAGTTTTAAGGCCACTCCAGCAAGGTACGCCGCAGGAGCCGCCACCTGACGGAATAGCTCTTGTCGGAGCTGTAGTCTGCCCGGTCCCATACCTTAGGGATCCTCCAGCGGAAAGGGGGCGCGTCACATGAGATTCGAAACGTCGCGGGCGCACCGGAGATTGTATCGCCGCGTGTTTTGATTGCGCAGGCGTGTACCGCCTGCGCGGATGCGTGCCTGAGCGAAGACATCGTCGCCGAGCTGACCAAGCGCATCCGCACCAACCTTGACTGCGCGGACAACTGCACCACCCTGGCAGGCCTGACGAAGAACGTGCTCGAGACTGCGCTGGAGGCGGAGATTACCGAGCACCCCGGCCACGAGAGGCACGGGCCGGCCGAGTACGGGTACGTGAGTAACGGGACCCGGTCCAAGGCCGTGTTCACGGAGGTCGGCCCGGTTGAGATCGATGTTCCGCGAGGGCAGCTTGGAGCCGCAGATCGTGAAGAGCGCCAGTGCCGCTTGGACGGGATCGAGAAGGGCGTCTTGTCCCTGACCGCCCGTGGCGTGACGACCGGAGAGATCGCGGCGCACTTCGATGACGTCTACGGCGCCACCGTCTCCAAGGACACCATCAGCCGGATAACGGCGAAGGCCTCGGAGGAGATGGCCGAATGGACCAACAGGCCCTTGACCGCGACTACCCGGTGGTCTTTATCGTTGACGAATCTGAGAGGCCGAGCGCGACGGCGCTGGGGCTGTTGCGTTACCGGTACGACCGGGACAACATAGCCCTGATCCTCATGGGCATGCACAGGATCGAAAAATGGTTCAGCCGCTACGCGCAGCTCTACAGCAGGGTTGGCTTCGCCCACGAATACCGTCCGCTCGCCCAGGAAGAGCTCCATTTCGTTCTGGAGCGCCGGTGGCACAAACTCGGTCGGACCCTGGATCCGGAAGGCTTCACCGACGCCTAGGCTATCGCAGCCGTCACGCGGACTACCCGAGGCAACTTCCACCTCATCGACCGGCTCATCACCCAAATCGAGCGGGTCATGAAAATCAACGAACTCAGCACCATCACCGACGACGTCGTTGAGGCCGCCCGCTCAACCCTCGTCATTGGAATCAGCTAGAACCGCCAAACCGGGCCGTGAAAAAAACCGCCATTGCGAACTAACAGTCACACCAGACTGATTCGGAATCACACTGTCACTTAAACGATCGTATATATAACTGAGGAGGGATCCGTGCTGGTCGGATAATGTGCGTTTCCAAAGGGTGTGACTCGCAGCGATAAATAGCGGTCTTTTCGCAGCGCTATTTGTCACCCCGCAGCCCGTAAGCGGATCGGCATCCCCTACAGGCCTGCTGCTCCTTGATGTGGCCCTTAGGCAAGTAGCCGGTCTACTAAATTGCGCGGGTATGGGTGATGATCCAGTGCGGCTACTTTGACCGCTCCTTGAACGCCTATGGGCAAGCAGGGTCAGTCTGTAAGAGATGCGCCGCCGAAGGTGCGGAGATGCTCATGAAACGCGACGCGTTCATGGGACGCGGCTCCTACTGGTGCCCGCGCTGCCAACCCAAACCGCGAAAAAAGAGAACTTCGCAAGCCTCACCTACTGCCTAGTCAGGCAGTAGACAGAGCACGCAAAGCCAATACCTAAAATTGCACCTTATGATTGATCGGCGCCATCTCTTGATGGGCTTCGTAGACGTTGACCCGAACACGGGGCACAGTGGAAAGTGAACAGCGGCCAATATGAATGATTCGAGCCAAAGCGCGGGACCTTCGCCAGAAGAACATGGCGTAGAAGCCGACGACGCAGTTGGGCCGCGCCGGCAAGCTCGCGAAGAGGGTCGAAAGAAGAGTCGTAAGTGGGCCTGGTGGATCACAGGGGCCGCTATCGTCGCTGTGGTTGCCGTCATTGCTGGCTACCTGCTCAACCTTGCTAACGTCTACTCTTCCCAAGCCACCACCATCGACGTGCGGGCCGACGGTCAGCTCACGAAGGACCCCAATGACGGGGCGCTCAACATTCTCCTTTTGGGTTCTGACACGCGTGGTGAAGGTCAAGACACCGCCGAGAACAAGGGTGAGGACGGCGCGCGAAGCGACACCATCATGCTGGTGCACGTCTCCGCAGACCGCCAGAACATGTACGTGATGTCCGTGGTGCGCGACCTCTGGGTAGAAATCCCCGGTCAGGGCGAACGCAAAGTCAACGCCGCGTATAGCCTAGGCGGTTACCCACTCGTGGTTTCCACGATGGAGAGCCTCTTCGGAGTGCCCATTGACCACGTGGTGTCTATTGACTTCGAAGGCTTCAAAGGACTTACGAACGCACTCGGCGGCGTGACGGTCAACAACCCGATCGCATTCTGCTCCGGCCAAGAGAGTCCTTCGTGCTACGAAAAGGGCACTATCCAGCTCCAGGACACTGCCGCGTTGCGCTACGTGCGGGAACGCAAGGCCTTCGAAGATGGCGATTTCCAGCGCGTACAGAATCAACAGCGCTTCTTGCGCGCCGTGGCTCGCAAGCTGTTGAACCAGAGCACGCTGAACAACCCTTTCACCGTGGCGACTATCGTCAACGAAGTCAGCCCCTACCTGAGCGTGGATAGTAGCCTGGACGCGCAGACCGCCGGCGCCCTCTTGCTCCAGCTCAAAGACATCAAGCTGGATAACGTTAAAATGTTCACGCTTCCTACCGACGAGGCCGAAACCGGTCCCGGTGGTGCGTCCATCATCACGCAAGACGAGTCCGCCATGGCGTCCATCTCAGAAGTGCTGCAAAATGATGATGTTCAATCGTTCTTGGATGATCCGAACCATGGCACCAACGCTTACGGGGGATCTATCACGGATGATTCCGTGGAAACCTCACCAGCGTCGTCGTCCGCTAGCGAATCCGCAAGCACCTCTTCCGCAAGCTCCTCCAGCGCAAGTGAGTAGCCTCGTCGTTCGTCACGGTGCCCGTGAGTGCGCGCCGCGACCCCGGCAAGCGCACTGCGCAGTTTAGGATCGAATTGTGCGCCTGTTACTCATTACCCACTCCTACTCTCCGGAGTCCACTGCCCCGCAGCGCCGCTGGTCCTCATTCATCCAGCACTTCCGGGGGAAGGAGTGGAACGTTTCGGTCATCGCGCCGCAGCCTGATGACCGTCACGTCCCTCGCAGCAAGCAGTCGCAACGCTCAGCGGTGAGTGTGAAGGCCAAGCTGAGCTTCACAGCCGAGCGTGGCGCGCACGGTGAGCAGATTCTCCGGGTACCGCTTTTGGCGTTATCGGAGTCCCGTGTGGGACGTTTTGCCGGCAACGTACTCAGCGCCGGACTCATGATTCCGCGAGCAGCACTTAATGCGGCGCTCCATGCAGAGAAACCGGACGTCGTGATCGTGACCGTGCCGGCGCTCCCGTCTCTGGTCACCGGATATCTGATTTCAGTAGCGCTGCACCGCCCCCTGATAGTGGATATGCGCGACGCCTGGCCGGATCTGGCTCGGGAAGCGCAACTCAAGCAAGAAGGCTTGGTACGACTTCTCGAATTCGTGGTTCATTCCATCCAATCCCGCGCAGCGGCAATTGTTACCGTCACGGAAGGATTCCGCGACATTCTGGTGCACCGCGGCATGAAGTCCGTGCGCCACATTCCTAACGGCATCTCTGAAACACGGTTGCGCGAACTAACATCAGTGGAGCGAGCCTCTTACGGCGTCGAGCCACTAGAACGTCCGTTGCACGTGTTGTACATGGGAAATCATGGCGAAAGCCAAGCCCTTGAGCTGATCATTGATGCCGCCAAGCTTGCCGCTCCGGCTGTGTCCCTTCGCTTTGTAGGCAGCGGCACCCAGAAGGACGCACTCACCGAGTATGCGCGCGGGTTGGGCGTGGACGCCGAATTCTTACCTGTCGTTTTCGGCGACGAAGCCGCTGCCCAGTACGAATGGGCGGACACGTGCGTGGTGTCTTTGCGCGATGACTGGGAAAGTTTTAAGTGGACCATCCCGTCGAAAACCTTTGAATTGCTGGCCACGGGCCGTCACATCACCGGCGTGGTTCAAGGCGAAGCGGCGCTCTTGCTGGCCAAGAATGTCAACGCCACCGTGGTGCCCGCCGATCCTGCCGCCGTCGCCAGCTTGTGGAGTGAGCTCCGCGCGAACCCCGCCCGCATGAATACGGCAAGCGGCGATCGCTTTGGCGCGCTCCAATCGATCACCTTTGAAAGCGTGGCCCAAGAGTACGTTGACGTGGTGGAACACGTAGTCCGCACCGCGCGCGCCGGCCGCGCCACAATCTTGAACAGCAAGGAACGCTCATGAATCTTTTGAAGAACCTGCGGGTCATGTCCAGCGTTGCCGCGTCCCACTTAGCCGATGACCCTGTGCACTTGGGCTTCCAGATTGCTCGGCGCGTTCCAGGGAAGATCAGTCACCCCCTGGCCCGCTTGCTCGCTCAGCGCTGCACTAGCGAGTCATCGCTCATCGGCAACATGTCGCTCTCCATCCTCGGCGAGGACAAGTTGGTTTCTGCGCACCTGGAGCAGTCCGCGGGGCAGGATTTGTCAGTACGACGACGCCTCCAGCTTGCGGATATAGCCGTGGTAACGAAAAACATCGGTACCGCCGAGCGCCTCTTGAGCAGTGCACCGGATAGTGCTCGAAAAGCCATCAGCGAAGCTCGGCTCCTGTGGTTCAACGGCCGGTTCTCGGAAGCTGTTGAACGACTCTCGGATTTCGGGGGAGAAGCGAGTCGTCTGCGCGAACGGTATCTCTCCGAGTACCGCACCTTCCGGGGCCAAGGGCCGGTCATGCATCGCTTCGCTGATTACCGACCTGTCTCCAACCGGGTCCTGCAGGTCCTCACCAATTCGTTGCCGCACACCGGAAGCGGGTACGCGCAACGTTCGCACTCGATCCTGGTATCCCTCAAAAATCAGGGCTGGGAAGTAGCCGCAGTAACTCGCTTGGGTTACCCGCTAGACGTTGGTCTTCCGAACGCCAAGCCACAGGATGTCATCGATGGCATCACCTACTACCGGCTGATCCCCAACTCACTGCAGACCGGGATGGACCACCGGCTCCAGCAGTTCGTCGATGAGCTCAGCGCGTTGGTCCGCGAATTTCGTCCGGCCGTCCTGCACACCACCACGCACTTTGTGAATGCGTTGGTAGTGCGTACGGTGGCGGAGGCCTTCGGGATTCCGTGGGTGTATGAAGTGCGCGGCCAACTGGCGGACACCTGGGCCTCTGCAGATCCGGAGCACCGAGCTACCTCTGAGCGCTACCGACTCTTCGTGGAACGCGAGGCCGAAGCCGCCCGGTCGGCGAATGCTGTGGTGACACTCGGGAAGTCCATGCAGGAGAACCTCATGCGCCAGGATGTGGATCCTTCAAAGATCTTCATTTGCCCGAACGCCGTGGGGGAGAGCTTCCTCGAAACGCCCGGAACCATGGAGAGTGCTCGAACCGCGCTAGGACTAGATCCTTCACTGGATTACCTTGGCACCGTCAGCTCGATTGTCCCGTATGAAGGACTCGATGTTCTGGTAGACGCGTTCGCACGACTGACTCCGGACTTCCCGCGGGCCCGACTTTTGATCGTGGGTGATGGCGTGTCGCTCCCAGCGCTGAAGACCCAAGTGAGAGACCTCGGTCTCGAAGAGAAGGTTGTCTTTACCGGACGAGTGGCTCGAGATCTCACGCCGACCTATCATCAAGCACTATGCTTGTTTGTCGTCCCTCGAAAAGACTTGGATGTGACTCGCAGCGTGACCCCGCTGAAACCAGTGGAGGCATCTGCGAGTAGCCGTGCGATTGTGGCCTCGGATCTTCCAGCGCTTCGCGAGCTTGTTCAGGATGGCTTCAATGGCATTTTGAGCGAGCCGGATTCTCCGGAGGCTTTGGCTGAGGCGATCGCTTGCGGACTGAGTGATCCGAAGCTTCAAGAAGAACTTGGTGCTCGCGGGCGAGAATGGGTGCTCGAGGACCGGACGTGGAGTGCCAATGCACGAAAATACTCCGCGATGTACGAGTCTTTGGGCGCTGAACTTCGATGATCTGGACGCGGACGCAGCCTGGACCTGAATCAACTATGCGAAACGGAAGGTATGACCTTGCCGCTTAAGGTGACACCACCCACTGCTGGAGGGACGGCACTTCCTGCCGAACCACAACGCAAGTTCCAATCTGAAATTCAGGGCCTTCGTGCTATTGCCGTGCTCCTTGTGGTCATTTACCACTTGTGGCCCGAGCGTCTCCCCGGTGGCTTCGTCGGCGTCGACGTGTTCTTTGTGATCTCGGGTTACTTGATCACTTCGCACATCTACCGCGAGATCCAAGAGAACGGGCGACTCAGCCTCATCAGCTTCTGGGCTCGACGCATCCGGCGTCTCCTACCGCTGGGTTTTGTGGTGCTGCTGTTCTCAGCAATCGCAGCAGTCCTCTGGGTTCCTAGCACCATGTGGGATGCCACGTTCCGTCAAATCATTGCCTCGGCGCTCTACGTGCAGAACTGGGTCCTTGCCTCCGCGGCCGTGGATTACTCGGCGCAGGACGAATCGGCCACTGTGGTGCAGCACTTCTGGTCACTGTCGGTGGAAGAGCAGTTCTACATCTTCTGGCCGCTTGTGATCGTCCTCTTGCTCTTCCTGTTCCGAAAGTTCCTGCCCAAGAGCGCTGTGAGCGTTAAAACCATCCTCATTGTTGGGTTGAGCCTGATTGGGCTGGCTAGCTTGGGCTACTCGATCTGGCTGACCGCCTATGACCCCGCGTCCGCCTACTTCGTCACCCCCACCCGCATTTGGGAGTTCGTTGTAGGTGCTCTCGTAGGTCTGACCTTGGGACATCGGCAGTTCACTGGACCTATCGCGAATATCGCTGGATGGATCGGCCTCTTGGCTGTCTTGGCCTCCGGCGTGCTCTACAGCAGCGCCACTCCGTTCCCTGGATACACCGCACTTCTTCCGGTGCTCGGCACCGCTCTGGTGATGATCGCCGGAAACCACGCCCCGTACATCGGCGTTCACCGTTGGCTTTCAATTCGCCCGGCCAAGTTCTTGGGTGACATCAGCTACGGCCTGTACTTGTGGCACTGGCCGCTCATCATCGTGGCGCCCTACATCTTGAATTCAGGCTTCTTCTGGTATCACAAGATCGTTGTCCTGCTCATCGCAATTCTCTTGTCCTGGGCTACCAAGGTCTGGATTGAAGATCCGTTCCGCATTAAGCCGTGGATCAAGCAAAAACGACGCTCCTACAGCTTCTTGGTAGCAGGCGCCGTCGCTATCACGGCAGTGAGCTTGATCCTGCCAAACGCAATCATCACCGCTCGTCAGGGTCCAACTCTCAGCATGAGCGACCCTTGCTACGGGTACTCAGCGATGGTGAATAACTGCACGCCTATTGAAGGTGAACAAGCACCGAATCCTTCCGCTGCAAAGGTGGCGCTGCAGCCGAAGAATCCTCTGTTCCCGCAGTGCCAAGCTGCAGAAACTGTGAACAAGATTGTTGAGTGCCGGATTGGTGCCTCCGCTGAAACTGCCACCAAGACCGTGGCAGTCATGGGCGATTCCCACGCTCGCGCTTGGCTTCCCATGCTGGACGAGCTGGGCAAGAAGAACAACTGGAGCATTCGATCCTTCACCCGGTCTGCGTGCACACCGTCCATTGCAGACCGCGCAGGCCTCAACAGAATGACTGGCGCTTCTTTGGAAGTTGCTGAAATTTGTACCTCGAAGAACCGCGAGGTAGTCGATCTGATCGCCAAGGATTCCGAAATCGACGCCATCGTTGTTGCGGCGTCACCGATTGACCGCACCTTTGTTGCGCCGGCTGACATTGAGATGTCTAATCCTCAAATCGAAGGCTTCACGATGGCCTGGGATCAATGGATCGAGGCAGGCAAGGATGTTATCGCCATCAACGAGGTTCCTCGCCTTGGGCCAAACATTCCCGAATGTGTTGATCTGAACTCAGAGAACTTGTCAGAGTGTTCCTCGACTATCAAGGAATCTTTCTCTCGCGATCAGAACATCAAAAACGCGGCAGAAACTATGAAGAGCGATCGTTTCTTCAACGTGGATATGACGTCTGGTTTCTGCGACAGCGAGCGGTGCTACGGTGTCATTGGCACGGTCATCACGTTCCACGACAAGTCCCATGTCTCCTTTGAATACGCGAAGTCGCTAGCGCCTCTGTTTGAGAAGCAGCTTGATGGCTCAACGCTAGTGGCCAGCAAATAAGGTCTGCAGGCAACGTGACGCTACTGTGTGTGTCACAGTAGACGTACGTAACGACGCCATTGAGTCAATGGATTCGTGAGGCGAACGCATATAATTGCAACTGGCTCGACTTCCCCGTCTTACAAGAGAGGGAAGCGTCGAGTCTCAGAATCCGTCAGCTTTGGTGCTGAGGGAATACCAGAAGAGGGAAGGCCATATGCCGGAAATTAAGACAGTCGCAGTCGTTGGATTGGGTTACATCGGCCTGCCAACCGCAGCAATTCTCGCTTCAAAGGGTGTTAAGGTTATCGGCGTTGACGTCAACCCCAACACCGTTGAGGCAGTAAACCGCGGCGAGGTTCCATTCGTTGAACCAGAACTGAACACTTTTGTGGCCGCAGCTGTTGCCGACGGAACGCTTTCCGCTTCGCTGGAAACCCCAAAGGCCGATGCTTACATCGTTGCCGTTCCAACGCCTTTCAATGCTGATAAGACTGCCGACCTGTCTTACATCGAGGCTGCCGGCAAGAACATTGCCCCGCAGCTCACCGGTGACGAACTGGTCATTCTCGAGTCGACCTCCCCTCCAGGTGCTACGAAGCACTTGGCTGACCACATCTTGGCTTTGCGTCCCGATCTTGCGGACAAGGGCCTCTTGTTCGCTCACTGCCCTGAGCGCGTTCTCCCGGGCCGCGTCATGATCGAGCTCGTGACCAACGACCGCATCGTCGGCGGTATCACTCCTGAAGCGGCAGAGGTTGCTCGCGACCTCTACAAGACGTTCTGCGAAGGCGAAATCCTCCTCACGGACGCCACCACCGCCGAAATGGCAAAGCTTGTTGAGAACTCCTACCGTGACGTCAACATCGCTTTCGCTAACGAACTCTCCGTCATTTCCGCCAAGCTTGGAATCGACGTATGGGAGCTCATCGAGCTGGCTAACCACCACCCACGCGTGAACATCCTCCAGCCAGGCCCAGGCGTTGGCGGTCACTGCATCGCCGTGGACCCATGGTTCATCGTTTCCAGCGCTCCAGAAGAAGCTAGCCTGATTCGTCAAGCTCGCGTCACGAACGACTCCAAGCCAGCTTGGGTTATCAACCAGGTTGAGGCAGCTCTCAAGGATGCCGGATCCGATGTCAGCATCGCCGTCCTTGGCTTGGCTTTCAAAGCCAACATTGACGACCTGCGTGAATCCCCAGCGGTCTCCATCGCCAAGGATCTTGCCCAGAAGTTCAATGACGTCAAGATCGCTGTTGCTGAGCCTCACGTCAACATCCTGCCAAGCTCCTTGGCAGCTATTCCTAACGTGGAACTGGTTGACACGGAGAAGGCTATTGCTGACTCTGAGATCGTCTTGCTTCTTGTTGATCACCAGGCGTTCAAGGATCTTGACCGCTCCGTGCTCGAGGGCAAGAAGGTCATTGATACCCGTGGTATGTGGCGCTAATTAGATAGCGTACTAATGTGGGACGTAGCACTTTTGTGTTGCGTCCCACATTTCTTTAACGCCGGAGGCTTGATTGGTTGATGTGATGGGGAAATCGGTAACGGTTATCACCAATAAGTACCCGAGCGCCGAGAGCCGATACCAGAACGCCTTCGTTCACACACGAGTGCTGGCCTATCAAAAGTGCGGAGTAGACGTACGCGTCATTGTCATTGACCCCGCAGCCTCGGAACCCGCAGAGACCACTTTCGAAGGCGTCTCTGTCACACATGCCTCCTCCGAGTCTGCCGGCACGATCATCCGTCTTGTCAACCCGAGCGCTGTCGCTATTCACTTTGTGTCACAGGGCTGGTTCAACACCCTTCGCCCCGAGCTGGTGGGGCGCAAAGTTTTCATTTGGATGCACGGGTTCGAAGTTGAGGCCTGGTACCGCCGCTGGTTTAACACGGATCTGATCCCGGAAAAGATCAATAAGCTGCTGGTACGAAGACGTGCCGCTTTTAAGAACCGCAAGCAGTTTCTCCAAGAACTCGCGATCGATGATCAGCTGGACATCGGATTCATCACGGTCTCCAAACACTTCCGCGATCACGTGGTGGCACCGGATACCGGAATTCCCCCAGAAGCTGTTGCAGTGATCCCCAACCCAATCCAGACCGACCTCTTTACATATCAGCCCAAAACGGAAGAGCAACGGTTTCAGGTGCTGACGATTCGTCCCTTCACCTCGGCAGCCTATGGAAACGACCTCTTGGTGTCAGCCATCAAGAAGGTACTGACCAAAGACTCTTCACGCTTTCACTTCACCATCATCGGCGATGGTGAGCAGTTCGAGTCCACACTGAGTGAACTGCGTTCATTCCCACAAGTGACGCTACGCCAAGCGTTCCTCACACCAGAGGAGATCGCCACCGAGCACTCCCGCCACGGGATCTTCTTGGCGCCCGGTCGAATCGACAGTCAAGGCGTCTCCCGCTGCGAAGCAATGTCCTCCGGTCTGGTTCCGATTGCGAACGATGTCGCTGCGGTATCCGAGTTCATTCACCATGAGGTAGACGGCCTGCTCGTTCCCAGCGAGGACGCAGATGCCTTGGCCAGTGCCCTCTTGAGGCTGGCCGAGGATCAGAACCTCTTCATGCGACTATCCTCGACCGCCGCGGAGAATATCCGAGAGACGTGTTCGCTGGATACTGTTATTGATCATGAGCTCACCGTCCTCTTCGGTTCTGGTACTGCGAGACAAAACGCTCAGCGGTTCGCCGGGGTAGAACCCGGTGAATCTATGACAGTGAGTGCCGCCGAGGAAATGGACCAAGCCTTCGCAGCTGCCCTTTTTGCAGCGGCCCAGAAGCTACGCTCACAAGCTTCGGTGATCGCCGGCTTGGAAGTATCCGTCGAGAAGAAATCGCAACGCATCTCAGCGTTCGAAGGTAGTTTTGCCCGCGCGAAGAAGCGCCAAGAATACCTGGAGAAAGAGCTCGACTCTGCGCAACGGCAGCAACGTGAACTCCAAGCCGAACTCAAAGAGCTTCGCGAGCGAAAGATCCCGTGGAAGCATCACGCTATCGAAGCCGTGCGCCCGATAACGACGGCTCCCCAACGCGTGAAGAACCTAGCAAAGCGACTCACGAAACAAAGCTAGGTTCTTCAGGGGATTGCCGATTTCGAGCTAGCTGGTTGGAAGCTAGCTGGTTAGACGTTGGCTAGTTCGAGGTTCGCTAGTTTGCGGGCTGCTGTCGCAGCTCATCGTAAGCGTCCGTGAACGTGCGCACCACCGTTGACCAGTCACGCTCCCGCGTCACCCAATCACGGCCAGTCTCGCCCAGCTGAGCGCGTCGCTCAGGGCTATCGATCAGCTGTTCAAGAGCCTCAGCAAGAGCGCGAGCATCGCCGGTCGGGAAGACCAAGGCGCGCTCATTCTCGCCGGCGATCTCCTTCAGCGGAGGAACATCGCTGACGATGACAGCTTTTCCGGTGGCGAGAGCCTCAAACGGCTTCAGCGGCGTCACCACGTCTGTTGCCGGAGTGGAACGACGTGGATACACCATGATCTGCATCGAATCATAGATCGCCTTGACCTCGGAGTGCGGAACGCGCCCCGGGGTAGAGATCAGATCCTTCACGCCGAAGCGCTTGATGGCTTGCTGCAGGCTAGGCAGTGCAAGGCCATCACCCACAATGACAACGGAGAAGTCATCACGGCGTTCCTTCAGCAGTGCCACGGCGGCAGCAAGGTCCTCGAGGCCCTCGTAATCCACCACAGAACCGATATACCCGAGCGTCGTCTTCTCCGGAACCGCCGGATCAGTGCCCACTGAATCTGTCGCAGCCGAAACTGCAGCCGCAGAATCCGCAGGGTTGCCGGAATCGCTAGCAGGCGTCGTCGTACTTTGGAACTGAGAAATATCTACGGCGTTCGGGGCCAAGCGCATCTTGGAACGATCCCCGCCGCGGCTCTCAAGCACATCCATCATGGAGTAATTCATGGTGATGACCAGATCAGCGAAATCAACCGCAGTCTTTTCAAAGAACGTCGCGAAGTTCGTGCGGCCATTCAGGGCGCCTTCACGTTCGCGGGCCTCATACACGAGTTCCCACAAACCGGAGACTTCATACACCGTTCGTAGCCCCAGCTCGCGCGCTGCAATGATGGCAGGAACGGCAATGAGGAAGGTCGAACGCACGTGCAGAGCAGACGCGTTTGCCTCAACCAGTACCTCTTTGTAGCGCTCGATGCACGCCCGCATGTACTGAGCCTCGCCCAGCTCACGTGGGACAACGGGAGCGAGACGGTGATACGTGATCTCGTCCAGAGTGTCCGCGGGGGGAACCGGCAGATCAGCATCGAGCGTCCGAGCATCCTCTGGGAAACCAGGGCGCGTCACAGGATAAACGTCCTCACCCTGACGCTTGAGCGCCTTGAAGATTCCGTGGGCGCGAATCGCGTAGCCGCCAGACTGCTGCGGCGAGGACGCATGCAAGACGCACACCACGGGGGAGGAGGATCCGTCTCCGGCTGGCTTAGCGGCGTTCTGGGCCACCGTTTTGGACGCGTGAAGCCGCTCGAGAAGCTCAATCGAGGCCACCGACTCGTCACGAATCCACGTGGAGTTCAGATCAAGCGGTTCGGTAGCAAGGCGCTGAACTTCCTCAAAGTAGTTGGCCTGGAACAAGCGACGCAGACGAATCTGGTCTTCAAACTGCCGATGCTGATGGAAACGAGCGCTTTCCAAGACAGGGCCAAGCTCACTATGCGGGTTCTCGCACACATATGACTCGAGCTGAGCCGCAGCCAAGCGCGCACGGAAGCCTCGCGGCGAATGCCACAAGCGTTCCAGAATGGTGGCACAGAGATTCAACGGTTCCTGAGTGCGCTTGATATCGCGTCGGATCCAGTCCGCAATGGGACGTGACGTCTGCGGGAAATCAGGATTGGACTGCGCGTAGATTTCCAGGTCCCTGCCCACCACAGCAGCCGCGCCAAAATGACGCAGAGCTGCCGGGAAATCGGTGAAGCTTTGACGGAAATGCTTACCGCTCACCAGATCTGTCGCTGAGACACGGCGTCCAGCGTCCTCGACAGAGACCAGCGTTGAAGGGAAAAGCTTCCACAGGCTCGAGCCCACGGCGTCTGTCAGGCGATCCGGAGAAACGGCATACGTGGAGCGAGGGTTTGCCACCACATCAAGAAGTAGCGAAGGAAGCCCTAGGGCTCCGGCCAGCCAGAGAGCGTCCGATTCCGTCTGCCCGTCCACCTGAGTAATCACCACAGTGTTGGGCTGAACCTCAACCTGCTTGAGAGCTGCGTCCAACAGCGATTCGCGGTCACTCGACGTGGCGCTGGAGCGGAACTTAACGCTCGCGTGGTCCTGATGCGCCGACTCATTCATGAAGCGGGACAGGACGCTCGGCTGGCCCTGAGGCTCCACCACAAGCCAATGCACGTTCGTGGAGAGCCCAAAGTTATTGGTGCCAGGCTTCCGCTGGGCAAGCTTTCGGGTTTTTTCGAAAGCGGAACGAGTGTCGCTGGGGAGCGAATCCAGACGTACCCGGCTGATCAGGCGAGTTGCCTCGCGGTAATCCTTCAACGACGTGGCCAAATCCGCGAACTCCGGGAACTGGTCATCCTCAGCGATGGCACTGGCTAGCCGCAAGCGTGCAGATTTTTCCGCCAGTGAGACACCGCTGGTGCTGGCGCCGCCGACGGCGACACCGTCCACGAAGGATTCCACAAGGTTGGGATTTTGAAGCGATTCAAAGTTTTCGTGAGCCAGCGAATTGACCAATCCAGCCAGTGATTTAGTGCTCATCGGTTGACTCCTCTCCTTGCTTCTCAGCCTTCTCAGCGGCGTTGATGCGTTCCCAGAACTCAAGAACCGCAGGATCAGTCCACTGGTAATCGCCATACAATCGGCTCAGTTCGGCAATCACTTGCTCGGCCTCTTCGCGATGCTCGGGAGCCACCTTGTTCAGCTTGGCCAAGTACCACTGTGAGAGGAACTGCTCGAGTTTCAGATCGCGGTAGGCGTCCATCAGTCCCACTTCACGCAACCACTCAGAGCGCGCAATTTCCAGCGGCAAGTACTTACGGAAGTACTTCACCGAAACAGCGTTTACGGTAGAGCTTTCCACCGAGCTGTAATACGTGTGAATGGTACGGTCAAGCACCTTGATCTTGGCCGCGTAGAACAGCATCTGCTGGAAGAAGTACGAATCCTGTCCCACAGCGCCCACAGGCTGCTCGAGCTTGAGCCCGCGTAGCCACTCGGTCCGAGCCACCAGAGCCTGAATGCTCATGGCGCGGAATTCGAGGTCCACCAGCGTCTTTTGGGTGGGGTAGTGGAACTCGCCGTCGCTCTTCATGGTGCTCTTGAGGAAGTGCGAGTACCGGGCAATGCGGAAGCCTTCACGCCAAATGGACATGTTGCCGATCGCGAAGTTCGCGTCGTTACCTTGCAGGAGCTTCCAGAGGCGGGCAAAACCGTTCTCTACGGCCTCGTTGTCCGGATCGAGGTAGGTGACGAACGGAGCCGTGGCCAGCTCAAGGCCCTTGTTGCGTGGACGTGAAGCACTGCCGGAGCCGCTAGTGGGGAAGTGGTAAGTACGTACGTTGGGGTACGCGCGCGCCAAATCCTCAATGGTGTTCAAGGTGCCCAGGTCGCTAGAGCCGTCGTCGACCAGAATGATTTCCATGTCCTTGAACATGCTGGATCGTTTGAGGCTTGCGAAACACTTGAAGCGCAAGTGATTTCCGTTGTTGTAAACCGGTACGACGACGGAGAGCTGCGGTTGAGTGCCTTGGCCTGCGGACACGCTGATACTTTCAGCGCCGCGAGGGGCGAAATCGAAAGCGTCAACGCTGTAGACAGAAGTTGGGGTGGCGTTCGATTCGCGACCTGCTGTCTGAGCCACCGTAGTTTCGCTACGGTTCCCAGCGCCAGTCCAGTAAGCAGCGCCGTGCTCTTCACGGACGGCATCGCTGAACAAGTGGCTCGCCTTGTCTTCAATCTCGAGGGAAGCGGGAAGTTTCTGAACCACATCCGCGTCCACATATTTGAAGGCATTGACCAGATCCTTCACGTAGTCATACCCGTAGTCGAAGTTCTTGGAGACTCGCAAGGTGACATCTGCGGCCGAACGATCGTTGGAAGCATCTGCAGAATCGATCACTTCGAGGGCTCCGAAGGACTGCTTGGCGAACTGATCACGAAGGCGATCGTCCGCATCTTCAAGGATTACGCGAGCGCTCAGCGATGGCCGCTGCTCAAAGATGCCGGCCACGTTCAGAATCTTGTCAATGCGGTACAGCGCCAGTTCGGAATCAAACGCCGCACGAATGCCAGCGCTCTGAACGCGACGCAGTTCCTCGAACGTCAAGCCATCGAGCATGCGACGAACATCGCTGGTGGAATTAGCGATGTGAATGTGCGGGAAGTGAGAGTTCAGGCCCTGGTTGTAGTTCGAAATGATGAGCGTTCCGGAAGCCTGCAGCTCGACGGCACGGTTTGCGTACATTGTCTGGCTAGCTGTGACGGAGTTTAGGTTCACCACAACGTCGGTGCTGCGCTGGAGGCCCAGAAGGAAGTCATGGTTGACGGCGTCGTAGAGGTACGGGCTGTAGCGCAGGGGGAAGATGTATTTGGAGCTATCCAAAGTCGAGTTGCGATCGAAGACTACGAGCTCGTAGTCCTTCGAGGCCACGATGCCATCGAGGATGCGAGATCCCCATTTTGCGCGTTCGGAGTACTTCTTCGTGAACCACGAACCCGCGAAGAACGCCGTAGAGCTCGGGAACATGCGCGAACCGATCGGCGAATGGCTCAACGGGTTCACGCCGAAAGGCAACACGTTATAGCTCTTCGCATCGGGGGCGTCGCGCTGATAGCGAGGAATCATTTCCTCGGCACTCGTGAAGATGTGATCACAGTGCTTAGAAATGGTGACGAATCGTTCGTAGTTTGGTGGGTCCTCTTTCGAATAGAAGACCACCGGAATGTCTTTGGCCTTGCACTGGGGAATGATCTCATCCAGCAGGACCCGTCGAGTGGGGGAGTTTCCGCCAAGACCCACCCAAGACACGTTATCGATGCCACGCCAGGAGCTAACCACCAACAGCACATCAAGACTGTCGAGGTGTTCCGCGTAGTTATCCGGGGTGATGGGCACAAAATCGGCCAATCCCACGAAGCTCTTGTAGAGGAAGAGATCGGAAATGATGCCGATGCGCGCGGTGTGCGGCTGATACGCGCGTCCGGCGCTCGTCGGCGGCAACTGGTGGACTCGATCGCGCAAGACGGGGAGGATATCGGCGAGTCCGTCAGACATCACGGATTCGCGATAGAGCTCGTTGGGTTGCAAGAGCTCAGTGGTGACCCGGAATTCCCTCGGCGAATAGGAACCGCCGTTGTCGTAAAACCTTAAGAGAGTGGAATCAGCCTTCTGGGCCTTGGACAACTCGTTGATGCGGCGGCCCAAAAGTTCACGTTCAGCGCTGGTGCTTGGAAGTCGTGGCATTGCGATTAACGAAGCCCCACTTTGCGGGCAACGCGACCAGCAAGTCGCTGTGACTTCTTCACGGCCGCCTTGGACTTGTTGATGGCCGCCTTTGACTTAGAGCGGGCCATGTTCTTCACGGATTTCACGTTGGACTGCACTTCGCCGCCGGGCAAAGCCTTGAGGACTTTGCCCGCGACGAAGGACATCACACCGCGGTGAGCTAGCAAATCTTCGAGCACAAGGATGCGGCTGAGCTGAGCGTCTTGCTTCCGATAGGCTGCCAAGAGCTCCCGACGGAGATCCTGACGCTTCGTCATTTCAACGCGAAGGAGTTTCTCAAACTCTTCACGCTCGGAAGCCGTGGAACTTGTGCTGACCTGATTCACTAATAATCCGTTCTAGTGTTTTCTCGTTATTGCGAGTAGACGCAGGGCAGAACCCTGAAATCTTCTAACGATCGAACTCATCAATTCGTTCGCCCACACCGAGCATCTGGGCGATAGCTGCAACAGTGCGCTCTGCGGCACGACCGTCACCATAAGGGTTGACGGCGTTTGCCATCTTCGCGTAAGCCTGCTCATCGTGGAGTAACAGCGTTACTTCATCGTAGATCCGCTCTTCGTCTGTGCCAATCAGGCGCACGGTTCCGGCGGTAACAGCTTCAGGACGTTCCGTGTTCTCGCGCATCACCAAAACCGGCTTACCCAAGGATGGGGCTTCTTCCTGAACTCCACCGGAGTCCGTGAGCACTACGTTGGCTAGCGAGAGCATGCGGGTGAACTCACCGTAGGCAAGTGGCTCCGTGACAATGACGTTGTCCAAGCCCTCAAGGTGAGGAAGAACGGCCTCGCGGACCACAGGGTTCTTGTGGGCTGGAAGGACGATGGTCAAATCTGGCTCGGCCTTAGCGATGCGAGCTAGCGCGCGGCCGACACCTTGCATGGCATCGCCCTGGTTCTCACGGCGGTGCGTGGTGACCAAGAGAATCTTGCGGCCGCTCTGTGCGAGGTCTTCGAGGACCGAGTCCGTGAACGGAACCTGCTTACCCACGGTGGTGAGCAGGGCGTCGATGACGGTATTTCCCGTGACGACGACGTCTGCTTCCGAGATATTCTCCGTCAACAGGTTGTGCTTGCTGACGCTGGTGGGAGCCAAATGCAGGCTCGAGATCTGGGAGGTGAGCTTGCGGTTGGCCTCTTCAGGGAAAGGAGAGAACAAGTCAAAGCTACGCAGTCCTGCTTCAGCGTGGACTACAGGAATGCCGTGGTAGAACGCTGCAATAGCTCCTGCGGTGGACGTAGTGGTGTCGCCTTGAACAATCACGGCGGCCGGCTTGTTAGCGCGGAAGATCTCGTCGAGACCATCGATGGTGCGCGTCATGACGCCGCTGAGGCCCTGGTTGGGGCGCATGATGGCGAGGTCATGGTCTGGAACGATCTCAAAAAGTTCGTTGACCTGATCCAACATCTCGCGATGCTGGCCGGTGACAACAATGTCAACGTCAAAAAGATCTGATTCTTGCAACGCCTTGATGATGGGAGCCATCTTGATGGCCTCTGGGCGAGTGCCGTAAATAGGCATAATTACTGGGCGCATTAAAAAGACGACCCCTATCGGCAATAAGTGGAAACCTAACTGATACGTTTCAACTATATCCAGCGGGCACGCGGCCGAGCGATAACATGCCGCGGTGGGGCTGGCTATGGACGTATTATTATCAGTCGGCAGGTTTCAGGAGCGGAAAGCGAAGAAATATGGGCAAAGCGGTAGATCCGCCTCCACTAAGGCCAGGCGTTGCACGTACGGTCGAGGCGAACACCCGAGTACTCAAGCGGGTCGGGGCACGTCTTCCGTTCTTCGCATACATCGCTGAAATCTGGAAGTTCCGTCACTTCATCTTTTTTGACGCGCGTTCTCGAGTCCAGTCTGCGAATAACAATGACAAGCTCGGTTCGCTGTGGACGGTACTAAACCCCATCCTGAATGGCCTGTCCTACTACCTGATCTTCGGCCTGCTTTTGCAGACCAGCCGCGGTGTTGAGAACTTCATTGGATTCTTGATTATTGGTGTGTTCACCTACCAATTGACGGCACGCAGCGTGAATTCGGGTGCTCGATCCATCTCACGCAACACCACCATCATTCGCGCCTTCACGTTCCCGCGGGCCACCCTGACAATCGCCACCATCACTCGCGAAACTATGGCTTTTCTCCCTGTGATCATCACCATGTTGGCGATGGTTCTGATCTTCCCGCCCGTGGAAAACATCACATGGATGTGGCTCATGATCATTCCGATTTATGCCCTCCAAGCGCTGTTTAACTTGGGTCTCTCCCTTTTGCTGGCACGCTGGGTCGCGTTTTCGAATGACTTTTCCAACATCATCAACTTCGCGATGCGCATCTGGATGTACATGTCCGGAGTGTTCTATTCCTTCGATCGCTACGTGGATCACCCCACGCTGCTTGCGATCCTGAATCTCAACCCGCTCCACCAAGCCATGACCATGGTCCGAGACAGCGTCCTGTATGAACGCTTACCATCTTGGGAATCCTGGGCCATTCTGGGCGGTTGGGCCGTGGGCCTTCTGATCATCGGTGGACTCGTATTTTGGAAGGCGGAGGAATCCTATGGCCACGACTCCTGAGCTCATTGATGACAATGAAGGTTCGGAAGATCCGGACGAAAGTCCTACGCCGGTCACGCGATCTACTGTTCCGGCAGTGATTCTCGATAACGTGTCGATGACCTATGCGGTCGAGTCGAACTCGGGAGCCTCTGCCGAGTCGCAATCAGGACTGCACGTCGCGGTAGGACGAATGCTGACGCGCAAGAAGCCAAAGGTCATGGTGGAAGCGCTAAAGCCCATGACTTTGGACTTCTACAAGGGCGAATCCGTGGGCATTATTGGCCGAAACGGTTCTGGTAAGAGTACGCTCTCGAAGATCCTCTGTGGTCAGGTTGCACCGACCGGCGGCCAGGTTCTCGCAAAGTCCACGCCCATTATGCTGGGCGTCAACGCTGCTCTCATGGGAGACCTCTCCGGCGACCAGAACATCTACTTGGGTTGCTTGGCCATGGGAATGTCGCTGCAAGAGATCAAAGAGAAGTTCGATTCCATCGTTGAGCTCTCTGGCCTAGAAGATGCCGTGTACTTGCCCATGAAGACGTACTCGTCTGGCATGTCCGCGCGTTTGCGCTTCGCGATTGCCACGGCGATTGACCCAGAGATCATTGTGATCGACGAGGCTTTGAACACCGGCGACGCCCAGTTCAAGGAGCGCACGAAGCACCGCATGGATCAGCTACGCGAAAACGCTGGTCTGGTGTTCTTGGTCAGCCACAATATGAGCACCATCAAATCCATGTGTACCCGCGTCATCTGGTTGGATCGCGGTGAACTGCTCATGGACGGCGATCCGGAAACGGTCTTGGCCGCGTATCGCAAGTACACCTGGAACCTCGCGAGAGACCGCAAGGCCCGCCTCGAGGAACTGCGTGAGATTGCACGTCAGTCCCTCGATGACATCACGGTCAACTTGGTGAATACGCCTTAACGATCTGATCGGAGACTTCGGTCCACACTGGTTGAGCCCAGGGGCCGAAGTCTCTGTCCGTTAACACGACCGCTGCCACGCCAATGGTTGGATCCACCCATACAAAAGTGCCGGACTGGCCGAAGTGACCGAACGTCCGTGGCGAGTTTGTAGTGCCCGTCCAGTGCGGGGACTTGTGGTCGCGGATCTCAAAGCCAAGGCCCCAGTCGTTGGGCTTCTTGGTTCCGTAGCCGGGCAGGAGCCCGTCAAGACCTGGGTACTGCACCGAAGTCACCTCAGCCAGCACTGTGGGATCCAAAAGTCGGGGAGCCAACAGCTCTGAAGCAAAAGCCGCCAGGTCCGCGGCGGAAGAGATGCCACCGGCTCCGGGAGACCCCTCAATCGAGGTAGACGTCATTCCCAACGGCTCAAACACGGCTTCGCGAACGTAGTCGCGCCACGGGATCTCAGTAGCAGTCTCAATAGCCTGAGCAACATACTCAAAGCCTTGATTCGAATACATGCGCCGTTCGGCCAAGCCGTAGCGAACCCTGTCTGAGTCAAAGTCCAGCCCCGCCGCGTGCGCCACCAAATGCCTCACGGTAGCGCCCTCAGGGAAGGGGACGGCGTCGTCGTACTCCAGGGCACCTTCCTGAACCGCCAGCGCCAGTGCATACGCCACCAGCGGCTTCGTCACTGATGCGAGCGCGAAGGTACGATCCTGCTCACCGGAGGTCTCCACAAGTTGCGGGACACCGTCACGGAGCGCGATGACCGCGGCGGCGGAATGGTCTACGGGCCAGGCAGAAAGTGCATCGAGTACAGTCACCCGTCCAGCTTAGCGGCGGTAATGAGCCGCGAGGCGCTCGAAGCCTTCATCGATGCTCACGCTGGGGGTCCACTCGAGCAACCGCTGGGTTTCGCGCTGGTCGAACCAGTGGGAGGTGGAAAGTTGCTCGGCAAGGAACTCCGTCATCGGTGGCTCATCCTGAACCCAACCGCGCTTCAGTCCGGCGAGCCAAGCCTTCTCCACGCCGCGGCCAGCGAGCCGTGCGAGTCTTCCGGGAAGATCCGTCCGTGGTGGCTCAATGCCGGCCGCCGCACAAATTCCGGCGATCATTTCAGAGACCGGCCTCGGCTCACCGTTGGTGATCACGAGCGCGCGCCCGTGAACCACGTCCATGCGTTCAAGACCGCGCACGACGGCCTCGGCGGCGTTATCAACGTACGTGGTATCGATCAGGGCGCGTCCGCCATCGAGCAGCGGGAGTCGGCCGGCAGCGGCGCGATCCATGACACGCTCCACGAGCTGCGTGTCTCCTGGACCCCAGACGATGTGCGGCCGTAGCGCGCACACACGAAGCTCGCCGCCATCAGCGGCCAGCGCCTCGATTTCGGCCTGCGCTTTAGAGCGGGCGTAAAAGCCGCGCGCGTGCACCGGATCCGCCGGATCGGCGCCGACGCCAGCGATGGATGTTCCTAAGTGGGCCACGGACGGCGAGGAGACAAACACAAGGTCCCGCACGCCGTGCTCGCGGCAGGCGGCGATCACATTCCGGGTTCCCTCAATGTTGGTTTGGACGAATTCGTCCCACTCACCCGTGAAGGACACTTTGGCGGCAAGATGCACGACAGCGTCGTGGCCCGCGATAGCCGCCGAGACGGCCGCAGCGTCCCCGACCGAGCCACGCTTGGTCGGCACCTGCGCTGAGGTGGATTTCGTCAGTCCGCGCTGAAAGCTCGTAACCTCATGCCCACGCCCCATCAAGAGATGAGCAACGGCCGCGCCGAGCATTCCACTGGCGCCAGTGACGAGAATCTTCACGAGCGAACCCCTCCGGCGCGTGGCAAACGCGCGGGCAAACGTCCACCCGCTAGTGCTGCTTCGGCCCATCGTGCAACGGCGGCACGGTCGACTTTAGAGTTGTGGCGGATATCCGTGGGGATACGCGTGGTGAGAACGGCGGCAACGGGTACTGCATCTGGAACGGCAGCCTGAATAGCTGCCCGTACGCGGTCGGCAAGCCCGGAGGGCGCCAGCCCGTCCTTGATTCCGTCGACTTCTACCGCCACCACGAGCTGCTGCGTACCCGCCGGTCCTACGCCAACTGCCGCGGCGCGCGCCACCTCTGGCACAGTCTCGGCGGCAAGTTCGTAAGCCACCGGCGTGACCGGCCCCTCCGGGGTAGTGAGCACGTGCTGGAGCCGACCCTCAATCCAGAGCCGCGCTGCGTCGTCGTAATGTCCAACATCGCCGGTGCGGTGCCAACCGGGGATGAGCGCGCTGTGTGCTTGCGTGAGCGCGAGGCGATCGTAGCGTTCCTTGACGTGCGGCGCGCGCACCACTACTTCGCCGCTCACGAAGGCATCCTGGGTCAACGCGGATTCGGTGACCTCATCTTCGGGCGTGCCGAACGGCAAAATCTTCAGCGTGGCGCCGGAGACAGCTTGACCCACGCACACACCGTTAGATTCGGTGCCCGAGGACTGCGCCTCGCTCAAGGTCGGCAGGCTGACATCGGCGATGGGAAGAGCTTCCGTCATGCCGTAAGGCGTGTGCAAGGTGGCGTTCGGGAAGATGGTTTGCACCTTCTCCAACAACGGCACGGGGATGGGGGCGCCAGCGGACAAGACCAGCGAGACCTTCGGTAAGGAGACGTTGTCGGCGGTTGCCACCACGTTCTCAAGTGCTGCGGGGGAGCAGAAGACAGCCGTCGCGTCGATCGCCTCTACGGCGTCCACCAAAGCGCGGGCGGTGAGAGTGCGCGGAGCCGTGACATCCATATCCGGGGTCACCGAGACCGCACCCAAAGCCGGTCCCAGCAGTGCGAACGGCGCGAAGCCAGCCACCAAGCCCGTGCCGGCGCGCAAGTTGTATGTGTTCTGGATGGTATCCCGCAGGGCCGCGAGCTGACGGTGCGTGTACACCACACCCTTCGCTGGTCCTGTGGAACCGGACGTAAAGAGGACGGCGGCGTCAGCGTCAGGATCCAGCGCCGGCGCGGTCCAGCCGTTAGCCAGCGCATCGTGGCCGCGCTGTTCCAACTCGGTGAGATCGCTCTCAACATTCAGGAGTTTTCGCTTGGCGGAGCCGGCGACGGATTCACTGAAGGGGAGCGCCGCAATTTTGCGTCCCGGCCAGTTGTACACCTTCGCGCCGACCAGGGCGCGTTCAATGCCAATCAAGAATTGCGGTTGTGCACCATTGATGGCCCGACTCAGGCCCTTGGTTCCTAGACCAGCGTCGGCCACCACAATGACGGCGCCGATCTTCAAGCACGCGTAGACCACGGAGGTGAGATCGGTGCTAGGAGGAACTAGCAAGCTCACGCGCGAGCCGGGGCCGGCGCCCAGGGTGGAGAGCCCGGCGGCGAGGCGCTCCACGCGGGAAGAAAGTTCGGCCCAGCTGGCCTTCTTGACGGTGCCGTCTGGGAGGATATCGGCGGACGCCACCGTGGTGTCTTCGCGGCGGGCTTCGAGCTCGGCGGAGAGGAAGCGCAACGGTTCGCTAGACGCGGGCTGCGGCGATGCAACGTCGGCTGATGTTGAGGTGCGAGGAAACTGGTCAGCCCATTCCAAGAGCGGCGTGGCGATGTCCCGGTCTTCGGGAAGCAAGTGGCTGGCGCCTTCGTAGCGGTGCACTCGGGCGTGCGGCATGCGCTCGATCAGATCGTTGAGGTACCGGTCAGAGAACACCGGGTCCTTGGGGCCCCACTGGAAGAACGTTGGAACGCTCAGGGATCGCAAGCCCTCGGCCACCTCGATCAGCGTGGCGTGGGAGGGGTGTGCTGGGGTTGCGGGGATGTCTGCAACGAATTGGCGGACAGCACGACGACGCTCGCGGCTTCCGTAGGGTGCCTTGTAGGCGGCCCGAATTTCGGGGGAGAGCTTGGGTTGAGCCAGCGCCATGGTGACGTCGATAAACGCCGAGGTGTCTTGCGTTCCCCAGCGGTGCACGGCGGGGTGCAACGCGAGCTGCAGGGCGGGAGGCAGCGTAAAGCCTGCGGGATGCACGGCGGTGTTCAGGAGTGCGACGCCGCGCAGTTGCGGTTGGTGGCCAAGCGCCCACCCGAGGGAGATGATGCCGCCCCAATCGTGTCCCACAGTGATGACGGGGGACTCGTCAAGACCCAGCGTCCGAGTCAGGTCGCCGAGGTCGTTGATGCGATCCGGCAAGGTTCGGGATTGCCCGGTGTCATCGGAGAAACCCATATCCAGCTGGTCCACGGCGATCACGCGCCAGTTCGGGAAGCGCTCTTGGGCTACCTTCAGGACGGATCGGTAGAGGTAGGACCACGTGGGGTTTCCGTGGACGCACAACAGCGTTGCCTCAACCTGATCCAGCGCACGGTTCGCGTGCGTATCCAGGACATGCCACCGGTAGGTGGACCCTGCGGGATCCACGGATGAGGTGGAGAGGACCTCGACGTACCGATCCCACGAAGGATCTACGCCGGGAAGCGAGGCACCTGGAAGTGCGGCGCTGGGCTGCGAAACGTTCGGGGCTACCACGCGAGCTCCATCATGGTGGTGTTCAGGCCGGAACCTACCCCCATGCAGAGCACGCGATCTCCCTTCTTGAGCGTCGCAGACTCTTGAGCCAAGGTCATTGGTAGGGAAGCCGGGCCCACGTTGCCCCACTTCGGAAACGTGATGGGCACGCGGTTGCGCACCAAGTCAACGGCCTTGATGATGGCGTTGGTGTAGGAATTTGAGACCTGGTGGGTGACGTAACGGTCCATGTCCCGCCAGTTCCAGCCGGACTCTTGGGCTTCGGTCCACGCGTCGACGACCAACTTGAGGCCGTTATCCAGCAGTCCCTTGGTGTCCGTAAACATGCCGTCCGGTCCACCGACGCACAGCTCGTGGAATTCGGTGCCCGCACGGGACACGCCTCCCACAATGCGGTGAGAATCCGGGTGGAGATCGTGGCGTCCAATGACGGCTGCCGCAGCGCCGCTACCCAACGTCAGGGTGGCAAATTCTCGCAAGTAATCCTCGCGCGTGGAGGTTTCGCTGTTGAGGCGGGAGAACGTGAGCTCTTGGGTGGGACGGGAATCTTCGGACGCCACAATGAGGGCGTAGTCGATTTGTCCGGAGTCGATCATGTTCGCGGCCAGCGTCATTCCGTTGACGAATCCCAAGCACGCATTGGCAACATCGAAGTTGATTGCCGAGGACGGCAACCCCACGCCGTGGTGAATACGCACGGCCACGGAGGGTTCAAGATTGCGTCGGGACACGGACGTGTTAATCATCAGCCCGATCTGGTGCGGCTCGATGCCCGCCTTCGCGATCGCATCCTTGCCCGCCTTGATAGCGCCTTCTTCGAAGTCAACGTTCTCGGGCCACCAGCGTCGCTCGGACACACCGGCAACGCGCTCGAGGAGCCGTTTCGAAAGGTGAAGGCGTTTCAGGCTGGGGGCGAGCCGCTCGTCAAACTGTTCTGACGTCATAACAACCGGTGCTTCTACCGCACTGACTGAAACGATCGCCGCGTTGTCGTGCCGAAACGTCGCATTACCTACCAACAGAGCGCCTCAAATCCGTTTTCACCTTGCACAAGAGCTTTAGTCTAATGCTCGTTACGGGCACCGACTCTCTTAACTATGCACTGTTTCCTGTGAACTTAGAGCATCGAAACGACGAACCAGATGTTGGATATCACACGGAATTGCGAGGTATTCCGCAGTGTTCGCGGTATCTTGAATGCCAATACCACCCGTGACGAAAGCCGGAAGATTGCACCTCAAGACCCTGACGATTAGGGGATTCAAATCCTTCGCTTCGGCGACGACCTTTGAATTCGAACCCGGCGTCACCGCAGTCGTAGGTCCCAACGGTTCCGGTAAATCCAACGTGGTGGACGCCCTCGCTTGGGTGATGGGCGAGCAAGGCGCAAAGTCCCTGCGCGGCGGCAAGATGGAAGATGTAATTTTTGCCGGTACGACGGCGCGGTCTCCCCTTGGGCGCGCACACGTTGCGTTGACCATTGATAACTCGGATAACGCGCTACCGATCGAATACTCGGAAGTGACGATCTCCCGCACCCTGTTTAGGACTGGCGGCTCCGAATACTCCATCAATGGCAACCCCTGCCGTCTACTGGATATTCAAGAACTGCTGTCCGACTCCGGCTTGGGCCGTGAGATGCACGTGATCGTGGGGCAAGGCCAGCTCGACCGCGTCCTCCACGCCACCCCTGAAGAGCGCCGTGGCTTCATCGAAGAAGCATCTGGCATTCTCAAGCACCGGCGCCGTCGTGAAAAAGCCGTCCGCAAACTGGACGCCATGCAAACCAACCTGCACCGCGTGGAGGACCTCACCAAGGAAATCCGCCGACAGCTGGGACCGCTGGGCCGCCAAGCAGAAGTGGCCAAGCGCGCTCAGACCGTTCAGTTCGATGTCCGTGATGCCAAGGCTCGCCTCATGGCGGATGACATCGAGACGGCCATCGACCGCCTGATGGATCTTGAGGAACGCAGCGAAGCCGCCGCCGCTACGGCCGCCACCCTCGAAGGTCAGCTTGCAAGCGCCCACGAAGAGCTCCAGAAGGCGCAAGAACACGCCAAAGCCGCTAACCCCGCCGTGAAGTCAGCTCGCGCCACCCACGAAGCGCTCAAAGTACTCGCTGAGCGCTATGCGGCTCTGGTTGCTGTCAGCCAAGAGCGCGCCAATTCACTCCACACTCAAGAGGCGTCCCCGCGCCGCGACGAACTGCCGCAGCTCGAAGCTGCCGTAGAACGCCTTAGTGCCGAGCTCGAGTCGCAACAAGGCGAGCTCGAGGCAGCGCAAGAAGCCCTAGAGCAGCACATTGCCGCTCGCGGCGCAGCCGAACATTTGGCCGCCGAAGAAGAGAAGCGACTCACCAACGCCTTGCGTGCACAGGCCGATCGCCGTGAAGGTCTCGCGAAGATTCGCGGAACCATCGCGGCCCTCGAGGGGCGCCTCGCCGGGATATGTGACGAAGAGGACCGACTCACCGCAGAGCTCGCGGAGAATAACCAACGCCGCGTGACCGCCGAACAGGAATTCCAACTGCTGGAGAACAGCGCTGTCACGGTGGAATCAGGGGAGAACAACCTTGATGAAACCTATGAGGCGGCCGAGGCACAATTCGCCTCCCTCGATGAAGAGCTCTCCGCTCTCCGTGCCGAGCAGGTAGCCAGTGAGAAGAAGCGATCCGCGCTCGTTGCACGCATCGGTGCCCTCGAAGAGAGCCTCGAACGAGCACTGCCGAAAACCCCGCAACACCACGAGGGAGCTCAACAGCTCGCAGCCGCACTCTCAGTGAGCCCAGGCTGGGAACTCGCGATAGAAGTAGCCCTCGGTCCAGCCGCGGGCGCACTCATCGCAGAGGATTCGGCGTCAGCGATCAACCAGGTGCGCCGAGCGCTCGCAGAAGACTCCTCGGCCTTCTGGCTGATTCCGCAAGACGAAACCTCAACTACGACACTGGCCGAAGCGGACGGAATTTCCCGTGCCCTCGATCACGTCAGCATCCCGCCTGAGCTGAGCGGCGTCGTCGTCATCCTGCTTGAGAATACGTACCTCGCGGATTCCGTGGACGCGGCAGCGGACTTCATCGCCGCCAACCCTCAGGCGCGAGTCATCACTCGACAGGGAGCGCTGCTGACGCGAGCCTACGCGGCCACCGGGCTATCTCAGGCGGGTTCTGGCCACGGTGTGCTGGAACTCAAGAACGCCATCGACTCCTCACGTCAGGAATCCGCAGAAGTTACCGCGTCGCACGAACGGCGCGCCTTCGCGCTCGCGTCCCTGAGCGAACGCCACCGCGTAGCCCAAGAACAGCGCGATGAAGCCCTTGCCGCACTCCACGAATCCGATGCCGAGATTCTGGCGCTCGAAGAACGGCTCGCCCAGCTCGGTGCCACGATCCGCCGTTCTATCTCCGACGCCGAACGTGCAACGGGCGCCCTAGAGCGCAACGCGCTGCGCCGAGCCGAAGAAGAAGAGAAACTTCGAGAACTCCAAGATCGGCTCAACCGAGCTGAAGCCGCACCCGCCGAGGAAGCAGAAGAACCCTCGCGGCTCAAGCGAGACGAACTCGCCGCCGCAGCCGCCCATGCAAGGGCCGCCGAAGTCGATGCACGACTAGCCCTGCGCGGGCATGAGGAGATCGTCAAGAACCTCTCGGGTCGCCTCGAATCAGCCAAACGACGAGTATCCGCAGAACGCATAGCGATCTCCGAAGAACAACGCCGCGTCGCCGCCCGCATTCAGCGCGCTCAACGCGCCGCCGACGTCGCCTCCACCGCCGAACTCATCGCCGCTCACGTGCGAGAATCCGTGCTCGAAGCCGAGACAGCGCTCGCGGATGCCGAGCAGCAAGCCGCCGCACAGCAGGCTCACGTGCAACAAGTTCAGAAAACCGTTGACGGACTCCGCACCCAGGTAGCCGAGGCCGCGAACGTGGTGCACCACGGCGAAGTAGAGATCGCCACGTGGCGAGCCCGCACCGAAAGTCTGGCCGAGCGAGCTCTCGAAGAGTTGAGCATGAGTGCCGACTACCTCGTGGAAAATTACGGACCCGATCAGCCTGTTGACGGCGGCATCTATGTTCGGGCGGAACAGGAAGCCCGGCTCAAGCGCGCCGAGAAGGACCTAGCGTCCCTGGGTAAGGTCAACCCCTTGGCCCTCGAGGAATTCGCCGCGTTGGAGGAACGTCACCAGTTCATCTCCACACAGCTCGCGGACCTGCAAGCGAGCCGGCGGGACCTGCTGGAAATGATTCGCGACGTGGATCGGCACGTTGAAGAAGTGTTCGCCGAAGCGTATGCGGACACCGCACGCGAATTCGAGCGCATCTTTGCGCGGCTCTTTCCCGGCGGCGAAGGTTCATTGGCCTTGACCGATCCGGACAATGTGTTGACCTCCGGAATTGAGGTCAACGCGCGACCCGCGGGGAAGAACGTCAAGCGCTTGTCATTGCTCTCCGGTGGCGAACGCTCACTCACAGCGGCAGCGTTGCTGGTGGCCATCTTCAAGGCCCGCCCATCGCCGTTCTACGTCATGGATGAAGTGGAAGCCGCGCTCGATGACGCGAACCTAGGCCGTCTCATCACCATCTTTGAAGAACTGCGCGAGTCCAGCCAGCTCATCATCATCACGCACCAAAAGCGCACCATGGAGATTGCCGATGCGCTCTACGGAGTGTCGATGCGTGGCGACGGCGTTTCAGCTGTGATGAGTCAGCGTCTCTCGCGGGACGAAGACGTCTCCGCGTAGCCTTTCTCCGCCTCGTCTTTCTCAGGCCGTCTTTCGTGGCCTAGTCCTTCGAAGGTGCTTCAGCCTTCGTGGCGAGGGTGGTTCGGCGTACAGGTGTCCACGCGGCGGCGCCGATCAGAGCCAGGATTCCCGTGATCAGGAAGCCCCATGAGTAATTTGAATACTCGGCGATGGCTCCTACCAGCACGGGGCCGATGATGGCTCCGAGGTCTTGAGACATTTGGAAAGTGGCCATGACGCGGCCGCCGTTACGGCCATTTCCGACGGTGTCCGCGACCGAGGCCATGAGGGACGGATTCATGATTCCGGTGCCCACACCTGCGATGGCGCAGAGGACGATGAAGACCACTTCGTTGGTCACGTACCCCATGGCAATCATGGCGAGCGCACCAACACTCAGTCCCCACATGATGGGGAGCTTGCGTCCGTACGTGTCGGAGAGTTTTCCGGACACTGTAAGGGCCAAGGCATTACCGGCTGCGAAGATTGCCAGCGCAAAGCCGGCAATCGCGTCACCGTGGATAAATGCTGTTGCGGCGAAGAGCGGGACGATTGCCACGCGCACGCCAAAGTTGTTCCACCCGTGAGCGAAGCCGGCGACCACCGAAGCGCGGAAGGCAGGTACGGCCCATGCCTCTTCGAGTTTCATGACAGGGCGAGTGTCTGCCGTGCGCTTGACGCGGCGTTTACCGACTCCTTGCAGGAAGACGAAGACGGTCGCCGCTGCGATGATGAGCGCCCCGCCGTAAATGAAGAATGCTAGGCGGTATCCGAAGCCAGCCAGAGCGGCGCCCAATACGGGGCCGGCAATGTTTCCGATGAGGAACGTGGCCGAATACAGGCCAGCGATCCGTCCGCGAATTTCCTCGGGAGAAAGACGCGAGATCAGTGCCATGGCGGAAACCGTGAACATGGTGGAGCCGATGCCACCGAACGCACGGAACACCATCAGGTGCCCGTAGCTCGCGGCAAAGCCGCACAAGATGGTGGAAATGGCAACGATGCTCACGCCCACCACATAGGTTGCGGGTTCGCCCCAGCGCTCCGTCAACCTGCCGCTGACCGGTGCAAAGAGGAGCCGGAACAACGCGAAGATGCTGACAATCGCTGCCGCAGCCGCCGGACCAACGTCGAAAGAGGAAGCGAACTGGGGGAGGATCGGTGCAATGATGCCGAAGCCCAACGCAATCACAAAGGCAGCAACAATGATGACTTTGATCTGAGCCGGAATCGGGGGCTTTGAAACCGGCACATTTTTCACTCTGGAAGTACTCATCGCTACGGAGTGTATCCCGGTTTATGAGAAGCTGGTTTCGTGCCTATGGACCAGTTGATCATCATCATTGTTGTTGCCGCCGTCATACTCATTGGAGGCGTGGGAGCTGCGTTCTTGTTGCGTGGCCGCAAGACCCCTCCGGGTACCTACACGTCCACCCGCGACTCGGACGATCCACCACTGACCTCTGCCGGTGGTTCGGTCGACACCCTCGAGCGCCCCCGTTCCGGCGCCGGATCCACGGGAACCATCACGGATGAAGATACCGAACTCGTCGATGACTTGGGCGGCAAGGTTGATCTCGAGGTTGAGCGGCCGGCTCCCGTTCTTGGCCGTCTGGCCCGACTACGCGAGCGTTTGGCACGCTCCAACAACGCCCTCGGTAAGGGTTTGTTGGCACTACTGTCCCAGGACAAGATTGACGACGACGTCTGGGATGAGATCGAAGAGACGCTCCTGTTGGCGGATCTTGGCACTGAACCCACCCTCGAACTGGTGGAGAACCTCAAACGCCGCGTCAAGGTAGAAGGTAGCCGCGACCCAGAACGCGTCCGCACTTTGCTCAAGGAAGAACTGCTGGCGCTTGTGGATCCCACGATGGACCGTTCGCTCGCAGATGATCGTCACGACAACCGCCCCTCGATCATGATGGTGGTAGGCGTCAACGGTGTGGGCAAGACCACCACGATTGGCAAGATCGCTCGCGTGCTGGTCGCCGAAGATAAGGATGTTCTCCTGGGCGCTGCGGATACGTTCCGTGCAGCCGCTGCCGAACAGCTAGCCACCTGGGGTGCCCGCGTGGGTGTTCCCACCGTCAAGAGCGACATCGACGGGGCAGATCCCGCATCGGTTGCCTTCGAAGCCGTCAAGGCCGGCATCGAGCAAGAAGTAGACGTCGTCATCATCGACACCGCGGGACGCTTGCAAAACAAGGTGGGCCTCATGGACGAGCTTGGAAAGATCAAGCGCGTGGTGGAGAAGCAAGCAGAAGTGGATGAAGTCCTCTTAGTGTTAGATGCCACCACCGGACAGAACGGCTTGAACCAGGCCAAGGTGTTCTCCGAGGTTGTCAACGTCACGGGCATCGTCCTGACGAAATTGGACGGAACGGCCAAGGGTGGCATCGTCGTTGCCATCCAGCGTCAGCTCGGTGTTCCCGTCAAGCTGATCGGATTGGGCGAAGGCCCGGATGACTTGGCACCTTTTGATGCGCAGGGCTTCGTAGACGCCCTCGTGGACTAAAAAAACAACCACGTTACAAGTGCACGAAACACAATAGAAACCTCGCCGGAACACGGTATTTACCTCCCAAGTGCCCTCCGTCACGAAAATGAAACACAACAATCAGGCGGCGGAAACACAACTCGTTGAATCTTGAAGCACGTAATGATCACGTACTTCAAGAGAAAGGCGAGGCGATGGAAATTTCGGCTAGCCACGTATGGATGATGGTCTGTGCGGCCATGGTGTTCCTCATGACACCCGCACTGGCGTTCTTCTATGGCGGTATGACCCGCGCAAAGAGCGTCCTCAACATGATGATGATGAGCTTCATCTCACTCGCAATTGTCAGCGTTATCTGGGTCCTGTGGGGCAACGCGATGGCAGGCGGCGGAACCAGCATCGGAGGCCTCTTCGGATCGCCTTTCGAGCAGTTCGGCCTCTCCGGACAAATCGGAACTGAAGACTTGATCGGAATCGGATATGGCGCAACGTTCGCCATCATCACGGTTGCCCTGATCTCCGGTGCTGTTGCAGACCGTATGTCCTTCGGCGCCTGGAGCGTCTTCGTTCCTGTCTGGGTGACCGTGGTGTACGCACCGATCGCCTTCTGGGTATGGGGCGGCGGATTGCTTAGCGCTGAAGGCGCTATCGGTTCCTGGGCTGGCGAAGCGATTGACTTCGCCGGTGGCACCGTAGTTCACATCAACGCTGGTGTAGCCGGCTTGGTCTTGGCCTTGCTTGTTGGCAAGCGTCGCGGCTTCGGCAAGGACCCTGGACTTCGCCCACACAACATTCCGTTTGTCATGCTCGGCGCAGCACTCTTGTGGTTCGGCTGGTTCGGCTTCAACGGTGGCGCAGCAGGAACGGCCGAGCAGGCTGGCCTGATCTGGATCAACACCCTTGTGGCTCCGGCCGCAGCTGTTCTTGGCTGGGTTGTTACCGAAAAGATCCGCGACGGACACCCCACCTCTTTGGGTGCAGCATCTGGTGTTGTTGCTGGCCTCGTGGCCATCACCCCAGCCTGTGCTGACGTTTCCCCGCTTGGCGCGATCGGTCTGGGCATCGTCTCCGGTATCCTCTCCGCTCTCGCTGTTGGTCTCAAGTACAAGTGGGGCTACGACGATTCGCTTGACGTTGTTGGCGTTCACTTGGTCTCCGGCATCGTCGGAACTCTCGCCTTGGGCTTCATTGCACTTCCTAACGAAGAAGCAGCCGGTGGCTTGTTCTACGGCGGCGGCTTCGGTCAGTTGATTGCGCAGACGGTTGCAGTGGTAGTAGCAGTTATCTACACCGCAGTGGCAACATGGGTCATTGGTGCGATCATCCAGAAGATCATGGGTCTTCGTATCACCGAAGAAGCAGAAATTGCTGGCATCGACTACTACGAGCACGCAGAAACTGCTTACGAATTCGGCGGACTGGGCACCACTGGCCAGTTTGTACCGCACCCAGCAACGTCTGGTCACTTGACCAATCGCTCGGAAGGAGCATCCGCATGAAACTCGTGACGGCCATTGTTCGGCCAGACAAGCTCAATGAGATTCGCAACGCACTTGAGTCCTATGGTGTCCAGGGCCTCACGGTCTCTCAGGCCAACGGTTACGGCCGCCAGCGCGGCCACACCGAGGTCTACCGCGGTGCAGAGTACACAGTCGATTTGTTGCCCAAGGCCCGCCTGGAAATCTTGGTTTCCAACGAATGGGTAGATGACATCGTTGATGTCATCGTCGCTACCGCCAACACCGGCCGCGCCGGTGACGGCAAGGTGTGGGTCACCACGGTGGATGAAGTGGTTCGCGTGCGAACCGGCGAACGCGCCGAAGCTGCAATCTAACGAGGCTACTCACTAGCTTTACGTGAGGAATTAGCTTCACGGAAGCCGATAATTTCATAATTTATATTTGATGCCGGATCGCACCTCCCTGCGATCCGGCATCAAATGTTTTAACGCCCTATTCTTCGAGCCGTTTTGGGCGGACAATGCATGGTAGGTGTTCCTTCGCGACGCAACGACGCGTCGTAGCACTCTCTCAAGGAGAACCGTGATGTCCGCAGTAACAGCCGCCCCGGCGCGTCAGCGTTCGCGGTGGCAAGCAGTTCGGCAACTCTTCGCCACCCTCAGCGCCTCAGCCTTGATAGCAACGCTTCCAGCGGCACCGCCTGCAGCAGCCGAGGACCTCTTCGGCCACGACATCTCATGGCCGCAATGCACGGTGGCGGAAGGTGGGTTTGCGCTACCCATGCCGCCGAGCACCACCCAATTCGTGGTAATCGGCCTGACCAATGGTCTGGGCTTCACCACCAACCCCTGCATCGCTCGGCAGTACCAGTGGACCAAAGACCGCGGAAAACCAGCTCAGGCCTACGGAATGGCCACCTATCCCACGGCGGCACAGCTGACCGCCTACGGAAGCAGCGGGCCGTGGAAGGGCACCGGCCTTCAAGCCCGGCTAGCTAACATGGGATACCGTCAAGCAGTTGAAGCCACCAACACACTTGCTGGGATCGGGTGGAAACCAAGCACGGTTTGGATCGATGTTGAACCGCGGCCTAAGCAACCGTGGCCAGCGGCCACTACACCCGCAGCCTCTGCCAATAACAGGGCCGTGGTGGAAGGGTACATGCGGGCGCTGCGGGATCGCGGCTACAAATACGGTTTCTACTCCTACACCAACGGCTGGAAGGAGATCGTCACCTCGTGGCGCGCTCCGGGCGTCCCCGTGTGGGCTACCGCCGGAACCTTGGACTATCCCACCGAAGCGTTAGACCGGTGCACGCAGGCCAGCTTCTCTGGCGGAAAGGTCCTGCTGTCCCAGTGGTACAACACCACGCGAGACTATGACAGGACATGCCCCGGCTACTCCTTCGGTACGCCGGCTACACCTTCGCACACCGAGCTCTTCGGGGACAAAGACCTCACCGGAAACCGCACCAACGATCTGCTGGCGCGGCACTCAAGCTCCGGCGTTCTCTACGTCTACCCAGGCAACGGCCTCGGCACACTAAATTCCAGAGTAACCGTTGGATCCGGCTGGAACTCCATGAGCTTGATCACCACGGTGGGGGACTGGAATGGAGACGGCAAGGCGGATGTGATCGCGCGGCTGAATTCCACCGGTGATCTTTACCTGTACCGCGGCAAGGGGGTGGGTACGTTCCAGCCCCGGATCAAGATTGGTTCCGCGTGGGGCAACATTAATCGGCTGAGTGGCCAAGGTGATTTCACAGGCGATGGAAACGTTGACCTCGTAGCCAGAACCACCGGCGGAACCCTCTACGTGTATCCCGGAAACAGCGCCGGAGGCTTCAAGTCCCGCATCACGGTGGGAACCGGATGGCAGGTCATGCGCGACATTGTCTCCACCGGCGATTTCACAGGAGACGGCCGAGCTGACCTGATTGCGCTCCAGAGCTCCACCGGACAACTGTGGCTCTACCCGGGCACTGGAACCGGTCGGTTCGGTGCACGAACTCAGATCGGCGCGGGCTGGTCCGTCATGACGGAACTCGTGGGAAGCGGAGACTTCAACCGTGACCGCAAACCGGACCTGCTGGCGAGACGCTCCACGGGCGAGCTTTACCTCTATCCCGGCACTGGAGCGGGCAAGCTCGGAACGCGAACCCTCGTCAGCACCGGTTGGAACGTCATGAATTCACTCGACTGAGCCAAGTCCGGACTGAACCCACTCCGGACTGAACCAACTCCGGACTGAGCCCGCGCTGGGAGGCACGCTGCGTCGTCGTACTTAATTCTGGTGCGACGACGCCCACGCGTCCGGCCCAGAGGAACCCGCCGGGTACTCATCCAAGGGGACCTCGCCGGCTTCCCATGCGGCCAGTACGGGCTCGACGATCCGCCAGCACTCCTCGGCGGCGTCCGCGCGCACAGAGAGCGTAGGATCCCCGTTGAGTACGCCGTAAAGGACTTCGCCGTAGGGGAGCATGCCGGACTTGTTGAGCTCGGCCCCCACCGTGATGCGGTCAAGGTGGAACGGATCGCCGGGACCGTTGACATCCAGATCAATCGCAAGGGTGTCCGGCCCAAACCCGATCCGCAGCATTGTGGGGCTATCGCACCCGGTGAACCCGTCCGGCAAGAAACTCACCGGCTTGAACGTGATGATGGCTTCCTTGCGTACCTCGCCCATGGCTTTGCCGGATCGAAGCGTGAACGGAACGCCGTTCCAACGCACGTTGTTGATGTTCAGATCCACTTCGGCGAGCGTCTCGGTCTGACGAGCGGGATTTACGCCCTCTTCCTCGGCGTACCCAGGAATGGCGCGTCCCATCGAAGTACCGGCGGTGTACCGGGCGCGGCGGCTCGCGACGGCTGGCTCATTCTTGAGGCGCGTGGCGCGCAGGACTTCAGAAATCTTGTCTCGCAAGTCTCGTTCACCGAGCGTGCTCGGCGCGTCAATGGCCAGCAGAGCCATGATCTGCAGCAAATGGGACTGAATCATGTCCCGCAGGGCTCCGGCCTTGTCGTAGTACCCGGCGCGGCCCTCGAGCGCGAGCTCCTCGTTGTAGACGAGCTGCACGCTGGCCACATGCTCCGCGGAGAGCAACGGTTCCAACAGACGATTCGCAAAGCGCAAACCCAAAATGTTGAGCACGGTGGATTTGCCGAGGAAGTGATCCACGCGGTGAATCCGGGATTCGGGCACCAAACGGGTGAGCTTTTGGTTGAGCGCTTTCGCGGACTCCAAGCTGGAACCGAACGGCTTCTCAATCACCAAGGTGGTGCCCTCGGGAAGTTCCTCGGGGGTCGCCGCGACCAGCGCCTTCTCCGAGATCGCTGGCGGAAGCGCGAAGAACACGGCGACCGGGCCGGGGACGGAAGAGATGAGCCGGCCCAATTCTCCGGGGGCGGTGACGTCCGCTACTTCGTACGACGACGCAGCTTGGGTCTCGCTCAGAACCTTGCGTCCCGCTTCGGTGGTGTGGGCGTCCTCGAGCTGCGGAGCGAAGGTCTTGGCTACGCGCTCAGAGAATTCTTCCGCGCTGACGTCCGCCGAACCGACGCCCTTGAGGTTGAGATGCTCAACCTTGCCGGTGGCGAGAAGGCTCGCTAGACCGGGCAGCAGGAGTCGCTGCGTGAGGTCGCCGGAGGCTCCTAGAATCAAGAGAGTTTTGATCGCTGTGGTGCTTGTTGAAGTGCTCACGTGCTTACTCTGCCACGGGAGCGCTCTGTACTTGGTAACCTAGAATGCTGAGTCCTATTGCGGCACGGTTCCTTCAGCGAACCATCTGTGCCGTGTACCGAGAACAACAAGGAAGCACAATTCACTGTGTTTAACTCACTGTCTGATCGCTTGACCGCGACGTTCAAGAACCTTCGTGGCAAGGGTCGTCTCACGGAAGCCGACGTTGACGGCACCGTCCGCGAGATTCGACGCGCGCTTCTTGACGCTGACGTCGCGGTGCCCGTGGTGCGGGAGTTCACTGCCGCCGTGAAGGAACGTGCGCTCGCAGAGACGGTGAGCCAGTCCTTGAACCCGGGCCAGCAAGTGGTCAAGATCGTCAACGAAGAACTCGTCACGATCCTCGGTGGAGAGACCCGCCGCATCACGATGGCCAAGTACGGCCCTACCGTGATCATGCTGGCCGGCCTTCAAGGTGCCGGTAAGACCACCCTCGCAGGAAAGCTTGCAAAGCACTTCAAAGCTCAAGGGCACACCCCTTTGCTGGTGGCCTGTGACTTGCAGCGTCCGAACGCCGTGAAGCAGCTCCAGATCAACGGTGAGCGCGCCGGCGTTCCTGTCTACGCACCGCACCCAGGTGTTTCTTCCGAGTTTGAAGAAGCTACCGGCGATCCAGTAGTCGTCGCCCGCAACGGTGTCTCCGAAGCACGCCAGAAGCAGTTCGACATCGTGATTGTCGATACCGCTGGCCGCCTCGGTGTGGACACCGAGCTGATGAAGCAAGCGCGAGATATCCGCGATGCCATCAAGCCTCAAGAAGTTTTCTTCGTGATCGACGCCATGATTGGTCAGGACGCAGTCAACACGGCGCTGGCCTTCCAAGAGGGCGTGGAATTCACGGGCGTTGTGCTGTCCAAGCTGGACGGCGACGCTCGCGGTGGCGCGGCCCTGTCCGTTGCCTCCGTGACGGGCAAGCCGGTCATGTTCGCCTCCACGGGTGAAAGCCTGGACGACTTCGAGGTGTTCCACCCGGACCGTATGGCCAGCCGCATCCTTGACATGGGTGACATCCTCACGCTCATCGAGCAAGCGGAGCGCTCGTGGGACAAGGGCGAAGCCGAGCGCATGGCGCAGAAGTTTGTGGATCGCGAGGACTTCACTCTCGATGACTTCTTGGCCCAAATGCAGCAGATCAAGAAGATGGGCTCGCTCAAGAAGATGCTGGCCATGATGCCAGGTGCCGCTATTTCTCGGCAGCAGCTTGAGCAGTTCGACGATCGCCAGATGGATCGCATCGAAGCGATGATTCGTTCCATGACCCCTCACGAACGCGTGGCTCCGAAGATCATCAACGGATCCCGTCGTGCCCGTATCGCCAAGGGTTCGGGCGTGTCCGTCTCCGAGCTGAATCAGATGCTGGAGCGTTTCGGTGAAGCGCAAAAGATGATGAAGAAGCTCGCTCAAGGCGGGGGCATGCCAGGTATGCCAGGAGGCGCACGTCGCCCGGCGAAGGGCGCCGCAAAGGGTGGCAACAAGAAGAAGCAGCAGAAGTTCGGAAACCCAGCCAAGGCTGCACAGGCCGCTCAGGAAGCAGCCAACAAGAAGGCGCAGGCTCCTAGCGGTGCAGCTTTTGGTCAGGGAATCCCGAAGGATTTTGATCCGTCAGCATTGAATCTTCCTAAGGGATTCGATAAGTTCCTCGGCAAATAGACCCACTTCTTCCGGACCTCGGAACCGAATTTAGAACGAGTTCGGGACGGGCTTGGAAAAGTGGGGCGAATCGCACGGAGATGATGTACGCGTAGTTGCGAGTTTTCTGGCATAATAGACAGGTACTCGATGACAACGGCCCCTCTCTCCGTGTGATCATCTTGTCCTTAGAACCCCCAAGTATGGCCCGCCCCACGGGAGCAGAACGGCTGGTTCGGCAATTTTTACAGAAACAGGAGTGACCACAACCGTGGCCGTAAAAATCCGTTTGAAGCGCTTCGGCAAGATGCGCGCACCGTACTACCGCATTGTCGTCATGGATTCTCGCGTAAAGCGCGATGGCCGTGCGATCGAAGAAATCGGCAAGTACCACCCAACCGAGGAGCCTTCGTTCATCGAAGTTGACTCCGAGCGTGCTCAGTACTGGCTCGGCGTTGGCGCACAGCCAACCGAGCAGGTTGCAGCGATCCTCAAGATCACTGGTGACTGGCAGAAGTTCAAGGGCATCGAAGGCCAGGAAGGCACCTTGAAGACCAAGGTTGCCAAGGAAGCTTTCGTTGCACCTGAAAAGGGCTCCGTCATTCTTCCAGAAGCCATCACCAAGAAGGCTGACAAGTCTGAGGAAGCAGCTGAAGAAGCTCCTGCCGCTGAAGAAGCAGCACCGGCTGAAGAAGCTGCAGAGGCTAACTAATGTTGGCTGACGCTCTCGATCACTTGGTCCGTGGCATTGTTGACGCTCCTGATGAGGTTGACGTGCGGGTCCGCAACGGTCGCCGCGGTGAAACCCTTGAGGTTCGCGTGCACCCGGAGGATCTTGGCCGTGTGATTGGCCGTCAGGGTCGCACTGCCCGTGCTTTGCGCACGGTGGTAGCTGCACTTGATGGTGGTCGCGGAGTTCGTGTTGACGTAGTTGATACGGATCGTCGTTCGAACTAACAACGAACGGCACCGCGAGAGAGCTTCTCTCAAGTAATGTAGACGGCGGTTTGGTACCTCGATAAGGTGACCAAGCCGCCGTCGTACTTTAACCACTTACCCACTGACCGCAAGGAAGAAAAATGCGCGTTCGCGTTGCCCGACTCGGCAAGCCCCACGGAATCCGCGGCGAAGTGACTGTCGAAGTCATGACAGACGATCCCGGATCCCGCTTCGCTCCCGGTACCGTCCTGGAAGCCGAGAACAGCGCACACCCGCACTTGACGGTTGAAGGCGCCCGCTGGAATAAAGAGATTTTGGTGGTGGCTTTCGAGGAAATCGTCAGCCGTAACGACGCCGAAGCCGCACGCGGAACTTTCCTGTACTTCGATACTGAAGAAGTGGAAGAAGACGACTCCGAAGGCTACTACGAGCACGAGCTTGAGGGCCTTGAAGTTCGCATTGGTGACGCCGTCGTTGGCAAGGTCACTGGACTTCGCACGGGTACCGCGCAGGACCTTCTTGTGGTGGAAGATAACGAAGGCGAAGAGGTCTTCGTTCCGTTCGTAGAGCAGATCGTGCCTGAGGTGGACCTTGAGGGCGGATTTGTGCGCCTCACGCCGCCTGACGGACTCTTCACCGTCAACAAGGGCGACTCCGTTCCGGACGATGGGCTTGAGGAACAGTAATGCGCATTGATGCGATCACGATTTTCCCGGAGATCTTCAACGTCCTCGATGTGTCCTTGCTGGGCAAGGCCCGTGAAGCTGGACTCCTGAACTTCACCGCGCACAACCTGCGTGACTTCACCACTGATGTGCACCGCACCGTGGATGATTCCCCCTACGGCGGCGGCGCCGGCATGGTCATGAAGCCGGAACCGTGGGCTCTCGCTCTCGAGAGCGTGCTGCCAGGTGAAGCAACGGATACCGCGGTCGAGGATCCATCCTTGCCCGTCTTGATCATCCCCACGCCTTCCGGCCACGTCTTCAACCAGCAGCTCGCGCGGGCGTTGTCCCACGAGGAGCAGTTGGTGTTCGCGTGCGGCCGTTACGAAGGAATCGACGAGCGCGTCTACGAATGGGCATCGGATAAGTTCCGTGTCCTCCCCGTGAGCTTGGGCGATTACGTGCTCAACGGGGGAGAAGTGGCTGTGCTGGCGATGATCGAGGCTATCGGCCGACTCATCCCCGGAGTAGTAGGCAACCCAGAGTCGCTCGTTGAGGAATCTCACGAGGACGGACTCTTGGAATACCCCGTCTACACCAAGCCTTCAACGTGGCGGGACCTTGAGGTCCCCGAGGTGCTTTTGTCTGGAAATCACGGAAAGATTGCTCGTTTCCGTCGCGAAGCTCAGCTCACGCGCACGGCCCAGCGCCGTCCCGAGCTGATTCTCGACATTGACCCCGCCACCACCAACCGCAAAGACCGCGATTTGTTGTGGCACGCAGGGTACATGATCGAAGGCGATCGGTTCGTACCGAAGCCCGAAAGTATGGCAGAATAGGAAGCTGTGCTTGGCACGTCGCTTCCTGCCGCGAGGGGAAACGAATCACCTGCTAAGACACTAGAAGATCATTCGATCGACTAGGAACTTCACTTCGGTTCCGCAGCATCCACGTTAAGTGGTCAGCATAATTGCTGGGCTCTGAGCAGCCCTGCGACGAACCGCGATAGCGAAGGTTGACTGGCGGCAGCCTCGTAGGAGTAGCACTATGCATATTCTTGACTCTTTGGACGCAGCTAGCCTGCGCAACGATGTTCCAGACTTCCGCGCTGGTGACACCGTTAAGGTTCACGTAAACATCATCGAAGGCAAGAACACCCGTGTTCAGGTGTTCCAGGGCTTCGTGTTGGGTCGCCAGGGTGGCGGCGTTCGCGAAACGTTCACCGTTCGTAAGGTTTCCTTCGGCGTTGGCGTTGAGCGTACGTTCCCCGTTCACTCCCCAGTGATCGAGAAGATCGAGCTCGTAACCCGTGGTGACGTTCGTCGTGCCAAGCTTTACTACATGCGCGATCGCCACGGTAAGGCTGCTCGCATCCGCGAGAAGCGTGACTTCGGCGCAACCGCCAAGTAAGGAACGCAGTAGTTTATGGCAGAGCAGTTTTCTGCCAGCTCGGGGCGCCGCTCTCTCTTTCGGGGGTGGCGCCTCGGCGTTTTAATCCTCGCCCTCGCCGCCGTGATCGCGATCATTGTGCGGGCGACCATCATTGACTTCGTTTATGTGAGTTCCGGTTCCATGGAACCCACGCTGGGTGTCGATGACAGGATTTCCGTCAACCGGCTGGCCTATCAATCCGAACCCATTCAACGCGGCGACGTGGTGGTCTTCGATGGCCGCGGTTCCATGCTTTCCTACGGAGATTCAAATCTGGTTCTGGACTTTCTTCAATCCGTCCGACTCGCCGGCGATGACACGCTCTTCGTCAAGCGCGTGATTGGTGTGGGTGGGGACCGTGTTAGCTGTTGCGGCACTGACGGAAAACTGACCCTCAACGGTGAGCCGCTGACCGAGGACTATCTTTATCCAGACGATGCGCCCAGTGAGCAGAAGTTTGACGTGATTGTTCCCGAGGGCCGCATCTGGGTCATGGGCGATCACCGCTCTATTTCCGAGGACTCCCGCGCACTCTTGGGACGTCCCGGTGGCGGCATGATTGACGTGGACCGCGTGATTGGCAGAGTGGACCGCATCATTTTGCCGTGGGAACGCGCAGGACATGTTGCCTCGCTTCCGATGTCCGCCACTTCGCGAGAGCTCGTAGATGACCAAGCCCATGGTTGAGAGCGCGGCGCGGGTTCCTGAAGAGAACGCTTCTGCCGAAAAACGAGCCCAACGTCCCGCATGGCAATCAGCGCTGCGTGAGATTCTCATCATTCTGGCGGTTGCCGTGGTGTTGGCGTTCCTCATGAAAACCTTCGTATTCCGCACCTTCTACATTCCAAGCGAATCCATGGAGCCTACACTTCAGGTCAGTGATCGCGTTGCCGTGGCGATTATTGGATTCGATCCGGTGCAACTGAACCGGGGTGACGTCGTCGTATTCCGGGATGATCAACAGTGGTTGCCCGCGATACCGGAGCAGACCGATTCAGCAGTGACGAACGCCCTGCAGTTCGTGGGTCTTGCCTCTGAGGATCCTCATCAATACCTTGTGAAGCGGGTTATTGGGCTGCCCGGAGATCGCGTAAGCCACGACGGCGGCGCCGGTCCCATCATGGTGAACGGCGAGGCGCTCACCGAACCGTATCTACCCGAGGCACTGTGGCCATCACAAGTAGCCTTTGACGTCATTGTTCCCGCAGGAAAACTGTGGGTCATGGGCGATAACCGGTCCGATTCCGCCGACTCACGCTTCCACACGGACGTCAATGGCGGCTTCGTTGACGCTACCTCAGTGGTGGGACGCGCGAACGTCGTGTTCTGGCCGGTCGAGCGCTGGGGAGTACCCGCATGAGCACCGTGAGCAAGCCGTCACTTCGTGTAGAACGCGCGTGGGGACGTGAAGGAATCGACCTCGTCATTGGCTGCGACGAAGTGGGCCGCGGCGCCATTGCGGGCCCGGTCAGCGTTGGGATGGTCGCAATCCACCCGCTGCGGGCCACCGCCCTGACTGGCGTACGTGACAGCAAGCTCATGACGCGACCGCAGCGCGAGGAGATGTACGAGAAGGTGAGGCGCTGGGGCGTTGCCTCCGGCGTCGGTAGCGTGAGCGCCCGCGACGTGGACGAGCTCGGCATCATGGAAGCCCTGCGTCGAGCCGGACTTCAAGCGCTACAGGCGATGAGCGCCGACCTAGAACTTGCAGAACTGATTTCGAGCGGTCGCTTGCGAATTCTGTTGGACGGCAGTTTCAATTGGCTCACCTCAGGTAAGCATCAAGACTCACTTTTTGACGTTTTAGCGGACGACGACGCCGGCTCGCGTCCCGATGCCTGGTTGCGGGAGCTGGGGCTAGCGGTGGAGGACCTCGACGTTCAGGTGCGTCCCAAAGCAGACCGCGACTGTACTTCGGTGGCGGCGGCGAGTGTGCTCGCCAAAGTGGAGCGAGACGCCTACATGCGTGAGCTAGCGACCGCCCATCCGGAGTATGGTTGGGAGTCGAATGTTGGGTACGGAAGTAGCGGGCACTACGCGGGAATCGAAGAATTCGGCGTGACGGAATTTCACCGGGTGACTTGGCTCAAAGGCGTCACGAAAACTCTCAAGGAGGACTCATGAGTGCGGAAGATCTCGAAAACTATGAGACGGATATGGAGCTTCAGCTCTACCGCGAGTACAAAGACGTCGTCAATCTCTTCACCTACGTGGTGGAGACCGAACGTCGGTTTTATCTGGCGAACTCCGTGGATCTCCAGGCGCGGTCAGCGGACGGCGAAGTCTATTTTGACCTGACGTTGCAGGACGCCTGGGTATGGGACGTGTACCGGACCGCGCGATTCGTGAAGAACGTCCGTGTGATCACGTTCAAGGACGTCAACGTGGAAGAAATCTCCAAGAATGATGAATTGACGTTGCCTAAAGATGGAAGCTTGGGGAACTAGGTGAGTTAGACAAAACTCGCACGCGTTTCACCCACAAGGGATCATTGCACTCGGTGCGGCGGTCCCTTTTCCACATTCTGGCTCCATGGCGCTCGTGCCGGTGTGTGAAGCGTGAATCCTGTAGGGGAGACCTTGCAGGAGGGCACATGGGACATAACCAAATTTTGGGGGCGGACGGCGAAGAGCTGGTGCGCGACTTCGTGGAGCAGCGCGGAATGCACGTGCTGGACAGAAACTGGCGTTGCGCTCAGGGGGAGCTGGACCTCGTGGCGGAGGACGTCGGGTATCTGGTGGCAATTGAAGTCAAGACCCGTTCGGGCGTCGGTTACGGGCACCCCGCCGAGGCGGTCAACCGTACCAAAATTGCGCGGCTGAATCGGCTTCTTCGGGCCTGGGCGCTGGAACATTCACGACCCTTTTCTCGTCAGCGTATCGACGTCGCAGCTGTCACCATGAAACCTTCCGCCCCACCCAGCGTGGACTATTACTCCGGAGTGACACTGTGAGCCTCGGGAGGAGTTTGTCGGTGTCTCTGGTGGGGCTCGAAGGCTATGTGATCGAGGTTCAAGCTGACGTCGGCGGGGGATTACCGGCTTTTGTTCTTTTGGGTTTGCCGGATGCTTCGCTGACCGAGAGCCGGGACCGGGTTCGTTCTGCGGCCCGAAACATTGGATTACCGCTGTCGCCTCGGCGACTCACTGTGAATCTCATGCCCGCGGCACTGCCCAAACGCGGCACGGCGTTCGATGTACCGATCCTTTTGAGTGCGCTCATGGCGGATAACGTCTTGACGGTTCCGCCAGACATTGTCTTTCTGGGGGAGCTCACCTTAGACGGTTTTCTCCGTCCTGTTCCAGGCGTTCTCCCTGCCGTCGTAGCAGCACAAGCGTCTGGCATCCGCAAGTTCGCGGTACCCGCCGAAAATCTGGCCGAAGCTCAACTAGCAGGTGACGTTGATGTTCGAGGATTTCAGCACGTGTGCGAGCTCCTCACTGCTTTGGGGGTCGATCCGCAGGGACTGACCTTTCCGAACCTCTCAGTCCGTGAGCATTCTTTGGGCTCTGCAGCGGGAACCGATGGGACGGTGGCGGTCGACGAAAGTTCCGTGGCGCCTGATCTCGCTGATGTTGACGGTCAAGCCCACGCGAAGTTCGCCCTGCAAGTGGCAGCTGCTGGTGCTCATCACTTGATGATGGTAGGGGCACCAGGATCCGGTAAAACCATGATTGCTGAACGACTGCCCACTATCTTGCCGGATCTGGACCTCACAGAATCCCTAGAATCAACGTCCATTCATTCGTTATCCATGGGCGGCAAGCCCATCCAGAAGCTCATCACTCGGCCGCCGTTCGTGAGTCCGCATCATTCGGCAAGCATGGCGGCCATGGTTGGTGGCGGTTCCGGTATCCCGCGGCCGGGCGCTATTTCCAAAGCTCACCGGGGCGTCCTCTTTTTGGATGAGGCCCCAGAGTTTCAGACCAAAACCCTCGATGCGCTGCGGCAACCGCTCGAGCAGGGAAAACTCACCATCCATCGAGCCACCGGAGCGGCCGAGTATCCGGCACGGTTCCAATTGGTTTTGGCGGCCAATCCTTGTCCATGTGGACTCTTCTCTGGAACGGGTTCCGACTGTACGTGTCGTCCAGACGCCAGGCGACGCTACTTTGCTCGGCTCTCCGGTCCGCTGCTGGACCGCATCGACATCCGCGTTGACGTACAACCGCAGACTCGCGCCCAGCAAGTTGTCGGAGCACGTACGGAGCGAATCACCTCGGCGCAAACCCGAGAACGAGTGCAGACCGCACGGCTTGCTCAGGCGGAGCGGTGGGCATCGCTGGGAATCTCGACTAACGCGGAAGTACCCGGAAGTCTGCTTCGCGGAGCATTTGCCGTGGGATCTCGTCAGCGCCGTCCGCTGGACAGGGCCTCCGACCAAGGGAAGATTTCCGGCCGAGGATATGACCGCGTTCTACGAATCGCCTGGACACTGTGCGACCTCGATGGAACCACTTCTCCGGATGAAGACCACATCCACCAAGCCCTCACACTTCGACAAGGAATGACACTATGACCGAATCACGCCCGGAACAGGCTGCCGGCATGGAACACGGCGCTCAACCACGGTTGCCCCTCTCGCTCATGGATCGTGCATCTGTAGAGGTTGAGCAGGCCATTGCTGAACGAGACATAAGCGGATCGTTTATGAGAATCGGCACAGGTCCGCAGATTGAAGTGAGCAGGCACGCGGAGATGATCGCAGCTGCAGGCATGTCTCGACTCGCAGAACCCGGGGATGTGCACGCTCGTGCGCTCATTGAAGTTCTTGGGCTGTGTGATGCCTACGAATTCGTCTCCGGATCACCAGCACTTGTAGACGCGAATCTGCAACAGGCGGTGAGTGAACTGCTGGAATCATGGAGAATCAAACCTGGCAAACGCCATCTCGCGGATGCAGTGTCTGGGTGGCGGGCCCGAGTTAACCATGACGCTGTCCTTGATTCCGTGCGCCAGATCAACCGATTGGGAGGCGGGGTGCTCACTTCCCATCATCAAGGGTGGCCCACCCAACTCAGTGATCTGGGGATGATGGCGCCCTTCTGTTTGTGGTGGAGAGGCTCTTTAGAACCACATGAATGGCCTCTTCGAAAATCCATGGTGAGCGTTGTCGGATCGCGTGACGCCTCAGCCTACGGGAACTCCGTGGCCATTGATCTGGGAAGCGGAATCGCGGACAAAGGACTGACCGTGATCTCCGGTGGAGCCTACGGAATTGACGCCATGGCGCATCGCGGCGCACTGACCGTCGATGACCAGAACTTTCGGATGCCCACCATGGCCGTTATGGCTGGCGGTCTCGACAGGTTCTATCCGGTGGGCAACAGCGATCTGCTCCAAGAGATTTGTGCGCGAGGTGTTCTTCTCTCAGAGACTCCGCCGGGAACTGCGCCAACGCGTTGGCGCTTTTTGCAACGGAACCGGATCATTGCAGCCTTGAGTGAATCCACTGTGGTGGTGGAAGCTCGATGGCGGTCCGGGGCGCTCTCCACCGCCCACCATGCAGTTGAACTGGGACGTTCGCTTGGAGCAGTCCCTGGGCCCGTTACTGCAGCCACTTCCCAAGGAACGCTCAAGCTGATTAAAGAAGGTGCCGAGCTGATAAGGGATGCTCAGGATGTGGCGCTGCTGATGGGACACCATGACGGCTATTTGCCTACCGAGACGGACCTGCCGTTCATGAAGAGCGAGTCGCGTGCTCACGATCAGCTCAGCGCAAACGATCTCATGCTTCTAGACGCACTGCCAGTTCGCGGTTGGGCCGACGTCGATAGCTTGAGCGTTGCCTCCGGTCTTAACGTTGGCGCGGTGCTGTCCGGGCTCTCGCGCTTCAACGGACAGGGCCTGGCGGAATCCAAGAACGGACTGTGGCGCAAAAGGGCATCCCCAAGCAACCGAACCCCAAGTGCCTGAAAGTGCACTCCTTGAACCGGAACCACGAGGAATGGCCACTAGAGTGAAAACGTGAGTGCAGTCAACCAGCAGTGGCGAGATGGATTTGAGCGATTCCTAGCGCTGGAGCGCAACGTGAGTCCCAATACCGTGCGCGCCTATCTGGGTGACGTGCGGAATCTCCAAACTTTCTTGACCTCAATGGGTGTCGAGGACTTCGGCGAAACCACTCTTTCGCACCTGAGGACTTGGTTGGCAGCTCAGCAAAGTTCCGGCGTTTCCCGAACCACACTGGCACGACGTCAATCCTCCATTCGCCGACTCTTTGCATGGGCAAAACGAGAAGGTTTCATTTCTCTGGATCCATCCTTGCGACTGCAGTCTCCGAAGCTGGAGAAGAAACTTCCGCCAGTCCTTCGCAATGATCAAATGTCGCGGCTCATCCAACCAACCCAGAACTCCTCTGGTGACGCATCGGAAGGACAACCGAAGGTAGGTGAGTCGGCGGAGTCCCAATTGGAACAGTCCGTCCACTCACGGGATCAGGCCATGATCGAGTTGCTCTATGCCACCGGCATTCGTGTGGGGGAGCTGGTAGGCATTGATGTGGATGACTTGGACCTCGAACGGTGCGTCGTGCGAGTTACCGGCAAGGGAGACAAGCAACGCACGGTTCCCTTCGGCCTTCCGGCACGGGATGCCCTCGGCGAGTGGCTGGACCGCGGTCGACGAAATATTCGTGCCAATGCCCAAGACTCTGCGCCGGCGACCACAAGTGATGCAAGAGCTGCGCTGTTCTTGGGAAAACGCGGCGCCCGAATCAACCAGCGGCAAGTCAGAGACGTTGTATCGCAACGCCTCGAAAAACTCGGCGACACTTCGGCACGCGGACCGCACGTTCTTCGACACACGGCAGCCACGCACCTCCTCGACGGAGGTGCAGATTTGCGCGCCGTTCAAGAAATTCTGGGACATAGCTCGCTGGCAACTACTCAGCTGTATACCCACGTGTCTATTGATCGCCTCCGGGAGAGCTTCGCTCGGGCCCATCCGCGCTCCTAACCCTTGGAACTGCAACCGGAAGTTACCGACTAATTGACATCAACTACCGCTTGGAGAGAAAGAGATTCATCAATCGAAAAGTCGGTTGGTGATTTTTCTCATCTTCAGGCACAATGATTGTTAGGTCATTCAGACTTTTCTTAGAACAGTGGTCGTAGGGGAAGACGCACCACCGGTTCACAGGAGGAAAGATGAGTGACGTCAAGACTAGGGGAGTGCTGTTTATTCACTCTGCCCCTACTGCGCTATGTCCACATATTGAATGGGCCATTGGCTCGATCACTGAGCAGCGCACACAATTGTCTTGGTCCCCACAACCAGCCGAGCCCGGCTCTTTCCGTGCCGAAGTGGGGTGGACCGGTCCTCAAGGAACAGGCGCCGTACTGGCATCCACGCTGCGCGGCTGGGCACAGCTTCGCTATGAAGTGACCGAAGAGCCAAGCCTCGGCGTAGACGGTAGCCGATGGTCGCACACCCCTGAGTTGGGAATCTTCCACGGCACCACGGACGCGGCCGGAAACATCATGGTGAGCGAAGATCGCATCCGTTATGCCTACGAATCAGGCGCCGGACAACCAGCCGTGGTGTATCAAGAGCTTTCACTGGCATTGGGCGAGGCCTGGGACGAAGAACTCGAGCCGTTCCGCCATGCAGCAGACGGCGCTCCCGTCCGTTGGCTCCACCGCGTCGGCTAGTAGCTCCATCTCTTAGTGGCATTTACTCTCGGTGTAATGCCCACTGGTCGATCAGCCAATCAGGACTGTGAACCCCTAGTTGGCTGATCACCTAGGTGTCTGGGTGCGCGAAAGCGTTTGAGGAAGGCCCAGACCAACAGCAAAGGGAGGGTTTCTCATCCATTTCTGGACGAGAAACCCTCCCTTTGAGGTTTCTAGATTTACTTCGTGTAGCTGCGAATGGCGACGACGGCGTTGTGGCCGCCGAAGCCGAACGAGTTGTTCAGCGCAACGATCTCACCTTCTGGCAAATCCGTGGGGCTAGTCACGACCTTGAGGGGGATCTTTGGATCCTGGTTCTCAAGGTTGATGGTCAGAGGCGCCTTGCGGTGGTACACGGCCAGCGTGGTGAGGACAGATTCAACCGCGCCCGAGGCTCCCAAGAGGTGGCCCATCTGCGACTTTGTTGCCGACACCCAAACATCCTCGAGGTGATCGCCAAGAGCGGTCTTCAAAGCGGTGTATTCCGGAACGTCACCCACTGGGGTGGAGGTAGCGTGGGCGTTGACGTGGACGACGTCCGTCGGAACAATTCCGCCGTCTTCCATTGCTGCACGAAGCGCACGCGTTGCACCAAGGCCTTCTGGGTCAGGCGCGGTGATGTGGTGAGCGTCGGAGGTGATTCCTGCACCGGCGAGCTCCGCGTAAATGCGGGCGCCACGGGCAAGAGCGTGCTCTTCGGATTCAAGAACAATGGCGCCAGCGCCTTCGCCCATGACAAAGCCATCGCGGTCGATGTCATAAGGGCGTGAAGCGCGTTCGGGTTCGTCATTGCGCTTGGACAGTGCTTGCATGGCAGCAAAAGAAGCCATCGGCATAGGGTGAATAGCAGCTTCAGCGCCACCAACCACCACAACATCAGCCTTACCTTGACGGATAAGTTCAAGGCCCTGAGCCATTGCTTCCGTACCGGAGGCGCAAGCTGACACTGGTGTGCGTGCGGATCCGCGAGCTCCCAGGTCAAGGCTCACAGCAGCGGCCGGGCCGTTAGGCATCAACATGGGAACGGTCATTGGCATCACGCGTCGCGGACCGCGTTCCCGCAGGGTGTCCCACCCATCGAGCAAGGTCCACACGCCACCAATGCCAGTGGCGAAGGATACCGCGAATCGGTCGTGATCAATGGCGTCCGTATCGATGCCGGAGTCCTTCCACGCTTCACGGGCTGCGATGACCGCGAATTGGGTGGACGGGTCCATACGTTTCATTTCAACGCGGGACAAGAAGTCTGCTGCAGGAGCGGCTGCCTTAGCCGCGATGCTGACAGGAAGCTCGTACTTTTCAACCCACTCGTCCGTGAGCTTGCGGACACCCGACGTACCTTTGAGCGAGTTTTCCCACGTGGTGGGTGCGTCGCTTCCAATGGGCGTGAAGGCCCCGAGTCCGGTAATGACCACCTTGCGTGTCATGGATAAGTCTCCGTTGTGTGGATTGGCTGCTCGAACCAGCGCTCAAGCGTCTTTGGGGAGTGGGGTAGAAGTCTAGGTAGTGAACGTGTGGTGTGGAGCAACGGGCAGTCGCTTCCACACCACACGATCTAGCGGCGAACGTAGTGGTTCGCTACAAACTCAGAGAAGACTTAGGCGTCCTGTGCCTTCGAGATGAAGTCAACAGCGTCGCCAACGGTCTTGAGGTTCTTGACTTCCTCGTCCGGGATCTTCACGCCGAACTTGTCTTCTGCGTTCACGACGATGGTCATCATGGAGATGGAGTCGATGTCAAGGTCCTCGGTGAAGGACTTCTCGAGCTGAACGTCCGAGGTCTCAAGACCGGTTTCTTCGTTGACGATCTCTGCGAGGCCGGCCAAGATTTCTTCGTTGCTTGCCATGTGTGCTCCTTTTCTGGTGCCGGTTACCCGGCTTTCGTGGGCCGGAAAACCGGCACGTTCTCCAACCGCTTTTTGCGGAGTGGACAGTGTTGGTGGACTTAGCTCAGTACTGCGAGCAGTACTAGGGCAAGACCACCACTTGAGCGCCAAAAACGAGTCCGGCGCCAAAACCAATTTGAAGTGCGAGTTCTCCTGAAAGCTCAGGGTTCTCCTTCAACACTCGGTGCATCGCCAATGGAATCGACGCTGCGGAGGTATTACCAGACTCGGCGATATCGCGAGCAACTACAACCGTTTCTGGGATCTTGAGCTGCTTGACCATTTCGTCGATGATGCGCATGTTGGCCTGGTGAGGCAAGAAAGCGGCGAGATCGTCGGAGGTGATGCCGGCGTCGTCGAGGGCCTTCTTAGCCACCTTCGCCATTTCCCAGACTGCCCAGCGGAAGACGGAAGGTCCGTCCTGGCGCAGGGTTGGCCAGAGCTTCTCGGTACCTTCGGCAGCAATAGCCTTTTCGCCTGGGTTGGCTTCCGCAGCCAGGGCCAAAGTGCGCAGATCCAACAATGAGTTGGTCATGCTGATGGTGTCCCACTTTTCGCCTTCGGAGCCCCACACCGACGGGGAAATGCCGGGGACCTCTGACTTGCCGATGACTACAGCGCCGGCGCCGTCGCCGAGCAAGAAGGAGATGGTGCGTTCGGTGGAGTCGATGAAATCACTGAGCTTCTCAACCCCCACAACGAGGACGTATTCAGCCATGCCGGAGCGAACCAAAGCATCTGCCTGAGCCACGCCGTAACAGTAACCGGCACACGCAGCTGAGATATCAAACGCTGGGGCTGGGGAAGCGCCAATGCGTCCTGAGAGTGCAGCTGCTGCGGAGGGGGTAGCAAACGGGAACGTCACAGTGGAAACAATGACTGCACCCAGCTGGGAAGCCTCAATTCCAGCATTCGCGAGAGCTTCGCGAGCGGCACCCTCAGCCATATCAAGAACCGAAGTTTCCGCATCCGCACGCTGACGGGTGATGATGCCCGTGCGTTGGCGGATCCACTCGTCAGAAGAGTCGATAGCCTCTACGAGATCGTCGTTGGTGACGAGGTTGCTGGGCCGGAAAGCACCCACGGAGAGGATCCGTGCATGCTTGTTAGGGGTCAGCTGATTAAGAGTTGCGGTCACTCTAAACTTCTTTCTCTGATGGTGCGGTGTGTTCCGCCGCAAAGGCCCGTGCGGCCTCTAAGTCTTCAGGGCTCTTTACGGCGAGGGAGGCAACACCCTTCATGCCGCGCTTCGCGAGTCCTACGAGCGTTCCTGCAGGAGGAAGCTCAATAATTCCGGTCACTCCCTGAGCAAGCAGCGTCTCCATGCACGCGTCCCAGCGGACCGGGCGGGAGACCTGAGCGACGAGGGACGCAAGGTTAGCGCTGCCGCTCGCAACGGGTTGTCCGTCAAAGTTGCTCAGCAACACTGAACGGGGATCGGCGGGGGAGAGCGATGCCGAAAGGTCTTCCAAGACCGTCACGGCCGGAGCCATGTGCGAGGTGTGGAACGCGCCAGCAACCTTCAGCGGGATCACTCGGGCTCGCTCCGGTGGCTCATCGGTGAGTCGTTCAAGCTGTTCCAACGTTCCGGCGGCAACAATCTGCCCGCCACCATTGGCATTAGCGGGGGTTAGCCGCAAGGAATCGAGGCGCGCACGCACTGCGGCTTCGTCGCCACCCAAGACGGCGCTCATTCCCGTGGGGACGGCGGCGGCGGCTTTAGCCATGGCGTTGGCCCGTTCACGCACAAATACGACGGCGTCTGCTTCCGTGAGTGCCCCGGAGATGGCTGAGGCGGTAATTTCGCCAACGCTGTGTCCTGCGAAAATCGCGGAATCGAGGACCGAGGAATCTTCGCCAAAGAGGGCGCGGGCGGCGACCAGACCGGCAGCGACAATGAGTGGCTGAGCAACGGCGGTGTCCTTGATGGTCTCTTCATCGGCTTCAGTGCCGAGGTGAATGAGATCCTTGCCCACCACTTCTGAGAGGGCTTCAAGGTGTTCCCGTACGCCGGGTACCTCGAGCCATGGCTGGAGAAAACCGGGAACCTGAGACCCCTGTCCGGGGCAAACAATCGCGAGCACCATTTCACCTTCTCAAAAGATTGAGCCAACACACGTGTCCTGCGGACACCAAGCTCTCAAATACAGTTTGTAGCTTACCTACAATTTCAGTCTATTCCCGATACGCCAGTTCTCATTCTTTCAAGACGGCTAATCGGCCTGCCGTGAGAGCGCAATGAAGGACAAAGGCGTCACGCGGAATGAGGGGGTCCCAGCTTGTGATATCCAGCACGCGCTTGAGTCGGTACCGGACGGTGTTGGTGTGAATGAACAGTTCGCGTGAAGTTGCTTCGAGGGAATGCCCCAGCTCCAGGTACGCGGCTAGGGTTTCGATGAGTCCATTTCCGGCCTTCTGGAGCGGCTGATACACGGCTTCAACCAGTGCGGTACGTGCCGTGGCATCCCCGTTCATGAGTCGTTCTGGCCACAAATCGGTGGAGGACACCGGTCGCGGAGCTTCTGGCCACGCGTGGGCAGCCGCGAGGGCCGCAAGTGCGCCCTGGGCGGACTTGGTCGCGTCCTGTAAAGACTGAGCAATAGTGCTGTGCACCACCGGGCCCGGGCCAAAGTAGGCGGCCAAGCGAACGTAAGCTGCGGCGTCGTTCACTCCGCCAAGAAGTAAAATGAGCCGGTCCCCTTGAATGCCCACCAAGCAATCTTTGACGTGGCGAGTGGCCGCGCGGCGCACCTCGCTCACGAAGCTTGCCCCCGGATTCTCCGGCGTATTGCCGATCATCACCAAAATATTTGACTGTGATTTCCAGCCAATGGCGGAGATGCGTGAGCGCAGAGAATCCGGATCTTCACCCCGCATGATCGCGTCCACCACAAGGGCTTCCAAGCGAGAATCCCAGGCGCCACGGGACTCGGCGGCGCGAGCGTACACGTCAGCGGTGGCGAAGGCGACCTCGCGAGAGTAAATCAAGACCGCTTCTCGCAAGAGCGGCTGCTCTGCGTTGGGGGCCAAGTGCGGAACTTGCCGTTCCACGACGTCCACGATGGCGCGGATCAGCTGAAGCGCCATCTGCAGACTAATCGAGCGAGTGAGTTCGGTGGGGGCAGCACCGAAGACGTCGTTGACCACCCACTGCGGAGCGCTGGGGGACTCTAGCCAGGAGACAAAACTGGAGATACCTTGCTGCGCCACGAGCCCCAGGGCCGAACGCTCCTCGGGACGCAAACCGCGGTACCACGGGAGCGACTGATCCATTTGCTTCAACGCCACGGTGGATAGCTGTCCCAGATTGGCGCGGACACGAGCGATCGTTTCGCGGCTGGCGTTAGGGGCTGGATTCACAGCCGAGCCTGCTCTCTCAGAGGTGCGAGCAGGTGGCCGGGTGGAAGTCATACTTCCCAAGGATACGGACGCGAGCGCCCGATACAAATTTGTGGGAAGTCTACAAAGAAGGGGCGGAACCAACCGAAGTTGATTCCGCCCCTTTCAGGTGCCTTACTGGGCTATCCCCGGACCAAGCATTGTGCGAATTAAGCGTCGCCGCCAGCGTTTCCGCTGGTGCCAGCGTTGACGTTGTTCAAGTCGTACTTTTCGAACGCCCTCTGTGCAAGGCTCGCATCGACTTCGCCGCGACGGCCCAGCATCTGGAGCGTCTTGACGACCATCGAGTGTGCGTCGATCTTGTAGTAGCGACGAGCTGCGGCACGGGTATCGGCGAAACCGAACTCGTCAGCACCCAAGGTTGCCCACTCGTTCGGAACGAACTGGCGAACAGAGTCCGGAAGCGCGGTGACGTAGTCGGTGGAGGCGACGATCGGTCCTGTTGCTCCAGCGAGCTGCTGAGCGATGAACGGAACGCGCGGTTCCTGACCAAGGTTGGTCAGTGCCTCGCGTTCGGCTTCAACACCGTCGCGGCGCAATTCAGTCCAGCTGGTCACGGACCAAACGTCAGCGGAGACACCCCACTCATCGGCGAGGATCTGCTGTGCTTCCATGGCCCAAGGAACAGCAACGCCGGAAGCCAGAAGCTGGGCGCGCGGTCCATCGATCTTCGCTGGTGCCAAGAGGTAAATACCCTTGAGCAAGCCCTCGACGTCAAGCTCTTCAGGCTGTGCAGGCTGCAGAATCGGCTCGTTGTACACGGTGATGTAGTACATGACGTTCGGATCAGGGTGGTTTCCACCGTACATACGCTCGAGGCCGTCACGCATGATGTGACCGATCTCGTAACCGTAGGCAGGGTCATAGGTGACCACGGCAGGGTTCGTGAGCGCGAGCAATGGAGAGTGTCCGTCGGCGTGCTGCAAACCTTCACCCGTCAACGTGGTGCGGCCGGCGGTAGCGCCCACCAAGAAACCACGAGCCATCTGGTCACCGGCAGCCCAAATGGAATCGCCGGTGCGCTGGAAGCCGAACATCGAGTAGAAGATGTAGATCGGGATCAACGGTTCGCCGTGCGTCGAGTAGCTCGTCGCAGCGGCAATGAAAGCGGCCATAGAGCCAGCTTCGTTGATGCCAGCGTGAAGGATCTGGCCCTGTGGGGATTCCTTGTAAGCAAGAACCAACTCACGGTCAACCGAGGTGTAGTTCTGGCCCTTCGGGTTGTAGATCTTCGCGGTCGGGAAGAAGGAGTCCATACCGAAAGTACGGGCCTCATCCGGGATGACCGGAACAATACGCTTGCCGAATTCCTTGTCGCGCATCAGATCCTTGAGCAAACGCACAAAGGCCATGGTGGTAGCGGCCTGCTGCTTGCCAGAACCGCGCTTCGCGACCTCGTACGCCTTGTCACCAGACAACGCGAGCTGCGTGTGGCGATCGCGTCGCTCAGGGACGAATCCACCAAGAGCGTGGCGGCGGGTCATCATGTATTGAATCTCCGGTGCGTCCATGCCTGGGTGGTAGTACGGCGGCAAGTATGGGTTCGCTTCGAGCTGCTCATCCGTGATGGGGATACGCAAGTGATCGCGGAACTGCTTGAGGTCGTTGAGGGTCAACTTCTTCATCTGGTGGGTCGCGTTGCGGCCCTCGAAGTGCGCGCCTAGGCCGTAGCCCTTGACCGTGTGGGCCAAGATCACCGTGGGCTGACCCTTGTGCTCCGTAGCCTGCTTGTAAGCGGCGTAAACCTTCTTGTAGTCGTGGCCACCACGCTTGAGGTTCCAGATCTCTTCATCCGTCATATCCGCGACCATTTCCTTGGTCTTTGGATTCTTGCCGAAGAAGTGCTCGCGCACGAAAGCGCCGGATTCAGCCTTGTAGGTCTGGTAGTCGCCATCCGGGGTCTGGTTCATGATGTCAACGAGCGCGCCGTCTTCATCCTTCTCCAGAAGGGCATCCCACTCGCGGCCCCAGACAACCTTGATGACGTTCCAGCCGGCACCGCGGAAGAACGCTTCAAGTTCCTGCATGATCTTGCCATTGCCACGCACCGGGCCATCAAGGCGCTGGAGGTTGCAGTTGATCACGAAGTTGAGGTTGTCCAGCTTTTCGTTTGCAGCGAGCTGGAGCAGACCGCGAGATTCTGGCTCATCCATTTCGCCGTCACCCAAGAACGCCCAGACCTGCTGGTCAGAGGTGTCCTTAATTCCGCGGTTCTGCAGGTAGCGGTTGTTCTGCGCCTGGTAGATGGCGTCCATCGGGCCAAGACCCATGGAAACGGTGGGGAACTGCCAGAACTCCGGCATGGCACGTGGGTGCGGGTAGGACGGCATGCCGTTCTTCTTGGACTTTTCCTGACGGAAAGCGTCCAAGTCATCTTCGCCCAAACGGCCTTCGAGGAAAGCGCGAGCGTACATACCGGGGGAGGCGTGGCCCTGGAAGAAGATCTGGTCGCCGCCACCTGGGTGGTCCTGACCGCGGAAGAAGTGGTTGAAGCCAACTTCGTACAGGGTTGCTGCACCTGCATAGGTAGAAATGTGACCGCCCACGGAGATCTCCGGGCGCTGCGCACGGTGCACCATGACGGCAGCGTTCCAGCGAATGAAAGCGCGGTAGCGTCGCTCAAACTGCTCATTACCCGGGAAGGAAGGCTCTTGATCAACCGGGATGGTGTTGACGTAGTCAGTGGTAGTCACCATTGGTACGCCGACGCTCTTGGCGCCAGCACGCTGGAGCAGCGAGCGGATGATGTACTGAGCACGTTCGGTGCCCTGCGTCTCGACGAGCGAGTCGAATGACTCAACCCATTCTGACGTCTCTTCCGGATCGACGTCCTTGAACTGGGCTGTCAATCCGCTTCGGATGTCAGAGATCTGTGGTTCTTCGTTAGCCACGCTGAATTCTCCTTGGTACGGGTAATCGTGGAGGTCACGTTATTTGCTACCTATGGGCGCAAAGATGCGTTGGTTTCATACTCTAGTCTCACGGACGAACTATCGTTGAGGAAATGCTTCCTTATCTTGTGAAATAGGACACTGATCATTACTTGAAGTTGTCCACTATGACCGCGTTTCGCTTGATAAGGGAAGAAAATGGGTATTGGCTTGGTACTAATACTCACGAAAGCTAAGGAGATGTTGTGGGCGACGCCGAGAGCGCGCAGGAAAACGTTGCGTCAAAGTTGGGCTTTAAGTCCGGGGACTTGGTGCAAGAACTGGGTTATGACGACGACGTAGATTTTGACCTGCGCGACGATGTTGAAGACATCATCGAATCGGAGCTTCTCACGGAAGAAGATCACGAAGTCGCCGACGCTGTCATCTTGTGGTGGCGTGCCGAGGATGGAGACCTCATTGACGGTCTTGTTGACTCGCAAACGTCCTTGGATGAAGGCGGCGCTATCTGGTTGCTGACTCCTAAGCCAGGACGCGAGGGACATGTTCCGCCCGCGGACATCTTGGAAGCGGCACCCACGTCAGGCCTTCACGTTACGAAGACTGAGGGCGTTTCCCGCGAATGGGCGGCAACTCGCTTGGTATCTCGCAGGAAGAACTAGCTGGGAACGAAAAAGGAGCCACCGAAGTGGCTCCTCATCGTGGGTCCTACCGGGATCGAACCGATGACATCCACGGTGTAAACGTGGCGCTCTACCAGCTGAGCTAAAGACCCGTCTCGCACATTTCTTAGCGCGACGAGTCACAACTATACAAACAAAAAAGGAAAATCGCGAATGCTTGCAAACATCGGTGTCACAGGTCTTGCTGTGATGGGTGCCAACTTGGCTCGAAATTTCGCTCGAAGTGGCTACACCGTTGCTATTCACAATCGTTCGGTTGAAAAGACTGACGCCCTTCTTGAAGCACATGGCGATGAGGGTAATTTTGTTCGCACGGAGAGCCTGGAACAGCTAGTTTCCAGCCTAGAAAAGCCTCGCCGCGTGCTGATCATGGTCAAGGCAGGTGCACCTGTTGACTCTGTGATTGACCAGTTGGTCCCGCTTTTGGATGAAGGCGACATCGTTATCGACGCCGGAAATTCCCACTTCGATGACACCCGCCGACGTGAGGCATCTCTCGCTGAAAAGGGTCTTCACTTTGTGGGTGTAGGCGTGTCGGGCGGTGAAGAGGGCGCCCTTTTGGGCCCCTCGATCATGCCGGGCGGCTCCCGTGAGTCCTATGACGCGCTGGGCCCGATGCTCGAGAAGATTTCTGCGAAGTACGACGGCGAACCGTGCTGCCGTTGGGTGGGCACCGATGGCGCTGGACACTTTGTCAAGATGGTGCACAACGGTATTGAGTACGCGGACATGCAGGTGATCGGCGAAGCGTTCGACCTGCTTCGTCACGCCGCTGGAATTGAACCAGGCGAACAGGCCGCCATTTTCGAAGAGTGGAACAAGACGGAGCTGTCCTCTTACCTCATTGAAATCACCGCTGAAGTTCTGGCCCAGGTGGATAGCAAGACTGGTAAGCCACTTGTTGATGTCATTGTTGACTCCGCTGGACAGAAGGGTACGGGTCGCTGGACCGTTATTTCAGCGCTTGAACTTGGTTCACCCGTTTCTGGCATCGCTGAGTCTGTTTTTGCTCGCGGCTTGTCCTCGCAGCGTGACCAGCGTCCAGTAGCCCAGGGCGTTCTGGCTGCCGGCACCGAGGAACTGGGACAGTTGCCAGCGGACTTAGTGGAGGACGTTCGCCAGGCACTGTTCGCTTCTAAGCTCGTGGGCTATGCGCAGGGACTGGACATGCTCAGCTCCGCAGCGGGCCACTACAACTGGGATCTCAAGTTGGACGAGATCGCTTCTTTGTGGCGTGCCGGTTGCATCATCCGTGCTCGACTCTTGGACGAGATCATGAAGGCCTACGACGGGGGAGAAGCACCAAAGAACCTCCTGTTCGCACCCACCTTCTCTCGGGTCATTGCTGACGCCGTGCCAGCGTGGCGCCGCGTCGTATCCACCGCGGTACGTTTGGGAATCCCCGTACCGGTGTTTGCGTCGTCGTTGTCCTACTACGACGGACTGCGCCGTGACCGCCTGCCAGCAGCGCTCACGCAGGGCTTGCGTGACTACTTCGGTGCTCACACCTACCAGCGCGTGGACATCGAGGGTACATTCCACACCTTGTGGAGCGGCGACAAGACCGAAATCGAAGCCGTAGACACGCACTAAGCGTCTCAGCTCGGTTAAACAAAAGATCCGGGTGGTCAGCACATTTAGTGCTTGACCACCCGGATCTTTGTCGTAAGAACCTTAGATCCACATTGCAGGATCGATGTACTCGGCCGGATCAACAGCAGGCTTGCGTTCGTTCTCAAGCCGTGGACGGTTGACCGCAGGAATACCGGTCACGATCGAGTTCTGAGGAGCGTCCTTCACCACTACGGCGTTAGCGCCCACAGCGGAGTCAGCGCCGATGGTGATGGGCCCCAAAATCTTCGCTCCAGCACCTACCACCACGCGATCTTCCAAGGTGGGGTGTCGCTTGGTTTTAGCCAAAGAGCGCCCGCCCAAAGTGACACCGTGATACAGCATGACGTCATCGCCAATCTCAGCAGTCTCGCCAATGACCACGCCCATGCCGTGATCAATAAAGAAACGTTTGCCAATGGTGGCGCCGGGGTGGATCTCGATGCCGGTCAAGAACCGTGCGAACTGCGAGATCAAGCGCGCCGGGAACTTGAGCTCTTCGCGTTGCCACATGGCGTGGGTGACGCGGTGAGCCCAGATGGCGTGCAAACCGGAATAGGCGAGGAAGTTCTCAAGGTCGCCGCGAGCAGCGGGATCGTGCGCTCGGGCGGCTTCGAGATCTTCTTTGAGACGAGTAATGAAAGACATTGCTTCCTTGCGAGGTAGTGATTAGCCGCGGATGTCGTCGTACAGAACCGTGGAGATGTAGCGTTCGCCGAAGTCAGGAACCACAGCAACAATCAGCTTGTCACGGTTCTCTTCGCGCTTAGCCACTTCCAGGGCGGCCCATACGGCAGCACCCGAAGAGATGCCGCCGAGGATACCTTCCTGAACACCCAGCTGACGAGCAACTGCTACGGAGTCCTCAAGGGTAGCGTCCAGCACTTCGTCGTAGATGTTCTGGTCAAGGATTTCAGGGATGAAGTTTGCACCCAAGCCCTGAATCTTGTGTGGGCCTGGCTTGCCGCCGTTGAGGATGGGGGAATCCTTTGGCTCAACTGCGATGACCTGAACGCTTGGCTTGAGTTCCTTCAAGAGGCTGCCGGCGCCCGTGATGGTTCCGCCGGTGCCGATTCCAGCTACCAGGATGTCAACTTCACCGTCGGTGTCGTCCCAGATTTCCTGGCCCGTGGTGGCGCGGTGAATGGCTGGGTTTGCCTCGTTGGCGAACTGACGTGCCCAGATGGCGTTGTCGGTGGTGGCGACGATTTCCTTCGCGCGCTCAACGGCGCCACGCATGCCGTCAGCACCCGGGGTCAAGACAATCTCGGCGCCGAAAGCGCGAAGCATGACGCGACGCTCGGTGGACATGGTCTCTGGCATGGTCAAGATGACCTTGTAACCGCGAGCTGCGCCCACCATGGCCAAGGCAATGCCGGTGTTGCCGGAGGTACCTTCAACGATGGTTCCGCCGGGCTTGAGTTCGCCGGACTTCTCAGCGGCGTCAACAATGGCAACGCCGATGCGGTCCTTGACCGAGTTTGCTGGGTTGTAGAACTCGAGCTTCACGGCGATGTTGCCGGGAAGGCCTTCGGAAATGCGGTTGAGTCGCACCAACGGTGTGCGGCCCACAACCTCAGCGATGTTGTTGTAAATCTTGCCCATAGGGACATCCTCCAATGTTCTGAATCAACTGGCCAGCAGGAAAACTAGGTGGAAAGCAAGCGTGCACGACCTAAGACGGCACGAGGGAACACTTCTTAGCTCATAGCCTATCTGCGTCCGCTCTGCTCCATGCGAGCTCGCGCCACGTAAAGTAACGTCGCGCTAGCTAGTGACGACGCGCTCTTGAATCCACGGTGCGAATTGCTGGCGTGCCTTGGCGAGCTTGGGATCAATAATGACCTGGCAATAGCCTTGCCCGGGCTGCTTAGCGTAGAAGTCTTGATGCACAGACTCTGCCACGTAGAAGGGCGCCACGGCTTCGATGGTGGTGACGATCGGATCTGACCACAGCTCTTGCGTGCGAGCAATGGCGCGCTCAAAATCCGCCTTCTGGACATCATCAAGTGGGAACATCGCGGAACGATACTGCGTGCCCACGTCATAGCCCTGACGATTCAACGTGGTGGGGTTATGCATCGTGAAAAACATGTCCAGAATGACGTCGCGCGGGACTACGCCCGGGTCAAATTGCACCGCGACAGCCTCAGCGTGACCGGTAGTTCCGGTGCAGACGGCACGATAATCCGGGTTGTCGAAGTGCCCGCCGGTGTAGCCGGAAACTACCTCGGTTACTCCGCGAACCTTTCGGTACAACGCGTCTAGGCACCAAAAACAGCCGCCTGCCAATAGATAGGTCTCTAGTTCAGGGGTTTTTGTTTCTTCTTCTGTAGCCACAATCAGTACAAGTCAAAGTCGCGCCAAAAGATTCCTGAAACTCTGGACTACCTTAAACGTATGACTTCCCCAGCCAACATCACGCCCAATTTGCAGCAGATCATGGATGGCATTGAGCAGTTGTGGCCTGCGTCTTTGGCAGAGTCCTGGGATGCGGTGGGATTGGTGGCCGGACGGCCAGATCAGGAAATCCGAAAGATCATCTGGGTGGTGGATCCTTCGCTTCCGGTGGTGGAGGACGCGGTGCAGCGCGGAGCGGATCTGATCATTTCCCACCATCCGCTCATGCTGAAACCGGTCAACGGTGTCTCGGCGCTGACCCCGAAGGGCCGTGTCATTCATACGTTGATCGAGAATCAGTGCGCGCTGTTGACCGCCCATACGAATGGCGACTCCGCGGTGGGTGGCGTGAGCGATGTCCTCGCGGACATTCTGGGGCTTGAGGAGTGCGTTCCTCTCACGCAGGCTACCGGCGGGCTGCCGGAGGAGGGAATTGGTCGGGTGGGGTATCTGGTCAGTCCGACGACACTGGGTGACTTCGCGGGGAAAGTTTACGGAATACTCCCGAAAGTTGCCGGAGGAGTCCGAGTGTCAGGCCCTCGGGACGCGATCGTCAGCCGCGTAGCGATCTGCGGCGGCGCTGGCGATTCATTGTTCGACGCCGTGCGCTCCGCTAACGCCGATGTCTATGTGACCGCTGATTTGCGTCATCATCCAGCGCTTGAGGCCAAAGAAGCCACTCTTGACGGGCGTCCCTACCTCGTGGATGTTTCACACTTCGCCAGTGAGTGGATGTGGTTGCCCGCAGCAGCGCAATCTCTCATCAACTACGCCGAGGACTCCGGATGGGATGTGGAGATCATGGTCAGCAACGTGAACTCCGATCCGTGGGATTTCTGCCTGAACGGCTAGAGGTCACTGTTGGGTGGACATCCAAGTCTTCTGCCGGGGTAGTGAACCGGACTAGTGTGGAGAAAGATCCTTGTGAAGGGGGCACCATGGGTACAGCACCCGTTGAAGACCAGTTCAAACTTCTAGAGCTCCAGCAGTTGGACACCGTTTTGGATGTTTCGAAGCGAACGTTCGAACAGACGGTGAAGCACCCGGACTTGGCCGCCGCCCGGAACGCTGTGAAAGGTGCAACGCAGCGCCACGAAGAAGCCCTGGCCCGCGCCGAAGAGATTCGCACACAAGAAGAGTCCATTGAGCGCGAGATATCCACGGTCCAACAGCGGATCGAGAAGGACCAGCGAGCTTTAGATTCGGGCAAGGGAAGTGCATCGACACTCACCAACCTTCAGCATGAGATTCAGACGTTGCACGCCAAGAAGGCTGATCTCGAAAGCCAAGAGATCGAGATCATGGGCACCTCCGAAGAACACCAAAGTGAGCTCGAGGCTGCGCAGCAAGAGGTGGATTCCGCGCAAGCGAAGTTGCAAGATACGGAAACGAGCCTTCGCGCAGTGCTGGCCGAAGTACAGTCCAAGGCGCGCGTAGCCCAAGAGGAACGTCAACGTCTGGCAGCCAGCATCGCGCCAGCGCTCGTGGCGCAGTATGACAAGATTCGTGCTCGCAACGGGGGAGTTGGCGTGGCTCGGCTTGTGAAGGGAATGTCCGAAGGTAGCGGCATGAAACTCGCTGCCGGAGACCTTGCTGAGATCAAGGCCGCCCGCCCAGAGGAGGTTGTTTTGTGCCCTGATTCCGGCGTTATTTTGGTGCGCTCGGAGGAGTGGAACTAACTCTTGTTCTCTGTCGAGGCGGCCGGCAACACAATGTGAATTTTGTGTTCACTGGTGGCGGTTGCAGGTTCCAACATGGAATCGGGCCACACGGTTTTGACGAGCGAGAGAAGCTCGGCCGGGGTGGACGGCTCCTTTCTGCGCGTGGTCGCTAGGTGCCGTACAAGTTCTCCTCGGGTGAGTTTGGCGGCGTGCGTGATGACCTTCAGTGCACCGTTGTGCCACTGTTTGACGTGGATGCTGACGGTGTTCTCGAGTGGCGCTTTCCACGCTGCGGCGTAGGTGCTGGAACGGCAATCGATGATCAATTCGCCCTTCGCGCGCTCGTTGAGTGGTTCCAGCAAGGCGGCTCGCCAATAGCGCGAGAGGGTGCCTAAGCTGCCCAAATTGGTCCCCATGGAGAGCCGGTAGGCGGGGATGCGGTCGCCGAAACCCACAGCACCCCACAGCGCGGATATGACGACGACGGAGCTCACCACCCGTTCTTTGGCTTTGGGTCCCAGCGTGCTGACGCCCAGCGCGTCATATAAGACGCCGTCGTAAATGTTGTAGGCCGGGGCGGCGGGAGCGGTATGCAGCTCCAGGTTGCGGCTCACTTCTTCTGAAAGGGAAGCGCCCACTCCAAGGAGCTTGAGAGCTTCTGGGTGGGATGAAACTTCGTGCAGTTCTTCAAGTACCCGATGCCTTGCTTCTGCCAGAACAGGGAATGACAGCTCGTTCATCTCGAACGGTTCACCGGTTTGGGCGGGCTTTTTGGTTTCGGAGGGAGGAATCAGAATCAGCACTGAGCTAGCTTAAGGGTGAACTGCCGTAAACTGGATGGTCGGATGGGTTGAGTGGACGGTCGCGTGTCGGAAACGACCCGAGGAACGTCCGGGCTCCACAGGACAGGGTGGTGGGTAACGCCCACTCGAGGTAACTCGCAGGAAAGTGCCACAGAAAACAAACCGCCGTTTCGGTAAGGGTGAAAAGGTGGTGTAAGAGACCACCAGCAGTTTGGGTGACCAGATTGGCTAGGTAAACCCCACTTGGAGCAAGGTCAGAAAGGTTGCATTCGAGGGCTGTCCGCCCGAGTAACCAGGTAGACCGCTTGAGGTTGTCGGCAACGGCAATCCTAGATGGATGATCGTCACGGCTTCGGCCGTACAGAACCCGGCGTACAGCTCAACCCATCCACACACCGTGCCCAGGAGTCCCTGCCGCGCGAGTGTGACTAATCATGCAGTGACTTCTTTATCACGCACGCCTTCCAGTTGCCTATGATGAAGGTGGGCAATCAACCGGTATCCATCGGCTTGAGCCCACCGTATGTGCAAAGGTGCTTTCACGGTGCCAACCGGGTTACCCCCGGCTGAAATGGAAGGATTGCCAATGACAGAGCAGTCTGCAGCTGCCCTCGCTGAGTGGAGCGGGCGCGAGCAAAGCGCCGAAGAGATGATTCCAGTAATCGGACGTCTCTACCGCAATAACAATGTCGTGACCTCGCTGTATGGTCGCAAGCTCATCAACAAATCCGCGATCGACATCTTGAAGGCGCACCGCGCCGCTCGTCGCGTGGACAACGTGGAGCTTCCCATCGCTGACACGCTGGCCTTGCTTGAAGGCATTGAAAAGTTGGACGTGGGAGCGGCTTCGGTCGACTTGGCACGTTTGAACAAGAAGTTCAAGGAGTCGGGTCAGGCTGACCTCGACGCTTTCTTGGCTACCGAATTTGCTGACGTAGCCGGCAAGCACGGTGCTCACGAAGCTGAGCCTGCTGACGTGGTTCTTTACGGCTTTGGTCGCATCGGCCGCCTGTTGGCCCGCATCCTGATTGAACGCGGCGGCTACGGATTGCGTTTGCGCGCTGTTGTAGTGCGCAAGGGATCCGATGATGACCTAGTCAAGCGCGCTTCCTTGCTGCGCCGCGACTCGATCCACGGACCTTTCGAAGGCTCCATCACGGTGGACACCGAGAACAACACCATCTTGGCCAACGGCACGCTGATCCAGTTCATCTACTCGAACGATCCAGCCTCCGTTGATTACACCGAGTACGGCATCAAGGACGCGATCGTCGTTGATAATACGGGTAAGTGGCGCGACGCCGAAGGTCTCGGCCAGCACCTCAAGGCCAAGGGCGTCTCTCGCGTTCTCTTGACCGCACCTGGCAAGGGCGACGTCAAGAACATCGTTCACGGTGTCAACGACTCTGACATCACCGACGCTGACACCATCCTCTCCGCAGCATCCTGCACCACCAACGCCATCACTCCAGTTCTGAAGGTTCTGAACGATGAGTTTGGCGTGCAGCACGGACACGTTGAGACGGTTCACTCGTTCACGAACGACCAGAACTTGATTGACAACTTCCACAAGGGCAGCCGTCGTGGCCGCTCCGCAGCGCTGAACATGGTGATCACGGAGACCGGCGCAGCCAAGGCTGTCGCAAAGGCTCTCCCCGAGTTCGCTGGCAAGCTCACGGGTAACGCGATCCGCGTACCAACCCCGGACGTCTCGATGGCGATCTTGAACTTGAACTTGGAGAAGGACGTCACCAAGGAAGAGCTCAACGAGTACCTTCGCACTTCTTCGTTGACCAGCAACTTGCACCGCCAGATCGACTACATCGATTCACCTGAAGTGGTTTCCACTGACTTCGTTGGATCACGTCGCGCAGGCATTGTGGATGGTCTAGCAACCATCGCAAGCGGCAAGAACGCCGTGGTTTACGTGTGGTACGACAACGAGTTTGGCTACTCTTGCCAGGTTGTTCGTGTTGTCGAGACGATGGCCGGAACAAACGCTCCAAGCTACCCTAAGGCCTAGTAGCTAGTTCTAAGCCCGGTTTAGCATCGGGGGGAGCGCCCAGCGCCACCCTAACGAAGAAGTCCTCCCCCAGCCTGAACGGCTGGGGGAGGACTTCTTCTTGTTTACGCGGGAATTAGTGCCCGAAAGGATCTGGGTCCACTCCTGGCATCCAGGTGTTACCGGGAACGCCCCATTCAAGCTTTTTCTTGGCCTTCGTCCAGCGGCGGTTCCACGGACTCACCAAACGGTCCACGTAGAGCGTGCTGTTGAGGTGGTCGAATTCGTGCTGCATCACGCGAGCAAACCAGCCGGTAGCCTCGAAATCGATCTCGTTACCGTCGCCGTCAAAGCCTTGCACGCGAGCGTACTCAGCACGCTTGAGGGGGAAACCTAGGCCGGGAACGGAGAGGCAGCCTTCTTCCTCGTCCTCTGGATCTGGCGCGGCCCCGGAAACCTTTGAGAGCGTCAATACCGGGTTCACCAGAACGCCACGAGGGGGCACTCCGTCCTCGTTGTCAAAGAGGTAGGTAAAGATGCGCAGTCCCACGCCAATCTGAGGAGCGGCAAGACCCACGCCATTAGAGGCGTCCATGGTTTCGTGCATATCGGCGATCAGGGAACGCAGCTCATCATCGAAGTGCGTTACTTCCTGAGCGCGCGTGTGCAACACGGGTTCACCATAAATACAGATGGGGCGAATACTCATGAAAAAGATCCTATCGACGCTTCCGTGACATGCCACTGACTCTGGGGAAACACAAAAGGTGGGAGGCTATTGCCTCCCACCTTCATACTGGGGTGAGTAACGGGGGTTGAACCCGCGACCTCCTGGACCACAACCAGGCGCTCTGCCAACTGAGCTATACCCACCATGGCTCATTTTGAGCCGTTTCTCAGCGTGAATTTTTACCTTCATCTGCGTGAGCAACAGAGAATATCTTACACAGAATTTTCCGAAAATTCTAAACGAGGGTCCTCCGTGGCTGAGATCTCCGTCACCAACCCAAGCTGCGTCGTCGTACTAGCAGCAAAAATTGCTACTGAGCCGGCACCATCACGGCGCTACGGTAGTACGCCAATTCGGCAATGGAATCCTGAATATCGCCCAGCGCACGGTGACCACCAGTCTTCTCCGGGGAAGCCGCGTACTGCGCTGGGTACCAGCGGCGGGCGAGTTCCTTGATGGTGGAGACGTCAACAATTCGGTAGTGCAAGTGATCGGTCACGGCTGGCATATCGCGCGTCAAGAACAACTTGTCCTGACCCACCGAGTTACCAGCAAGGGGAGCGGTGCGCGGTTCCGGAACCCATTCCTTGATGTACGCCAGAACCTGCTCCGTTGCGGCCTCCATGGTGATGCCGTTCTCCAGCTCGTCCAAGAGCCCAGACGTGGTGTGCATAGTGCGCACGAAGTCATCCATACCCTCGAGAGCTTCAGGGGCAGGCTTGATCACCACGTCGACGCCCTCACCCATCACATTCAATTCTGAATCCGTGACCAAGACGGCCACCTCAATCAGTGCATCGCGCTCGGCACTCAAGCCGGTCATTTCGCAATCGATCCATACAAGCATTTCTGAAGAATTGGCCATGCTGACAATTTACAGGCACCAAGAGCGGCGCCGCGTTCCGTGTAAGTCCCGGTGCTAGCATTTGTAAAGTATTTTTTGGTCGTGAGGAGGCGGTTTGGGGAACACCGGTGGCTCCGCGGCGCGTTCCTTGACTGCGCCAGTGGCAGGTTTGCGCTGGAACCTCCTCGAGGGCTTTATAGGCTCCGTCCTCGTTCTGTTGGGTTCGTGCGGCGTGGGCTGGCTAGCCATTGTTTCGCCGCTCAACCGCAATTCCTGGCTCATCACGCTGCGCACGGAAACGTGGGGCGTGGCTCTTTCCACCGTCTTGCTCACGCTGGGCTGTTGGGTGCTGTTTCGCGCCTGGTTGCGCTTGCGACAACTGCTCTCCGGTTGGCCCGAAGGAAGCCTCAAAGCGGTAACGCTCGCGGGCGGCATCTGGACCATACCCATGATGTTCTGCGTCCCTATTTTCAGCCGAGACGTGTTCGCGTACATCGGCCAAGGACGCCTCGTTGCCTCCGGGCAGGATCCCTACGTGGATGGCATTTCCACGCTGTCCAACTGGTTCCAGCTCGGCGCTGACCCGCGCTGGGCACAATCCGAAACTCCCTACGGGCCGCTGTTTCTGTGGATTGAGTACCTCGTCAACCAGATGGGGGGAACCTCGCCTGATCTCTCCGTCTTCCTTTACCGAGTGGCTGCGCTGTTGGGCGTGGTGCTCTTGGCGATCTACGTGCCGAAGCTTGCCGCGCTGCACGGGGTGGAAGAGGCCAAGGCGCAATGGCTCACGGTTGCCAACCCGTTCTTGCTTATCAATTTTGTAGCCTCGGCACACAACGACGCCCTCATGGTGGGACTCGCCGTGGCGGCCACCTACTTTGCGGCCACTAAGCGCGGAGTGCTCGCCGTAGTGCTCATCACGGCATCCATCGGCGTCAAACTCATCACCATTGTCTTGTTGCCGTTCATCGGCCTGTTGTGGGCGGGCGCTGGCGCCAGCTGGTTCAAGAAGATTCGCTACTGGGCGTACACCGGGCTCATTGTCCTAGCGCTCATGACGCTTACCGGCCTGCTCAACGGCTATGGTTTCGGCTGGCTCAAAGTCATGCTCGTGACCGGAACCGGGTATAGCGTCTTCGCGCCCTTGGGCATGCTGGTGATGTTCTTCGAGGGCATCTTCAACGCGTGGGGAATTGATCCCAGCGGAGTGCTGCCCACCATCAAGCTCATCGGCCGCGTCACCTCTGTCATTGTGGTGCTGTTCGTGATTTTCCGGGGCAAGCACGAGCACCTTGTGCAGCGCATGGGCATCGCGTTCGCGGCCCTCGTCATCCTCTCTCCGGTCATCATGCCGTGGTACTTGCTGTGGCTCCTGCCGTTCTTCGCCGTCACCGGCATTCGTGATGACTGGCAGATGCTGTTCACCATTTTCACCTCGGCCTTCATGCTCGCGTACGGCGCCGCTGATCAGATCTTTGTCTGGCAGTTCTTGAGCGAAGCCGAACCCTGGATCAAACACATGTCCTCCATGATTTCGTGGGCGGCCATGGCGTATTTGGCCTTCCTCGATCCGCGCACCAAACACATGTTCCGAGGAGTCCTTGCCCCCATTCGCCGCCCCGCGTCTGAACGGCCCACCACGGTGATTTCTCGAGAGCACGACGCGTGAAAAATAGCGTTCGTAACCCATTGTTGGGGCTGACTCATCAGCTTTCTCGAGCCGAGGAGTGGCTGGGATCATTGCCCGTGTTCCGGCGGATTGCCGGTGGCGATGAGACCCAGGCGGCTGTTGCCATCGCTCAGGGCATCGTTGCCTCGATCATGGTGACGCTTGGTTCGTGGGGTGTGGGCTGGCTTGCGACCGCTCAGAACTCGCTTTTTGCGCGCACGACGTTCTTGAATCCGCTGCGTGTGGAGCCGGTCGGCGTGATTCTGTGTGCTTGTTTGATGGCTTTGGGCTCTCTGATTTTGGTCCGCGCGTGGCTGCGTCTGGGGCAGCGCTCCGGCGTGGATCACCAGTATTCGGTTCCGGTGATTCGGCGAGCCATCCTGTGGTGGTCCGTTCCTTTGAGCCTTTCTTTCCCCATCTTTTCGCGGGACGTGTACTCCTATTTCGCACAGGGACGACTCCTGCACGCGGGGCTGAACCCGTATGAGAACTGGGTGTCTCAGCTACCGGGTTGGTTTGCGGAAGGCTCCGATGGCTTGTGGGCCGAATCTGCAAGTCCTTACGGGCCGATCTTCTTGTTGTTCGCGCAGTTTGTGTTCTGGATTTCCGCGGGCATCCCGGAAATCGGTGTGATCCTCTTCCGCCTCTTCGCGCTGGCGGGCGTGGCCTTGTGCGTGTGGGCTATCCCGCCGTTGGCCGCACTGCTGAAGTCCAGTCCCGGGTGGGCTCTGTGGATCAGCGTGGCCAACCCGTTGTTCCTACTCATCATGATTCCTGGCGTTCACAACGACTCCTTCATGATGGGCGCGATTCTGTTGGCGTTCCTTTATGGATTACGACGACGCCGCTGGGCTTCCGTGGTCTGGGCCATTATCGCTATAGGCATCAAACCGATTGTATTGATTGGTTTGCCGTTTCTGGGCCTGCTCTTTGCTGGTCAAGGGGCGAGCTGGAAAAATCGATTCACGGAGTGGGCACTTTTGGCTCTTGCCGTGGGTCTTGGGTTGGCTGCCGTGGGTGGCGCAACCGGCCTGTGGTTTGGCTGGATCCCGGGGATGGCAAGTTCTGGATCGGCAGCGTTCCCGTTTGCGCCTATTGGGCTACTCGGTCAGGGCATTGGTTGGGTTTTCTCGCTCTTTGGCGGGGACCAAGCGGTGGTAGCTGGGGTGTTTTACACCTTGTGCCGTGTGCTCGCGGTGCTGTTCATCCTCTATTTGGCGCTCTTCCGTACTGATCTTCATCCGATGCTAGGTTTCGCACTGGGTCTGAGCGCCGTGGTGTTGCTGGCTCCCATCATTCAGCCGTGGTACTTGCTCTGGATCGTGCCGCTTTTCGCTACGTATCGGGTGTATCGAGGGCTGCTAGAAGAGCTGTTCTTCCTGCTCTCAGCGATCCTGGTGCTCGTGGGCGTGGTTGATCAACTCAGCGTGGCTCAGTGGATTGACCTAACTCTGGTTCGTATCATCACGAGCGTCTTGGGGCTGCTGTACTTGGCGTATTTGTTGTTTGTGGATCCAAAGACCAAGCAGCTTTTTCCGTTCAACCGGGCGTCGTGGACTCAAGCGCGCGTCAGCGCCACCGAACTGCGTTCCTAGCCGAAATCATCGACGTGGGGAACTAACCGTTGAGGTCAGTCGCTTTCGGATGCGGAAGGAACCGTCACTTCTTCGCGGATACGTCGTCGTTCTTTCACTGAACTGATGAAGGCCAAGGCCACCAGCAGGGCGCCGGCAGCGCTCCAGAGCGCACCCAGCAGACCGAAATCGTGTCCCACAAAGCCGATCAGCGGCGGGCCACTGAGCATGGCCGCGTATCCAAAGACGGAAACCATGCTGACGCGCTGCGCTGAATCCGTCGGGTGATTAGCAGCCGCGGAGATTCCTAAGGGGAAACCAAGTGAAACGCCAAGTCCCCACAGCCCGGCACCCACGTAGATGTACACGTCTTCGGTGGCGAGGATGAACAAGGCAATGCCAGCGATTCCCACTGCGGTTAATCCGTACAGGGCCATGGCACGTCCAAAGAGGTCCACGAGCGGACCGCCGGCGAGGCGACCCACCATCATGGCGCCCACGAAGGTGGCGTAAATCAGAGAGGAATTCGCTTGCTCTAGCGCATGACCTTCGAAGGCTGCGAGGGCGATCCAGTCATTTCCGGCTCCCTCTGAGAAAGCCGTGAACATGACCAGCAGTGCGATCATCCAGAGGGAGTAATCACGACGTAACTGCGTTTTATGTCCGGCAGGGATCGTGGTCGCGTGTTCGGTTCTCGATTCGGACGTTTGGGCCGGAGCTTTCGCCACTGTTGAAGGTGACGATTCGGCGGTGGGGGAGCCAAGGTCGGGAACGGCAAAAACGATGATGACGATTGCGATGAGGGCAATGATGACGAAGTGCGCGAAGACGCCGATGCCTTGGACGCCCACAAACCATCCAATGCCAGCGCCCACGACGTTTCCCAGACTATAGAAGGCGTGAAGGAGCGGGAGGAACGTGCGATTCAGATCTCGCTCAATGCGAGCACCTTCGACATTCATGGTGACGTCAGTGCAGCTGAGGCTGGCGCCATAGAAGATCAAGAGAATGCACACCAAGGGGATGTTGCCCCAGCTGGTCGCCAGCCCCAGCAGAATGATGAGTGTACTGGCGATCAGAATTGACCAGGCTAGGCTGCGTTGGGTGCCGAGCCGATGGGTGATTCGACGAGCGATCATGAGTCCGCCGATAGTTCCTGCCGCGAGACCAAAGAGGAGGAGTCCCACCTGACTGGTACTGGCGCCAAGTTCAATCTTGATGGCGGGCAGGCGTGAAACCCACGAGGCAAACAAGATTCCCAGCAACGTGAAGATGGCGATGATCGCGCGGACTTGGAAGCGAAGCGGGATGGGATTCACCATCAGCTGAGGGTGATGTCCTAGGAGTTTGGCAAAGCGAGCGGCCGAACCGAAAGAGTGGGGGAGCGCGCGGGTAGTGACCGGAATGCTTTCATCCGCGGGCTGCGGAGTAGGGCGTTTAGATTCCATGATCAGACCGCCAAGCTGTTGTTTTTATTCAGGTCTTTCGAATAATAACAATCTTGGCTAGGTCTTACTAGGTTTTGGTGCCCCCGGCGCGGCTCGAACGCGCGACCCGCAGCTTAGAAGGCTGCCGCTCTATCCAACTGAGCTACGGGGGCCAGTGCCAAAGGCACCCGTACATTCTAAGTCATCACCCACAGGTGATTTCCAATCGGATTAAGCGCCGAGTTATCCACATTCTTAGTTCTGCATCATGTGAGGGTGACTTTCAATCCGGACACTGGACGTACCGCGAAAGATCCGCGGTGACCTCAGAGAAAGGAAAGACCATGAGCGAGATTATTACCGTCCGCGGTTTTGTTGCCACGGATACCAAGCTCAAGAAGCTCGATAGCGACACTGACACCACCGACTTTCGCCTCGCCTGCACGGAGCGCTGGTTTGATCGAGAAAAGAACCAATGGGTTGAGGGTCAGACCAACTGGTTCTCCGTCAGCGCATATCGCGATTTGGCACGCAATGTCGTGGCAAGCCTGAAAAAGGGAGACAAGGTCATCGTGATGGGACGGCTCAAGATTCGTTCGTACACGCGCCAAGATTCCTCGATCGGCACGTACGTGGGACTCGATGCAGTGACTATCGGTCACGATCTCACGTGGGCCACCAGCACGGTTCTGCACAAGACCTACCAGGGTCGCGCCAACGCCGAGGGGAACACCGCCGAAGCAGCCGAAGCTAACGCGTCTGAAACGAACTTGTCCGCAACCAACGCGATTGATGGGAACTCGGGGGATGCAAACTCCGTTGACTCAGGCACGGTGGATACAAGCACCGGAGAGCTCACGTCTGCGCCGGACCAGGAGCTAGACCGGGAGAACGTCTCGGTTGATGATGATCACGAAGACTCCTCCGAGAGCCATCGCGAACCGGCTTTCGCCTAACATTCCCGGCTGGAATCTCAACTGCGCAGTAGTCATTGCAGTTCGCGGCATTGCTCAAGCGAGGGCCAATCGCATCACTTCCAGAGAGACTTACCTGATTCGGCACCGTAGTTGACGTGGCATTAATGGCGTCAACAGGGTGCCGAATACAGGTAGGCGCGGTTGGGAAGATAGCCTAGAAGGCATGGCCGAATTTATTTACACCATGACCAAGGCCCGCAAAGCTGTGGGCGACAAGGTCATCCTTGACGACGTAAGCATGTCGTTCTTCCCAGGCGCCAAAATTGGCGTTGTGGGTCCCAACGGTGCCGGTAAGTCTACGATCCTCAAGATCATGGCTGGTCTGGACACCCCATCCAACGGTGAAGCACGCCTGAGCCCCGGATACTCCGTGGGCATCCTGTTGCAGGAGCCTCCTCTGAATGAGGAAAAGACGGTTCTTGGCAACGTTCAAGAAGGCGTTGGCGAAATCTACGAGAAGATCATTCGTTACAACCAGATCTCCGAAGAGATGACCCAACCAGACGCTGACTTTGATGCGTTGCTCGAAGAAATGGGCAAGCTTCAGGAAGACATCGACGCTGCAGACGCCTGGGATATTGACTCCCAGCTCGAGCAAGCGATGGATGCCCTTCGCTGCCCACCAGGCGACAGCCCGGTGACGAACCTTTCCGGTGGTGAACGTCGTCGTGTGGCTCTTTGTAAATTGCTCTTGCAGAAGCCAGACCTGTTGCTCCTTGACGAACCAACTAACCACTTGGATGCCGAGTCCGTGTTGTGGCTCGAGCAGCACTTGCAGTCTTACCCCGGCGCAGTCCTCGCCGTGACCCACGACCGTTACTTCTTGGATCACGTCGCCGAATGGATCGCGGAAGTTGACCGCGGAAAGCTCCACCCGTACGAGGGCAACTACTCCACGTACTTGGAGAAGAAGCGCGAGCGACTCGAAATCCAGGGCAAGAAGGATCAGAAGCTGGCTAAGCGCCTCTCTGAAGAACTTGATTGGGTTCGCTCCAACTCCAAGGGACGCCAGACCAAGTCGAAGGCTCGTTTGGCTCGCTACGAAGAGATGGCGGCCGAAGCTGATAAGACGCGCAAGTTGGACTTTGAAGAAATTCAGATTCCACCAGGACCGCGCTTGGGATCGCTCGTCATTGAAGCCAAGAACTTGCAGAAGGGCTTCGACGACCGCACGCTGATCGACGGCTTGTCCTTCTCGCTACCACGTAACGGCATCGTCGGTGTGATTGGTCCCAACGGTGTGGGTAAGTCCACGCTGTTCAAGACCATCGTCGGACTTGAGTCTCTCGACGGCGGCGACCTGCGCATCGGTGAAACCGTCAAGATCTCCTACGTTGACCAGAACCGTGCCGGCATCGACCCCAACAAGTCCTTGTGGGAAGTTGTCTCCGACGGCCTCGACTACATCCAGGTGGGACAGGTAGAAATGCCGTCCCGCGCGTACGTTTCCGCGTTCGGGTTCAAGGGACCCGATCAGCAGAAGCGCGCTGGTGTGCTCTCCGGTGGTGAGCGTAACCGCCTGAACCTTGCCCTCACACTGAAGCAGGGTGGAAACCTTCTGCTCCTTGACGAACCAACTAACGACCTCGACGTGGAGACGCTGTCCTCACTCGAGAACGCCTTGTTGGAATTCCCGGGCTGCGCCGTGGTCATTTCCCACGACCGTTGGTTCCTGGACCGAGTGGTGACCCACATCTTGGCTTACGAAGGCACCGAAGAAGAGCCAGCCAACTGGTACTGGTTCGAGGGTAACTTCGAGTCCTACGAGAAGAACAAGGTGGAGCGCCTCGGACCGGATGCGGCCAAGCCGCACCGTGTGACGCACCGTCGCCTCACTCGCGACTAAGCTTCACGCGCATCGGGGCTCTGAAGCACCGCTGAAACTACAGCCTCTGAAACAACAGCCGCTGACACAATAAAAGACCGCAAGGATCCTTGAAAGAGGAATCCCTGCGGTCTTTTGTTTTGGCTTTTGGGCGAAGAACACTTGCCCCGTCACGCGTCAGGCGTAGCTCGACTGCGACTACTCGCCGGTGGCTTGTTCGCTCAGATCAGAGATCTGCGGAATACGGAGCATGCCTTCTTGAGCCACCGTGGCAAGGAGCTCACCGTTGCGGGAGAAAATACGGCCCGTGCCCAAGCCTCGGGCCTCGGAAGCGCTCGGCGATTCTTGAACGTAGAGCATCCACTCGTCAACGGCCACGGGGCGGTGCCACCACATCGCGTGATCCAGCGATGCAATGCTCATTCCGGGCGTGGTCCACACCAAGTTGTGGCGACGCATCACAGATTCGAGCAGCGTGTAGTCAGAGGCGTAGGCCAGAGCCGCACGGTGAACGGCCTGCGGCGTTCCCGCTGGCAACGGATCCTTCGTCTTGATCCACACAGTGGTCCCAGCAAACGGATCCGCGGCCGGCTTGAAGAAGATCGGTTCATCGATATACCGGAAGTCGAATGGTCGGTTTTCCCTCCAGTCTTTCGCGGCCGGATGATCAATGCCCTCGAGCCACTGGGCTGCTGGCGGAAGGTCCTCTGGCGCAGGAATGTTTTCAGGGAACTCCATTTGGTGCTCAATACCCACGGACGGAACCTGGAAAGAGGCGATCATGGACAAGATGGGAACGCCATCCTGATAAGCGTGAACGCGGCGTGCTGAGAAGGAACGGCCGTCCCGCAAGCGCTGGACACCAAACGTGATGGGCTTATCGATGTCTCCCGGGCGTAAAAAGTAGCCGTGGAGAGAGTGGATTTGCCGTTCTTCATCGACGGTGCGAGACGCAGCAACCACGGATTGCCCCAAGACTTGCCCGCCGAAAACGCGTCGGCTGGGTCCTTGAGGGGAGTGTCCTACAAAAATATCTTCATCGGTGCGCGCTTCCGGACCCCCGGAAACGTCGAGAAGGTCGATCAGCCGTTCAGTGGGATTCAAATCCGCCACCTTGTTACTCCTTGAAGCTCACGTCATGCATCGATGCTCTGCACTTTTCTTTAGAGGTTATCGGTGGTGCTCAGTGTCACCAAACACTTCGCGCGGGACACTCCCAGATCGGTGGCAAGATTGAATGGTGACTTTCCCCGATCTGGTTTTCAGCGATCTTGACTCCGTGCGCGACCTGGGCCAGTTCTTGGCACGCGCGCGTTCCATCAACGATGACGGCGTCCTGCTCCAACACGTGGGGTCCGCGCTGGCCACGTACGTGCCGCTGTTGACGGTGGGGGAGTTGGGACTAAGTCTCACTTCGAAGAACGACGGCGCAGCTACCGATAGCGAACCGGCTCAGGACACCCTACTCATCATGGGAATGCGTGTCTCCGGTTTGGCGGGAACGCTGACTGGTTCTTCGACGGAGACAGTGACGGGAACCCGGCCGGGCAAACCTTCAAGCGGTGTGTACGCAATCGGTGATATTACCGACCGCACCGCGCGAGCCCAAGAGTCACCGGATAAGACCGTACTAATTCCGGCACCTCCTGCCCAGCGACCCGCAGTGTGGGCGAGCCGAGTTCCGCCCCGCAGTGGGTGGGAAGTCGTTGCCGATATCCCTAGCGAGACGATCGAGCAGGATGCTTCTGCCGCCATCACAGCGGTAGCCGAAGCACTGCCTGCGTCGCCGGGCGGCGCCGTCGTACTGACGGTGCGTGAACGAATCTGGGCTTCTGACTCCACCACGAAGGAAATCCCGCTGGGAGCTGCCGTGGCCCTGAAAACCCTTGGCTTCTTATCACCTGAGGAACCCGTACGTCACGCGCGGGCCGGACTATGGCAGCGGCTGAGCACCTCGCGCGGTCACGTGCTTGTTTACCGTCGTTAACCAAAAATTCGCCAGCTCGTTGCTTATGAAGCGTATGTTTCCGGTATGCGCACACCTCTCGCCGCAACTGTAGCGGCCGCACTCGCACTGTCCGTCCCACTCATGGCAACCCCGGCGTTCTCTGCTCCCGCGGAGAAGCCAGCAGCTGCAACGGCTTCGGAGAAGAGCCAGCAGGAAACGCTCAAAGTTGCCACCTACAACGCTTCTTTGAACCGCAACTTCGAAGGTCAGCTGGTCCAGGACTTGTCCACGCCTGACAACGTTCAGGCTAAGGCCGTCGCCGAAGTCATCCAGATGAACCAGCCAGACGTTCTACTCATCAACGAATTCGACTACGATTCCGAGCACCGCGCGGCTGACCTCTTCCGCACCAACTACCTTGAGGTCTCCCAGAATGGACAGGACATCGCCGAATACCCTTACGTGTACGTGGCTCCGTCCAACACGGGCATTCCATCCGGCTTCGACCTGAACAACAACGGCGTGGTCAGCGGCGGCGACGATGCCCTCGGCTTCGGTCTCTTCCCAGGTCAGTACGGCATGGTGGTGTACTCGAAGTATCCGATCCTCGAGGATCAGGTCCGCACGTTCCAGAACTTCCTCTGGGAAGACATGCCAAACAACGCCATGCCAGAAGGCTGGTACACGGATGAGGAAAGCGCCATCTTGCCGTTGTCGAGCAAGAGCCACTGGGACGTTCCCGTGCAGGTGGATAACAAGGTAGTTCACGCACTGGTTTCCCACCCGACGCCTCCCACCTTTGACGGTGCCGAGGACCGAAACGGCCGCCGCAACCACGACGAAATCCGCTTCTGGGCTGACTACGTTTCTTCCTCCAAGAAGACCTCCGCCTACATCTACGATGACAACGGATCCTTCGGCGGCTTGAAGGCTGGAGAGCGCTTTGTCATCATGGGCGACCAGAACGCTGACCCACTCGATGGCGACTCGTTGGATCTTGCCATTGACCAGCTCTTGGATCACAACCGCATCCAGGATCCGTTGCCGACTTCTGAGGGTGCCGTGGAAGCTGCCGAACTTCAGGGCGGCGCCAACGCAACGCACCTCGCAGACCCCGCCTATGACACGGCCGACTTCGCTGATGGAGCACCGGGCAACCTTCGCGCCGACTACGTCTTGCCTTCCCGTAACTTGGTTGTTGAAGACGCCGGCGTGTTCTGGCCAACGCAAGGAGAGCCAGGTTCTGAGCTCACCGGCGTGTACCCGTTCCCAACCTCTGACCACCGTTTGGTCTGGGTTGATCTGAAGAAGTAGTTCTTTTCAGCACGCAAAACAGCGGCGGCAGTTTCCCTGATGGGGGATTCTGCCGCCGATCTTGTTTGGGTTTTTAGTTATCTGGCGTGTTCTGCAACGAATGCGCTGCACGCTCGAAGTAGTCCCATAACGTGGCATCCTGCAATTGCGGGAGCGCCAACTCATCGAGGGCCGTGCGCATAAACCGGAGCCACTTATCCCGGTTCTCCGAATTTACTGGGAACGGGTGGTGCCGCATGCGCAAGCGTGGGTGACCGCGACGCTCACCGTACGTGGTGGGTCCGCCCCAATACTGTTCTAGGAAAAGCTGGAGGCGCATCTGCGCTGGACCCAAATCCTCCTCGGGGTACATCGCCCGGAAATCTGGATCCTTGGCTACTTCGCGGTAGAAAATTTCGGTGAGCTTCTGGAAAGTTTCCTTGCCACCCACTGCGTAGTAAAACGTTCCTGCATAATCCTCGAGGCGATATTCCTCGCTCGACGCACTTTGTTGCTCTCCAGAATTGGTGGTTCGCAACTGTGTGAGCTTTCGCCCAAGGTCCTGACGACGAGGAATCAGAGGTACATCATTCATGCTTCGAGTTTAGGAGGTGCTTTGATGCTTCCCGAATTGAGAGTGACGATAAGTCGCCTGAGTGCGTTCCCAGAAAGTCCCTGACCCACTGCTCATCCGTCTTGGCGTATTCGCGGAGCGCCCACCCGATTGCCTTGCGCACAAAGAAGTCTGGGTGGCTCGCGTTGCGTTCAATCACCGTGGTGAGCAGAGTTGTGTCAGTCTCCGCTTTCAGGTTCAGCTGGGCAATGATGGCAGTACGACGACGCCACTTATTCTCGTGGGTAGCCCACGTCAGAAGGAGTTCAGCTATTTCCTGACGGTGGTTGACCAGGAGCGCCGCGTACTGTCGCTGAATCCCATCGATCAGGTCCCACCACTGACCCGTGTCCACCATGTGCGTGAGCAACGGAAGAACGTCGATATTGCCGCGAATGCTGCGCACATCAAGGATGTCTTGAGCCGCATACCGGTGGTCTCGGTGGGTGAAGTGATCCCAGGCATATCGTGACGTTTCAAGTCGCGTGGCCGCGTCTTCGCTGCGATTGTCTGCGTTCAAAATCTCTGCCGCCAGAGTCACGTTGATCTTCCGACTCTGCGCACGCGGCACACCGAAATGCGGTATCTCAGATTTCAGATATGCCTGCATTTTGAGGGCTCGAGCCGGGTCTGCGACGGCGAGATGTTCCTCCGTGGCGCGCCGGAAGAACTGTTCTGAGATTAGTTCCGATGCTGCCGGTGTCATGCGGTGGGGGATTCTGGTTCATGGTGAACCGGGAAATTGACAGATCGGGCGATGAAGCAGACGTCCCGGGCGGCGTCGTGCAACGAATCGGCAAGATCGCGCTGGGACTCATCTTCGAGTTCGACGCGTGGGCGCAACGTCGCGTGAGTGATTTCGCCGCTTCCATCAGAGTTGACGTGCAATTGGGCTGTCGCTGTGTCCGTGTAACCAGTGACCACCACAGCGTTCTGTACGGCGACGTGGAGATAGGAGAGCATGTGGCACTGCGTGAGCGCGGCCAAAAGTAACTGCTCTGGATTCCAACGATCGTTGTCCCCGCGGAACGGACGCGCGGCACTGCCGTTGATAGAACCGGGACCCTCAGCGGTGATCTCGTGGATCCGCGAGTAGTCGCGATAGCCGGACGTTCCCGTGCCGTTGTTGCCCGTCCATTCGACGGTCAACTCAAAGTGGTGTTCGCTCAGAGACATGACTCCAGCCTACTGGCGGGATCATGCGAGGCCACTTCTCTGCAACCGGGTTCCGTGTGAGGCCAATTCTCTGCAAACCAGCCACTGTGAGAACGTTTTGCGACAGAAAAACGCGAAAATGCTGTAGCGAAGTGGCCGCACATGGGGTTTCTAGGGGTGCGTCTGGCTGTAGGTAGCAAGCTGGGGGAAGCTATTCCTTAAAACGCGAAGTCCCAGCACCAACGGGTGTGGTGCTGGGACTTCGGCTGATTAGCTCTTACTGATCAGGGTTTAGTGATCTGCTGCTCGTGCGGTCAAAGCGCGTGAGACCGCGTCGCGGCTCTCAAGAACCAGACGACGCAAGGCTGGAATCTCTTCGCCCAATTCACTCAAGAAAGCGTCTGCACGCTCGAGAGTGGACTGAGAGATCTGCGTGACCGGGAAGAGCCCCAACACGATCTGTTCTGCCGTGTCGAAGGACTTGGTCTCCCACACCTGGCGGATAGATCCGAAGTAGTCGTCCACAAAGCCGGTCAGAATCTGAGGATCATGAGCGCGGTTGAAGCCCTGGATGGCTGCTCGAGACTGAGCGTTGGAGAGCTCCGAACCGGAACGGATCTTCTCAAACATGTCCCGCTTAGCTTCGAGCGTCGGGATTGCAGCGCGCGCAGTGTGGGCGGAGAGATCACCGTTAGCCGTGTCATCGGTGGCCAACATAGCGTCAATGTCACTTTGTCCCTTGCGGCCGCCGGCAACAAGCGCGGTCAACAGAGCCCACTTCATGTCCACGTCCAGTGCAAGACCATCGAGAGACGTTTCACCGTTCAAAAGCGCCTCGACCGTGTCCAGCTGAGCGCTCGAACGCGAACGCAACGCGAACGCCTTCACGAACTGCAACTGAGCATCCGAGCCGGGCTGTGCCTGCTGCGAAAGTTCCCACAAGCGATCCGCAGCGCGTTCAGACAAACCGGTGCGAGCGTCGTCGGACACAAAGGAATCAATAATGGTGCTGAGCTGACGCAACAGAACCATCACCACAGTGGAGTCGGTCTCGTGGCCAATATTGTTCAGGACCAATTCTGCGTACTGACGTGCAGGCGTTTCGGCATCGCGAGCGGCATCCCATGCAGCACCCCAAATGAGTGTGCGGGGGAGTGAGGACTCGAAGTCCTTGAGGTGATCGATAGCGAACGCGAGAGACTTCTCATCGAGTCGGATCTTTGCGTAGGCAAGATCGTCGTCGTTGATGAGAATCAAATCTGGGCGATCGATTCCGGCCAATTCCGGAACCTCGGTGTCTTCGCCATCCACATCGAGCTCCACGCGGTGCGTGCGCTCGAGCTTTCCGGACTCGTTCAGATCGTAAGTTCCAACAGCCAAACGGTGTGGACGCAGCGTGAGGTAATTGACTGGCGCGGACTGACGGATAGTGAAGGACGAAATCTTGCCGTTCTCATCCTCTTCAATCTCCGGCTCCAACTTGTTCACGCCCGCAGTTTCCAGCCACAGCGCGCCCCAGTTGGAGAGATCGCGACCGGAGGAAACCTCAAGTTCGCTCAACAAATCATTGAGCTCGGTGTTCTTCCATGCGTGCTTAGCGAAGTAGGAACGGACGCCAGCCATAAATTCTTCTTGGCCAACCCAAGCCACCAACTGGCGGAGGACGGAAGCGCCCTTCGCGTAGGTGATGCCATCGAAGTTCACCTGAACATCTTCCAGATCCTTGATGGGCGCCACAATAGGGTGCGTGGAAGGCAACTGATCCTGAGCGTAAGCCCACGACTTCTCGAGCGAGGAGAACGTAGTCCACGAGTGAGTGAACTCGGTGGCCTCAGCGGCAGCCAAGGTGGACATGAATTCCGCAAAGGACTCGTTGAGCCAGAGATCGTTCCACCACTTCATGGTGACAAGGTCACCGAACCACATGTGGGCCAACTCGTGGAGAACCGTGATCGCGCGGCGCTCAACGAGAGCATCGGGCACCTTGGAACGGAAAACGTAGCTTTCGAGGAACGTGACTGCACCAGCATTTTCCATGGCGCCGGCGTTGAACTCCGGAACAAAGAGCTGGTCATACTTCTCAAAGGGGTACGGCGTACCGAACTGCTTCTCAAAGAACTCGAAACCCTGGCGCGTGATCGTGAAGATATTGTCCGCATCCACGAACTCCATCAGGGACTTGCGCGCGAAGACACCCAGTGGGATCACTCGTCCATCTGAGCTCGTGAGCTCAGAACGAATGCTCTGGTACGGGCCGGCGATCAACGCGGTGACATAGGACGCGAGACGTGGCGTGGGGGCAAAAGCCCAGACCTTAGCGCCGTCTTCCGCATCAGTTGCGGTAGGCGTGGTCTGGTTGGAGATGACATCCCAGTGACCGGGAGCTTTCACGGTGAACTGGAACGTGGCTTTGAGATCTGGCTGCTCGAACACGGCGAACATACGGCGTGAATCGGGGACCTCGAACTGTGTATAGAGGTATACCTCGTGGTCCACAGGGTCAACGAAGCGGTGCAACCCTTCGCCGGTGTTTGTGTAGAGCGCGTCTGCTTCAATGACGACTTCGTTGTTTTCAGCCAAATCAGGCAATTGAATACGCACGCCGTCAGAGTGAACGGAAGGATCGATCTCCGTGCCATTGATGGAGATGCGGTGCACCTGATCCGTCACGGCGTCAATAAAAGTGGATGATCCGGCGGTTGCCGTGAATCGGATGGTGGTGTTGGAGCCGAAAACTCGATCGCCATGGGTGAGGTCTAGGTCAACGGTGTAGCTGTCAACGGAAATAAGTTCTGCACGCTCGCGAGCTTCCTCGCGTGTGAGATTGAGTCCTGGCACGTTGCCACCTTTCGAAATGAAAGAATTCTTTGAGATTTAAATATTGTGTCACTCGTCACGCTGGAATGCACGGCAAGAAACACAAGAGCCTCAAAAGGTAGGGTTGAGAAAAAGTTGGAACCTTCGAAAAGGATCTCTATGCGTATCCACATTGCCACGGATCATGCCGGACTGGACCTGAGCCACCACCTTATTAAGCACTTGACTGAATTGGGCCACGAAGTAACCGATCACGGTCCACAGACCTACGACCCACTCGATGACTACCCAAGTTTCTGCATCAATGCAGCGCTGGCTGTCGCCGCAGATCAGGCGCAAGGCGTTCAGGCGCTTGGAATTGTCCTGGGTGGATCAGGCAATGGTGAGCAGATCGCCGCCAATAAGGTCAAGGGTATTCGTGCCGCACTGGTGTGGAATGAAGACACCGCCAAGCTTGCTCGCCAACACAATGACGCCAACGTTGTTGCCGTGGGCGGTCGTCAGCACAGCATTGAAGAAGCTACTTCGTTGATTGAAGCCTTCATTGCAGAGCCATTTTCCGGAGACGAGCGTCACGTTCGCCGTATTGGAAAGATTGCAACGTACGAAATGACTGGCGAAGTTGTTGAGTAGCCACGCGTTTTAGGGGGAGGGTCGCTGCAAAAGAGCAGCGGCCCTTTTCTTTTCCGGAATTTCCTCAGGGTTTTATGCGAGCTGAAGCACTTTCCGGTTCTGGGGCAAAAGTATTGTTACGCCAGTTCTTAACATTTATTGGGTTTGTTGAATCATCGCGGAAATTGTTCTGACGTGGCGGGGTTAAACGAAAAAAGCGACTCTAGGCCGCTTTTTCTTGATTTATGCAGTTTTTCAACAAATACTTGGAGGGGACGACGGGAATCGAACCCGCGTAATCAGTTTGGAAGACTGAGGCTTTACCATTAAGCTACGTCCCCATTCCGGAGTGTTCCGGAAGGACTTAGAAAGATTAGCAGGGCTTTAGCGTCGCCAGCAAATCGAGATTCCGGCGACGCACCAAGACATGCCCGATTTCTTTTTTCCGGAAAGTCTGCGTAGACTATTTCTCGCACCAAAACGGGGTGTAGCTCAGCTTGGCTAGAGCGCGCGCTTTGGGAGCGTGAGGCCGCAGGTTCGAATCCTGTCACCCCGACTCTGAACAAGACACCGCTCGGACCCTTCAAACGATGTGGTCCGGGCGGTGTTCATGTTTGGTCGTGTAGTTATCAACTATCCCAATCTCAGGAGTACTACGCCGTGAAGAGCGCCGTTGAAAAACTCAACCCCACCCGCGTCAAGCTCGAGGTTGAGGTTCCACTCGAAGAACTCAAGCCGGAAATCGACAAGGCGTACAAGTCGATCGCCACGCAGATTCAGGTTCCTGGTTTCCGTAAGGGCAAGGTTCCTTCCCGCTTGATCGATCAGCGCGTAGGCCGCGGATACGTTATCGAGACCGCCATCAACGAAGGCCTCAACGGTTACTTCCAGCAGGCTGTTGTTGAGAACGAACTCTTTCCTTTGTCCCGCCCAGAGGTTGAAATCTCTGAACTTCCGGACCCAGAGAAGAACGAAGGCTCGCTCAAGTTCCACGCTGAACTCGACGTTCGCCCCACCATTGAACTTCCTGACTACAAGGGCCTCGACATCGAAGTTGATGCCGCAGAAACCTCTGACGATGACGTTCAGACCCAGCTCGATGAATTGCGCGGCCGTTTCGGCACCTTGAAGGCTGTTGAGCGCCCCACCGTTGATGGCGACTACATCACCATTGACCTCGCAGCTTCTGTAGAAGACGAAGAAGTTGACTCCGCAACCGGCCTTTCTTACTTGGTTGGCTCCGGAACCATGCTTGACGGCCTCGATGAGGCAGTCATCGGCTTGTCCGCTGACGAAGATGCAACCTTCACCACCGCTTTGGTGGGTGGCGAGCACGCCGGCAAGGACGCCACCGTCAAGGTGAAGGTCACCGCAGTCAAGGAGCGCGAGCTTCCTGAGGCTAACGATGACTTCGCTCAGCTTGCTTCTGAGTTCGACACCATGGATGAACTCATGGAAGACCTCAAGCGCGTTGCCAACGAGTCCAAGGTGACCGAGCAGGGCGTTCAGGCTCGCGACAGGGTCATGGACCGCCTCGTAGAGCTCGTTGAGGTTCCTGTTCCTGAATCCGTTATTGAGCAGCAGGTTGCTTCTCACTTCGGTGATCACGGCGACCACAGCCACGATCAGGAAGACGATCACGACACCCCGGAGCACCGCGCCGAGGTTCGCGAGAACACCGAGCGTGCGTTCCGCAACGAGATCATCCTTGACGCTATTGCTGACAAGGAAGAAATCGGTGTTGAGCAGGCTGAGCTCATCGAATACATCGTTCAGGCGTCGCAGCAGTACGGCCTGGATCCAAACCAGTTCGCCCAGATGCTTGACCAGCAGGGTCAGGTTTCCATGATGGTTGGCGAAGTTCGCCGTCGTAAGGCTCTTGCCCACGTGCTTGAGCTTGCAGCCGTCAAGGACTCCGAGGGCAACGAAGTTGACCTTTCTTCCTTCGTTCGCCCCGGTGGCGAGCTTGAGGAAGTTGACGACGACGCAGCTGCAGTTTCTGAGGACGCTGCAGAAGGCGAAGCAACCGAAGAAGAGACCGAGGCTAAGGCCTAGTCCATCCCCTGAAATTATCGCCGCTTGAATGAGTGGCACTTCCGACGCCGTGGCCCGCGAAAGCGAGCTGCGGCGTCGTTCTATTTGCGTGAAATTCACCCTCAGCGGAAGAGCCTGCCGGGGTATGCGCCAACAGCGAACAGTAGGCGCGAAAGCCCCCGATCAGCGCCGTAAATGAGTAATGTCAAAGGCAATCAAATAGTCCGCAACAAGTGTTCTGCGGACACGATGGAAGAGGTACTCGGATATGTCTACGGAATCCCGTCCCTCGATGGCGTCGGTCGATCCGGCCGCGCGCGAGGATTACATTTACAACCGGCTACTCAAGGAGCGCATCATTTGGCTGGGCTCCGAGGTAGCTGATGAAAACGCAAACGCTATTTGCTCGCAGCTCTTGTTGTTGTCTGCAGAGGATCCTGAAAAGGACATCTACCTCTACATCAACTCTCCTGGCGGATCCATCACGGCAGGCATGGCCATCTACGACACCATGAAGTTCATCCCGAACGACGTAGTGACTGTTGCTACCGGTTTGGCAGCATCCATGGGCCAGTTCTTGTTGTCCTCCGGCACCAAGGGCAAGCGTTACGCAACGCCAAACGCACGTATCCTCATGCACCAGCCCTCCGGCGGCATCGGCGGTACGGCATCTGATATTCGTATCCAGGCAGAACTGATTCTTCACATGAAGAAGGTCATGTCTGAGCTCACTGCAGAGCAGACCGGTCAGCCACTCGAGCGCATCCTGAAGGATAACGATCGTGACAAGTGGTTCACCGCTGAGGAAGGACTCGAATACGGCTTCTTCGATCACATCGCTACCCACTCAGCCACCGTTTCCGGCGGCGGCGGCGTTAAGTAATAGCGGCACAGGCTTATTAGGAGTAGGAATGAACTTCAATCCATCAGACTTCAGCACCTCGGGTGCTTCGAACATGCCGTCCGCCCGTTACGTTCTTCCACAGTTTGAAGAGCGCACGCCGTACGGTTTCAAGCGTCAGGATCCTTACGCAAAGTTGTTCGAGGATCGCATTATCTTCTTGGGCAACCAGGTAGACGACGCCTCCGCGGATGACGTTATGGCGCAGCTTTTGGTTCTTGAATCCATGGACCCAGAGCGCGACATCACGCTGTACATCAACTCTCCAGGTGGTTCGTTCACCGCTATGACGGCGATTTACGACACCATGCAGTTTGTGCGTCCCGAGATTCAGACCGTTTGCTTGGGCCAGGCCGCTTCTGCAGCAGCAGTGTTGTTGGCAGCCGGCGCTCCAGGTAAGCGTTTGGCGCTTCCTAACGCACGCGTTCTGATTCACCAGCCTTCGATGGGTGGCGGCGAACGTGGCACGGCAACGGATCTTCAGATTCAGGCCGAAGAAGTTATGCGCATGCGTTCATGGCTCGAGCACACGTTGGCAGGGCACAGCAACCGTGCGCCGGAAGACGTTGCTGTAGATATTGAGCGAGATCTGTTCATGACGGCTGAGGGTGCCAAGAACTACGGTCTTATTGACGAAGTCTTGGCCCCACGCAAGATCAAGCCACAGGCTATTGCTCGCTAGTGTTACTCCAATTCACCCACGGGTGAAGGTTATTGCTCCTTGGGGCGTGTCTTTTGCAGGCACGCCCCAAGTCGTTCATCTAAGTGTCCCGGTACTGAACTAGAGTTGAAGTTAGTTTCGGCGGGCAAAAAGCTCGTGTGATTTTTCCCGCACCTTTCTTTGGAGGTTGAACCGCATATGGCACGTATGGGTGAAAGCTCAGAACTGCTCAAGTGTTCCTTCTGCGGCAAGAGCCAAAAACTCGTTCGCAAATTGATCGCCGGTCCAGGTGTTTACATCTGCACAGAATGCATTGAGCTGTGCAACGAGATTATTGAAGAGGAACTCGGCGAAGTCACCGAGCAGGGGGAGATGCAGCTCCCGTACCCCAAGGAAATCTTCGACTTCCTGCAAGAGTTCGTGGTGGGCCAAGAAGGCGCCAAGCGTGCACTGGCCGTTGCCGTGTACAACCACTACAAGCGCATCCAGTCGCTCAACAGCTCCAAGGCAAGCCAGCTCGGAGTAGAACCCAACCCGCTCGACGAGGTTGAGGTCTCCAAATCCAACATCCTGCTGATCGGCCCTACCGGTTGCGGTAAGACCTACCTAGCGCAGACGCTCGCCAAGCGATTGAACGTTCCGTTCGCGGTGGCTGACGCTACGTCCCTCACCGAAGCCGGCTATGTTGGCGAAGACGTTGAGAACATTCTCTTGAAGCTCATTCAAGCCGCAGACTATGACGTCAAGCGCGCCGAACAGGGCATCATTTACATTGACGAGATTGACAAGATCTCTCGCAAATCTGAGAACCCATCCATCACCCGTGACGTTTCCGGCGAAGGCGTTCAGCAGGCGCTGTTGAAGATCCTCGAAGGAACGGTTGCCTCTGTTCCTCCTCAAGGCGGTCGCAAGCATCCACACCAAGAGTTCTTGCAAATTGACACCACTAACGTGCTCTTCATTGTTGCCGGAGCATTTGCTGGACTTGAAGACATCATTGGATCCCGCGCTGGCCGCAAGGGAATTGGTTTTGGCGCCCCGTTGAAGAGCTTGTCCCAAGAGGCTGGTTCCTTCTCTGATGTTCGCCCAGAAGATTTGCTCAAGTTCGGCCTCATTCCTGAATTCATTGGCCGTCTGCCGATCATCACCACCGTGGAAAACCTGGACAAGCCAGCCTTGATTCAGATTCTGACCGCGCCACGCAACGCACTCATCAAGCAGTACCAGAAGATGTTCATGCTTGACGGGGCCTCCTTGACGTTCACCGAAGATGCGCTGGACGCCATCGCGGACCTCGCTTTGGAACGTGGAACTGGTGCCCGCGGACTGCGCGCCATTCTGGAAGAGACCTTGGGACGGATCATGTTCGATCTTCCGGGGCGAACCGATGTCGCCGAGGTACTTATCGACCGCAACATCGTCATCGACAAGGCGGAACCCACCTTGATTTCACACGAAGTAGCCAACAAGCGCCGGAATAAATCGGCCTAACCCATAGCTGTACGCCGAGAGAGCATTGTCTCGCAGAAGGCTGGCTCAGCTGGTCAAATCTGCGGACGAGCACCCTGCGAGTTTTTCGCCTACCTCAGAGGAGAGACCTGTGTCTGAAACCGTTTCTGCAGAGCAATCAGTCGTCGATTTTTGGTTTGACCCCACCTGCCCCTACGCCTGGGCAACGTCCCGCTGGATGCTCGAAGTGGAAAAGGTCCGCAACGTTAAGACCAACTGGCACGTCATGAGCCTTGCAGTCCTCAACGAGGGCCGCGATGAGCTTCCCGAGGATTACAAGAACCACCTCAAGACTGCATGGGGACCGGTTCGCGTGATCATCAAGGCCGCTCAGGAGCACGGTGACGAAGTCATCGGAAAGCTCTACACCGCCATGGGCACCCTGATTCACCAGGACAAGGTGGAAGACCGTGACGAGGTTGTACGCCGTGCACTCGAGATCGTTGGACTCCCGGCAGAACTCGCTAACGTTGCCCACACCGACGAAGTTGATGAGGCTCTTCGTGCCAGCCACGCAGACGGCATCAGCCGCGTAGGTCAGGACGTCGGAACCCCAGTTGTTGCCTTCAACGGCACCGCCTTCTTCGGACCGGTTATTACCCGTGTTCCAAAGGGCGAGGACGCTGGAGAATTCTTCGACGCCGCCGTGAAGCTCGCATCCTTCCCACACTTCTTCGAGATCAAGCGTAGCCGCACCGAATCGCCTGTCACTGAGCTCTAAACATTGCATCGCTGAATCAGAACTTCGGGGAGCGTGATTCAACAAAAACGAGTGGCCGCTAACGAAAAGTTAGCGGCCACTCGTTTATTAAGAGCTTTTCAAACACTCGTCTATAGGTGCGAGTGCACGCGGCACCCGCACCTCACTGACTAGGCGGTCGGCGTTTCCTGCTCAGCAAGCACAACGTCACTGATGCTGAGTTCGCTCTCCGAAGCGGCGAAGGCCAGTTCCTTGGCGTTGCCGGCTGCGAGGAGATCGCCCAGACCCAACTTGATGCGCTCGATCTGTTCGCTCGGTGCATTCACGGTAGCGCTGGTGACCTCGGTGCGCTGCTTGACCTTGGCCTCAGACTTAGCCTTACGCAGGCCACCCAATGCCAAAGCGACGTCGGTCAACACGTGAGTGTCAGCGTCAGAGACGGCGTTCGCGAACGAAGCAGCCGACGGCCACGAAGCGCGGTGGATGGAACCTGCACGCCACCAACCCCAGACCTCTTCGGTAGCAAACGGCTGGAACGGAGCCAACAAGCGAAGGACAGCGTCAAGCGTGGTGGCGAGCGTTGCCAGAACGCTAGCCTGCTCGGTCTCGCCGCGGGCACCGTACGCACGGTCCTTGATGAGTTCCACGTAGTCATCAGTGAACGACCAGAAGAAGGATTCAGTGATATCGAGAGCACGAGCGTAGTCGAACTGCTCGAACGCGCGCGTGCTCTGCTCGACCACCTCAGCAAGGCGAACCAACAGCGAACGGTCCAAAGCGTTGGTGACCACTGCGGCGTCATCCGTGATGATGTTTGCCTCGGTAGCGCCCAAGTTCAAAGCGAACTTCGAAGCGTTCAGAAGCTTGATGGCCAGGCGGCGACCAATCTTCATCTGAGCGACTTCGTACGCGGTGTCCGCACCCAACTTGGCAGAAGCTGCCCAGTAGCGCACGGCGTCGGAGCCAAACTCATCCAAGATCTCGTTAGGGACAACCACGTTGCCCTTGGACTTGGACATCTTCTTGCGGTCCGGATCAAGGATCCAGCCGGAGATAGCGGCGTGCTTCCACGGTGCGGCGTTCTGCAAAGAATCGGCACGGACGGCAGTCGCGAAGAGCCACGTGCGGATGATGTCGTGGCCCTGAGGGCGCATGTCAAACGGGAAGACCTTGGAGAAGTAATCCTCGTCAACGCCCCACTTGCCCACAATCTGCGGAGTCAAAGAGGACGTGGCCCAGGTATCCAAAACATCCGGGTCACCCATGAAGCCATTCGGGACGCCGCGCTGGGACTCATCGAATCCCGGTGCAGGCTGAGCGGCAGGGTCAACCGGAAGCATGTCCTCGGTCGGAACAATCGGGGCGTCGTAGCGTGGCTCGCCCTGCTCATCGAGGGCGTACCAGACCGGAATCGGCACACCGAAGAATCGCTGACGGGACACTAGCCAGTCACCGTTCAAGCCGGCAACCCAGTTCTCGTAGCGGGAGCGCATGAAGCTCGGGTGGAACTCGATTTCGCGACCGCGCGAAATCATGGTGTTGCGGCGAGCTTCGTCGAGGCCACCGTTGCGGATGTACCACTGACGGGACGTGACAACTTCGAGGGGCTTGTCGCCCTTTTCGTAGAAGTTCACGGCGTGCATGATCTTCTTTGGTTCGCCGTCCAAGAGTTCACGCTCGGTGAGCATGGAGACAACGGCTTCCTTCGCAGAGAAGGCCGTCTTTCCAGCAACGTTGGCGTACGCCTCGCGGCCGGCCTCGGTGGTGATCCACTCTGGGGTGTCTGCGGAAACGCGGCCGTCGCGGCCGATGATCGCACGGGTAGGCAACTGCAGCTCGCGCCACCAGGTCACGTCCGTGAGGTCACCGAAGGTACACACCATGGCGATACCGGAACCCTTGTCAGCCTTCGCCAACGGGTGTGGGTATACGGTGACTGGAACCTCAAACAGGGGAGAGGTGACGGTCTTGCCGAAGAGGTGCTTGTAGCGGTCATCGTCGGGGTTGGCCACAAGAGCTGCACAAGCAGCCAAGAGCTCAGGACGCGTGGTCTCAATGAACACCTTCTCGCCGTCTTCGGCGGTGAAAGCGTAACGGTAGTACGCGCCAGCTACTTCGCGGTCCTCAAGCTCGGCCTGAGCAACAGCGGTGCGGAACGTGACGTCCCACAGCGTCGGGGCTTCGGACAAGTAGGCATTGCCGGCCTGGAAGTCGCGCAAGAAGGCGCGCTGCGAGGTGGCACGGGAGTGATCGTCTATGGTGCGGTAGGTGATGTCCCAGTCAACGGACAAGCCCAGCGTGGTGAAGAGGTGCTCGAAGACCTTCTCATCCTCGGCGGACAAGCGCTCGCACAGCTCAATGAAGTTCTGGCGGGAGATGACGTCCCAATCGCGCTGGTTCTTGGCGGGCTGAGCTGGGGGTTCGTAGGTGGGATCGTACGGCTTGGACGGTTCGCACCGCACGCCGTAGAAGTTCTGGACACGGCGCTCGGTAGGCAAGCCGTTGTCATCCCAACCCATGGGGTAGAAGACGTTCTTACCGTTCATGCGCTGGTAGCGCGCAAGAACGTCCGTCTGCGTGTAGGAGAAGATGTGTCCCACGTGCAGGGAGCCGGAGGCCGTCGGCGGGGGAGTGTCAATGGAGAACACCTGCTCGCGCGTGGTGTTCTGATCGAACTTGTAGATGCCCTCTGAACGCCATCGGGCGGTCAAGGCCTCCTCAAGTCCTTCAAGAGCTGGTTTGTCTGGAACGGAAACGGAATTGGGCGTGTCTGTGCCCGAGATATCAGAGGACATGCCAGCTATTCTTTCACGTTCACATGCGCTTCCTCGAAATGCCTCTCCCGGTAGGCTGACAGTATGAGCCAGAACACGAATTCCGAAATCGAAAACACCCCCACCCAGCGCGCCGCCGTCGTCACCGGCGCGAGCTCCGGAATCGGCGCAGCCACCGTTGCCGCGCTGGCAGACAAGGGATGGAAGGTCTTTGCTTTCGCTCGTCGTGAAGACAAGCTCACCAGCGTGGCCGAAGCCGCCGGCGCAGTTGCCGTCGTGGGTGACGTGACGGTTCAGGAAGACATCGATCGCCTCCTGAAGACCGTGACGGAGCAAGGCGGCGTGGACACCGTCATCAACATCGCCGGTGGCGCCCTAGGCGTCGATACCATCGGCAACGCCAAGGACGAAGATTGGGAGCGCATGTACGCCATCAACGTCCTGGGCACCATGAAGGTCACCCGTGCGTTTTTGCCCATGCTGAGAGAACAAGGCGAAGGCACCGTCCTGAACATGACCAGCATGGCGGCCCTTGTGTCCTACGAAGGCGGTGGCGGCTACAACGCAGCGAAGTCCGCAGAGCGCGCCATGACCCACGCACTCCGCCTCGAAGAAGCGGAGAACAACGTCCGCGTGATCGAAGTTCTGCCGGGCATGGTGTACACGGAAGAGTTCTCGCTGGTGCGGTTGGGCTCGAAGGAAGCCGCCGAGAATGTGTACCAAGGAGTGGAGAAGCCGCTGCTCGCCGAGGACATCGCGGACATCGTCTCCTACGCCGTGAATGCGCCACACCACGTGAACTTGGATGAGATCGTAGTTCGCCCCGTAGCTCAAGCGGCGGTGCATAAGGTGATCCGCAAGAACTAGCGGTATTATGGTGGTACTTGCGTTGACCCGGCCATCACCGGCGAGCATTCGGAAGAACGGAGCCGGCAACGGTTCTTACTAGACCCGAACGGAACCGTCCGTTATAGCGGTAATCAAGCGGCGTCGTCGTCCTCTAAAAAGGGATTCGGCGCAAGCGGGGTGGTACCGCGACCCTTCTGCCCATGTAGAAGGACGTCGTCCCCGCATCGAAGTAAAGACCCTCACCGGGTCGCCGATGCCAGGACTGACCATGAGCTTTTACCCCAAGGCCACCACAGATCCCCACCGCGGGACGGCTTCGTCTCCGCGCTTCCCCGAAATCGAAGAACGCATCCTGAAGTATTGGGATGAGGACGGAACGTTCCAAGCCAGCATCGATCAGCGCGCCGCCGGTGAGAACGAGTTCGTGTTCTATGACGGCCCTCCCTTCGCGAACGGCCTCCCGCACTACGGTCACTTGCTGACCGGCTACGTGAAGGACCTTGTGGCGCGTTACCAGACGCAGCAGGGCCGCCGCGTTGAGCGCCGCTTCGGTTGGGACACGCACGGTTTGCCGGCTGAGCTGGAAGCCATGAAGCAGCTGGGCATGACGGATAAGAACGAAATCCTTGCCATGGGCATCGACAAGTTCAACGACGCGTGCCGCGCTTCCGTCCTGAAGTACACCGACGAGTGGCGCGAGTACGTGACCCGCCAGGCACGCTGGGTGGACTTCGACAACGACTACAAGACCCTCAACGTGGGCTACATGGAATCCGTGCTGTGGGCGTTCAAGAACCTCAGCGATCAGGGCCTGACCTACAAGGGTTTCCGCGTTCTTCCATACTGCTGGAAAGACGAAACGCCGCTGTCAAACCATGAATTGCGCATGGATGATGACGTCTACAAGAACCGCCAGGACCCCACGGTCACGGTGGCTTTCGAGCTGGCGGGGGAGAAGGCTGACGCGCTGGGCCTCGGCGGAACCTACGCGCTCGCATGGACCACGACGCCGTGGACCCTTCCTACCAACCAGGCTCTAGCGGTTGGTCCTCAGGTCACCTACGTGACCGTTCCGGCTGGCCCGCACGGCGCTGGCGTTGGCGAGAACTTCGCACCGAAAGCATTCTTGCTTGCGAAGGATTTGCTGGGTGCGCACGCGAAGGATCTTGGGTACGACGACGCAGCTGCCGCAACGGCCGCTGTCACTCGCGAGTTCCAGGGCACCGAACTTGAAGACGTGACCTACACGCCGCTGTTCGATTACTTCACGGACGATGAGACCTACGGCACCGGAACCGCATGGCGCATCCTTGTGGCTGACTACGTCACCACCACGGACGGTACCGGCATTGTTCACCAGGCTCCTGCCTACGGTGAAGATGACCAAGCTATCTGTGAAGCTGCCGGAATCCCTGTGGTGCTGTCCGTAGATGAAGGCGCGAAGTTCCTTCCGCTCTTCGCCAAGCCAAGCCCATCAGGCTCCACCGAGCTCGCTGAGATCGCTGGCGTGCAGGTGTTCGAGGCGAACAGGACCATCATCCGTGTCCTCAAGGAAAAGGGCGTGCTGGCTCGCCAAGCAACCTACGAGCACTCCTACCCACACTGCTGGCGCTGCCGCACGCCGCTCATATACCGCGCGATCTCCTCGTGGTATGTCTCCGTCACGAAGTTCAAGGAGCAGATGCTTGAACTGAATGAAGAGATCAACTGGATCCCGGGCAACGTCAAGCACGGCCAGTTCGGCAAGTGGCTCGAGAACGCTCGTGACTGGTCCATCTCCCGCAACCGCTTCTGGGGTTCGCCCATCCCTGTGTGGGAATCTGACAATCCTGAATACCCACGCACCGAGGTCTATGGCTCTTTGTCCGAGATCGAAGAGGCGTTTGGTCGTTTGCCGTTGAACCACGAGGGTCAAGTTGACCTGCACCGTCCGTTCATCGACGAACTGGTGCGCCCTAACCCGGACGATCCCACGGGACAGTCCATGATGCGCCGCGTCGAGGACGTCCTGGACGTGTGGTTCGACTCCGGTTCCATGCCGTACGCGCAGGTTCACTACCCTATGGAGAACCGCGAGTGGTTTGATACCCACAACCCGGCTGACTTCATCGTGGAGTACATCGGCCAGACGCGCGGCTGGTTCTACACGCTGCACATCTTGGCTACCGCACTGTTCAAGCGCCCCGCGTTCAAGAACGTCATCAGCCACGGCATTGTGTTGGGATCCGATGGACAGAAGATGTCCAAGTCCTTGCGCAACTACCCGAACGTGAACGAAGTGCTGGACCGTGACGGTTCAGACGCGATGCGCTGGTTCCTCATGAACTCTCCGATCCTTCGCGGTGGCAACCTGATTGTCACCGAGGAAGGCATCCGCGAAGGCGTGCGTCAGGTGCTCTTGCCGCTGTGGAACGTATGGCACTTCTTCAGCCTCTACACGAACGCCGCGAACAACGGCGCTGGCTACGAAGCCAAGCTGCGCTACACCTCGAGCGATCCACTGGATTCCTACATGCTCTCCGCCACCGGAAACTTGGTGCGCGAGGTCAAGGAAAATATGGACGCCTACGACGTCTCCGGTGCCACCGAGACCGTGCGCTCATACATGGAAACGCTCACCAACTGGTACGTGCGCCGTTCCCGCGAACGCTTCTTCAACGAAGACGAACAAGCGTTTGACGTGCTCTACACGTGCTTGGAAACGGTCTGCCGTGTGGCAGCGCCGTTGCTTCCACTCGTGACGGAAGAGATCTGGCGCGGATTGACGGGCGAGCGTTCCGTGCATTTGACGGACTACCCGAACGCCGAGGACTTCCCACACGATGTGGACTTGGTGGAGACCATGGAGCTCACCCGCACCATCTGCTCCACGGGTTCCTCGTTGCGCAAGGCCTCGAAGCTTCGCGTGCGCTTGCCGTTGCAGTCTTTGACGGCGGCCGTTGCCGAGCCTGCACGATTGAGCGAAACCTTCGCCTCGATCATCGCGGATGAGCTGAACGTGCGTGAGGTGTCCTTCGTGGATGCCGCTACCACCAGCTCCGCCGATTACGGGCTTTCTCAGCAGCTGACCGTGAACGCTCGCGCGGCCGGACCGCGCTTGGGCAAGAACGTTCAGCAAGCTATCAAGGGCGCCAAGTCCGGTGACTGGAGCGTCAATGACGCTGGAGTTGTCACGGCAGGCGGCTTGGAGCTACTCGAGTCCGAATACACGCTGGAGTCCGTAGCCGCCGAAGGCGCCGGAGCAGTGTCCGTTCTTCCGGGCGGCGGATTCGTGGTCCTCGATACCGAGGTCACCGCGGAACTCGAAGCCGAAGGCATCGCCCGTGACGTGGTTCGTTTGATCCAGAGCGCTCGTAAGGAAGCTGACTTCGCGGTCAGCGACCGCATCCGCACGGTGCTGACCGGCCCGGCGAATGAGATTGGCGCCGTCCGTGCCAACGAAGAACTCGTCAAGGGTGAAACGTTGACCCTGGAGCTGGAACTTGTGGTGGAAGACTCGCTCGAGAAGATCGAAGCGAACGTTCAGAAGCTTGGCTCCGGCCAGGGCTCAGCTGCTGCAGCACCAACAGAGGACGCTGCACCAGCAGCTGTCGCCGAATCAGGAGACAACGCGTGAGCACGTATGACGAGTACTCGGTAGCCAGCGTTTATGCTGAGCTGCTCAGCCGCGCGCCGGAAAACAAGATTGAACCGCGCATGGAGCCCATGTTCCGTGCCATGGAAATCTTGGGGGAGCCCAACAAGGCCTTCCCGATCATCCACATCACCGGCACCAACGGTAAGACCAGCACCGCGCGCATGATTGAGGCCCTCCTGATGGCTCACAACTTGCGCACCGGCCGCTACACGAGCCCTCACTTGGCCAAGGTCACCGAACGCATTGTGATTGACGGCGAGCCCGTTGATGATGAGACGTTCGTGCGCATTTGGGATGAGATCCGCCCTTACCTTCTGATGGTGGATCAAGAGCTCGAAGAGCGCGGCGAGAACAAGCTCACCTACTTTGAGGCAGTGACCATCTTGGGGTACGCGATCTTCGCGGATCAGCCCGTGGATGTTGCTGTGATCGAGGTGGGCTTGGGCGGAATCACCGACGCCACGAACGTGGGCGACGGACAGGTTTCCGTCGTCACGCCGATCTCCCTGGATCACACCGATCTGTTGGGGGATACCGTCTATGACATCGCCTTGGAGAAGTCCGGCATCATCAAGCCGGGCGGCTTCTTGATCTCCTCGGAGCAAGAACCCGAGGCTGCTCAGGTACTGCTGGAGAAGGCTCGAGAAGTGGGTGCTCCGTTCCGCTTTGAGGGTGTGGAGTTCGGCGTGGAACGCCGTGACATCGCCGTGGGTGGACAAGCCATCACCATTTCCGGTCTTGCCGGCCGCTACGAGGACATTGCGCTTCCGCTCCACGGAAAGCACCAAGCCCAGAACGCTGCCGTCGCTCTCGCCGCGGTTGAAGCGTTCATTGGCGGCGGCGAAACCATGCTGAACGAGGACCTGGTTCGCGCCGGCTTTGAGGCTGCCTCCAGCCCTGGTCGACTCGAAGTAGTGCGTACCTCGCCCACGGTTCTGGTCGATGCCGGTCACAACCCGGATGGTGTCCGCGTTTCAGCGGAAGCCATTAAGGAGTCCTTCGGCTTCAGCAAGCTGGTCCTCGTGGTGGGCATTCTTCAAGAGAAGGATGCACAGTCCATGCTCGAGGAAATGTACCGCCAATACGGTGAGCTGGTAGAGGATATTTGCCTCACGCAGTCCACCTCACCGCGCGCTATTCCAGCCGGGGAATTGGCCACGCTGGCCATCAACGCGGGCTTTGATGAAGAGGACATGCACGTCACGGAAAAGCTGGACGACGCCCTGGACTGGGCTGTCTCGCGAGCTGACGAGGCTGAGGACTTTGGTGGCGGAATCCTGATTACCGGTTCCATTACCTTGGTGGGCGAAGCGCGCACCTTGCTGGGGAAGTAGGCCATGGCAAGAGAACGCAAACCACGCCCCGCCCCGGGAACTCCGAAGCCACGGCGCTCCACTCGAGTGCTCTTCGCCTCCACCATCTTGAGCCTCGAGGCTTTCGTGATGTTCTTCGCGGGCATCGCGATCTTCGGATTGCGCCGCGCTGAGCCCATCGCTCCGTGGATCTTGGCGGCCGCACTCATCATCACGGTGGCGTGCATCATGACGTGCTCGCTCTTGAAGAAGCCGCTGGGCTATTGGATCGGTTGGATCATCCAGATTGTCATGGTGCTGTTCGGCTTCTTGGAACCCATGATGTTCTTCGTCGGCATTCTCTTTGCCATCACCTGGTGGTACGGGGTCACGAAGGGCCGCATGGTGGATCTTGAAAACAAGCGCCGCGATGAGAAGCAGGCCGAGTGGGAACGCGAGAACCTTGCGAAGTCAGCCCCTGAGAACCCCGGCCCCACCACCAACTAGTATTTTTAGTAGTAACCAAACTTGTGAGGAGTTCAGCTATGTCTGCAGAACAACCCGTAGAGCGCACACTCATTCTGGTCAAGCCAGATGGCGTGAAGCGTCAACTGACCGGCGCCATCCTGGCGCGCGTTGAAGCCAAGGGCTACACCCTTGCCGAACTGAAGATGGTAAACGCCGACCGTGCGCTGCTCGAAGAGCACTACGCAGAGCACCAGGGCAAGCCGTTCTTCGAGCCTCTCGTAGAGTTCATGCTCTCCGGACCAGTCGTGGCCGCCATCGTTGAAGGCCACCGCGTGATTGAAGGATTCCGTTCCCTAGCAGGAACCACGGATCCCACCACCGCAGCACCGGGCACCATCCGTGGTGACTTCGGCCGCGACTGGGGCCTGAAGGTTCAGCAGAACCTGGTGCACGGTTCTGACTCCGTGGAGTCGGCAGAGCGCGAAATCGGCATCTGGTTCAAGTAGCCACACGGCTTCATCAAGCATTAACGACGAAGGTCCTCGACACAGCAATCACGCTGTATCGAGGACCTTCGTGTGTACGGGGTCTAAAACCTTACGACGCCGGGAAGAACGCGTTCATAAACCGGAAGAAGATGCTGGCTGCGACGGCGATGACCAGCAGCGCCACGAACATCCAGTTCCAGCTGGCAACAAAGCGCTTCAAGCCATCGCTGGAGGGGATGACATCTGTGAGGATATTTCGGGAGAACGTGGTGATGAACAAGATGATCATCATGGCCCAGACGATCATGCAGTAAATGCAGAGGGCGTTGATGTCGTATACGGCCTGGCTCCAGAGCCACACGCAGAATGCGAACGCCAGCGTGATTCCGGTCTGGAAACCAATCCAGTACCAGCGGGGGAAACGTGCTCCGGAGAGCAAAGAAACGCCAATGGTGATGACTACAGCGAAGCCGATGATGCCAATGATGGGGTTCGGGAAACCGAACAGCGCGGCCTGCCACGATCGCATGACGGTGCCACAAGAAATCCACGGATTGATGTCACAGCTCGTGACATGTCCAGGATCCTTATAGAGAGCGAAGCGTTCGAGGACCAAGATAAACGAGGCAATAAACGCCACGAGACCCGTCAGTGCAACGATCCAACCGAACCCGCGATTCGAAGCCCAAGCGGGAAGTGCGGGGTAAGCGGCGCTCAACGCTGCGTCGTCGTCATCTCTGTCTTGATACGTATCCGCGGCGCTCAACGGCGTGGGATCGGCGGGGCGATTCAAACGAAACTCCTCAGTAAATTTCAATGGTGATCTGGGCTGATTCTAAGTGATGAAGCTGGAGCTTTCGTGGCAACATTGTTTCGTTGTTGGCATAGTGACGCCGATAACTTGCCCTGATATGAAAGAATGGCAGTGGTTGGAAGTGGCCCCACACGCCACAACTAATCCAGCGACAGGCTTCCAGGATCCTTTGCGATGCAACGTGAGAGCAATCGAACACAGTTTTAGTTCGTAGCCACGAAGACCGCAGGCGTCCGCCGCTCATGTATAGCGGATGGAAAAGCGCCGCTGTTCCATCGGACTGGCCGCGCCCACGAGTGAGCGCGAATCCGAGGGAAAACTGAGACTTCCGAAGGTTGGAGGACACTAGTCCCAACCTCTCGACCGAGATGCCGGTGCGCTTGATGTGGCAAGGGTTCCGGTTAGGAGCTGTACTCATGGACCAACAGTCCAACCACAACGCCACACCCGAAAACGTTGAAGAAAACGTTGAAAACTCAAGCATTTCCGAAGTTGATGCCCCTGCGGTTGAAGAACCAGCAGTAGATGCTTCCGCAGTAGAAGCCGAAGAGGCTGTACCCGAAAATGCATCGGCTGACGAGACCTCTGAAGACGAAGTCGAAGAAGAGGCTGACAAAGACGGTGACGCAGAGGCTGAAGAATCCTCCGCGCCGGCGCAGCCAGTTATCCCGGTGAACCCTTTCGAACTCCCAGCAGGCCCCGGCGGCTTGGTGTTCCACGCGCCTGACTTGAGCGCGATTCCCCCGATTCCTTCGCGGGCTCCGAAGGTCAATGACGATGAGGACGACGACGAAGCACCGCGTGGCTCGCGTTCACGCCGTCGCTCTCGTTCGCGCGTTTCTTCCCAGCGCACTGAAGAAGTAACGGGCGAAGACGCAGACGTACAGGACTCCGCAGACGCAGATGAAGAACCAGCGGGTTCCACTTTGCGTCGCCGTCGTCGTCGCCGTCGTGGGGACGCTGACATTGAACTTGAAGGTGGCTCGCAGGATGATCCACCAAACACTGTGACGCGCGTTCGCGTGCCACGCAGCACCGCCGATTCCTCCACGTCCCAGCGCGTTACCGCCGTGAAGGGTTCCACGCGTTTGGAAGCCAAGCGTCAGCGTCGTCGTGAGTCCCGTGAAGTGGGTCGTCGTCGTCACGTGATCACGGAAGCCGAGTTCTTGGCTCGCCGTGAGTCCGTGGACCGCCAGATGATGGTGCGTCAGAACGAGGACCGCATTCAGATCGCCGTGCTTGAAGACGGCATCCTTGCAGAGCACTTTGTTTCCAAGACGCAGCAGGATTCGCTGATTGGCAGCGTCTACGTGGGCAAGGTGCAGAACGTGCTTCCGTCCATGGAAGCTGCCTTCGTTGATATTGGGCGCGGCCGCAACGCCGTCTTGTACGCAGGCGAAGTGAACTGGGATGTGGCCGGCCTTGACGGTCAGCCACGCCGCATTGAGCACGCCATGAAGTCCGGCGACACCGTCCTGGTGCAGGTCACTAAGGACCCCGTAGGACACAAGGGTGCTCGCCTGACCTCGCAGATCAGCCTTCCGGGCCGTTACTTGGTGTACGTGCCGGGCGGTTCCATGACCGGCATTTCCCGCAAGCTACCTGACGTTGAGCGCAGCCGCCTCAAGAAGATCCTCAAGGATCACTTGCCAGAGAACGCGGGCGTCATTGTGCGCACCGCCGCCGAAGGTGCCAGCGAAGAAGAGTTGATGAATGACATCAACCGACTTCGCGCGCAGTGGGAAGACATTGAGGCGAAGGCCAAGTCCACCAAGACGCTGGCCCCTGAGATCCTCTACGGCGAACCAGACCTGACCATCAAGGTGGTCCGCGACGTCTTCAACGAAGACTTCTCCAAGCTTGTTGTCCAGGGCGACGAAGCGTGGGACACCATCGAGGCATACGTTACCTACGTGGCCCCTGACCTCGTGGGCCGCTTGGAAAAGTGGAATGGCGACAAGGACATTTTCGCTAAGCACCGCATTGACGAGCAGATCCACAAGGCACTGGACCGCAAGGTCTTCTTGCCTTCCGGTGGCTCGCTGGTCATTGACCGCACCGAAGCCATGACCGTGGTGGACGTGAACACCGGTAAGTTCACCGGCTCCGGCGGCAACCTCGAAGAGACCGTCACCAAGAACAACTTGGAAGCCGCGGAAGAGATTGTCCGTCAGCTGCGCTTGCGCGACATTGGCGGCATCATCGTGATCGACTTCATCGACATGGTGCTCGAATCCAACCGCGACTTGGTGCTGCGCCGACTCGTTGAGTGCTTGGGGCGTGACCGCACCAAGCACCAAGTTGCTGAAGTGACCTCGTTGGGCTTGGTCCAGATGACGCGTAAGCGCATGGGTACCGGCCTGCTCGAAGTCTTCTCCGAACAGTGTGACGCTTGCGCCGGCCGCGGCATCATCACCCATGATGAGCCCGTCGAGCACCGCCACACCCCGTCGCAAGAGCACAGCAATAACTCCAGCAACCGTCCTTCCCGAGCCGAGCGGCGTCGTCGTTCTAAGGACAAGGACACCGTTGAAACCGTCAAGGACAACGCTCCCGCCAGCACCCCGGTAGCCGCTCCGGCTGCAAAGCCAGCCGCTGCCACGGAGAGCGAAGACCCGGAGAAGTCCGCCCGCGCTCAAGCTGCCCGCAAGGCGTTCGCGAGCATCGCGGCCGCCGCACACGCAGCCCACGAGCCTGGCCAAGAGGACCAGGCCGGTGAAACGCCTGCCGAGGCTACTCAGCGTTCTGAGGACTCGACTCCTGGTCACCGCCCGTTCGAGCAAAGCTCCTTGGAGCAGCGCCTGGCAGAGAAATCCAACCGTGAGCAGGGTTCACGTGACCAGGGCTCGCGTGAAGGCTCCGGACGGAATCGTTCGCGCAAGCCGCGCCGTTCGTCGTCCGAGGCACAGCGTGGGGGCGGGGATTCGAACTTCGAAGTGCCGCAACGTGGTGAAGATCGCACTCCTCGTCCTGTAGAGAATGTGGATGCGGAGGACGCCGGCGAGGTGGAGACCGTGGTGGTGCACGGCGAGAAGATCGCTTTGCCGCGCGGCCGCCGTGAGCGTCGTGTGGCGAGCTCTGCAACGCAGGCTCCGCAGTTGACGCTTGATGCGTTGGCTGCCGCGTTGGATGCGGTAGCACCGCTCCAGCACGACGACGCAGCTCGCGAAAAGCAAGAAACTTCCGTAGCGTCCAAGCCCACTGAGGCGCCAACCGAGGCAGCAGTACATGTTGCCCCGGCTCAGGTGACCCCAGCGGTGCCGGCAGCTACGCAGGCGCCACAGAACCCCGGAAACCTGGAGCCTGTGGCGGAACGCAAGCAGCGTCGTCGTCGTGTGGCATCAAGCCAGCAGGGAGCCGGTAACACGGAAATCCAGCGCCACGACGGCGAAGCGCAAGCGCAAGGTTCCAGCTTTACCGCAAGTGTCGCTCAGGCGACGCCTGTGGGGGAGCGCGAGGCAACTAGTGCGACTGCGCAACCTCAAGTGTTGGGCACCGGTGTGCCCGCAAGCGAGCTAGCTAAATAGGACGCGAATCCGGTGACTCCCACTGAAGCAGGGAGTCACCGTGCAATTCGCGGCGCGCCGGGGTGTGTTGTATTTGCCCAGTTGGCCGTGAGTAGCGTAAAGTAGAGCTTCGGTGCAAAGGCCTGGGCGCGATTTTTCCCCCTCGGCATTAAGCACAAAGCATTCCCCTTCTCCTTAGTTGGTTGGAATGTTGCGCACATCAGTGCGCCGAACTTTCATGTAAGAGATGTCGAGAGAAGTGAGTTCCCAAGTGGTGTACGCGATTGTCCGCGCTGGCGGCCGCCAGGAAAAGGTTTCTGTGGGAGACCTCGTAACCCTTGACCGCGTCCCCGCCGAAGCAGGCAGCACCATTGAGCTTCCCGCTCTGCTGCTGGTTGACGGTGACAAGGTCACGTCTGCAGCGAGTGACTTGGCTAATGTCAAGGTTACCGCTGAGGTTGTCGAGAACCTCCGTGGACCGAAGATTGTTATTCAGAAGTACAAGAACAAGACCGGTTACAAGCGTCGTATGGGCTTCCGTTCCGCTTTGACCAAGGTGAAGGTGACCTCGATCGCCTAAGGCGACTCGAGCATCGATCCATCGATTCTTAAGGTAGGCATATTCAATGGCACATAAGAAGGGCGCAAGCTCCACCCGTAACGGTCGTGATTCCAACGCACAGCGCCTCGGCGTAAAGCGCTTTGGCGGTCAGACGGTTTCTGCAGGCGAAATCATCGTTCGCCAGCGTGGCACCCACTTCCACCCAGGTGAGAACGTGGGACGCGGCAAGGATGACACCTTGTTCGCACTCGCCGCAGGCGCAGTCGAATTCGGCACCCGTCGTGGTCGTCGCGTTGTGAACATCCTCGCAGGCCAGTAATTTGGCGCGAGACTTAGACGGCGCGTAAGCGACGGCTGAGACTAGATTTACTAAACTGGAGGGCGGACCACGTGTCCACCCTCCAGTTTGCTATTTGGCCAGATTTCTTGCGGATCATCGCACGGAACAGGCCACAGATTTTGAATTACAGGAGACAGACTCATGGCAGCATTCGTAGACCGCGTGGTCCTTCACGTGTCCGGTGGAATGGGCGGCCATGGCTGTGTTTCCGTCAAACGCGAAAAATTCAAGCCCCTCGGTGGACCCGATGGCGGTAACGGTGGCGACGGCGGCGATGTGATCCTACGCGTGGACGAACAGACCACCACGCTCTTGGATTACCACCACTTGCCACACCGTCACGCCACGAACGGCGAAATGGGCCGCGGCGATCTGCGGCACGGTAAGACCGGCGAGACCCTCGTGCTGCCCGTTCCCGACGGCACCGTAGTCAAGAGCCGCGACGGCGAGATCCTAGTGGACCTCACCGGTGTGGGCAAAGAGTACGTGATTGCCCGCGGCGGTATGGGCGGACTCGGAAACGCATCCCTGTCCTCCCAAAAGCGCAAGGCTCCTGGTTTTGCTCTCTTGGGTATCGAGGGCGATTCGCGCGATATCGTTCTGGAACTCAAGACCGTAGCTGACGTTGCCCTCGTGGGTTTCCCGTCCGCCGGCAAGTCCAGCCTGATTGCGGCCCTGTCTGCTGCACGTCCTAAGATCGCGGATTACCCGTTCACCACGCTGACCCCCAACCTTGGTGTGGTTCAAGCGGGCGACGTTCGCTTCACCGTTGCTGACGTTCCGGGCCTCATTGAAGGCGCGTCCGAAGGCCGCGGCTTGGGTCTTGACTTCTTGCGCCACGTTGAGCGTTGTGCCGCATTGGTGCACGTCTTGGACACGGCCACGCTAGAAGCTGACCGCGATCCGATCTCAGACCTTGAAACCATTGAAGCCGAGCTGGACAACTACGCCGTTGACGCTAGCTTCGCGGGTGTCGATGGAACCGTGGTTCCGTTGAATGAGCGCCCACGCTTGGTCGCTTTGAATAAGACGGACATGCCAGATGGCGCCGAAATGGCTGACTTCGTCCGCAAGGAACTTGAAGGCCGCGGATACCGCGTCTTCGAAGTTTCCGCGTTGACCCGCGAAGGTCTCCGCGAGCTGTCCTTCGCCATGGCCGAACTGGTGCAGAAGGCGCGCGACGCCGCTGAGACTGTCCCGGTCGATGCACCTGTTGAGGTAGTGCGTCCTCGTTACGCCACCAAGACCGAATTCGTGATCCGCAAGGAAGAGCGCAACCTCGAGCCGCTGTTCCGTGTGCTGGGGGAGAAGCCCGAGCGCTGGGTTAAGCAAACTGACTTCACTAACGACGAAGCCGTGGGCTACCTTGCTGACCGCCTCGCCAAGTTGGGTGTAGAAGATCAGCTCTTCAAGTCCGGTGCTCGCCCAGGTGACGCCGTGGCCATTGGCGAAGACAACGCTGTGCTCTTTGACTGGGAGCCCACCATGTCCACCGGTGCCGAATTGTTGGCATCGCCGCGTGGTACGGACCTTCGTCTGGCTGAGTTCTCACGTCCAACCCGTGACCAGAAGCGTGTTGAGCACCAGGAGCGTAAGGACGCTCAGGCTGCTGCTCGTGCCGAACTGGAAGCTGAGCGCAAGGCCGGAATCTGGACGGAGTCCGTGAACTACAAGCACCAACAGGGGAACAAGTCCGAATGAGCGTTGCCAAGAAGCGCCCTTCACCCGTCAAATCCCGTCTAGACCTTCCCTCCGCAGACCTCGTGGTGGTGAAGGTGGGATCCAGCTCCATTACGAGCGTCAGCGGTGGCATTGACTCTGCGGCAATTCAACGCTTGTCAGATGCTGTAGGGCGTGCCGTGAAAAACGGTACCAAGGTGGTGTTGGTGTCCTCGGGAGCAATCTCGGCGGGACTTGCTCCGCTGGGCTTCGACCATCGACCTGGGGATCTCGCGACGCAGCAGGCTGCCGCCAGCGTGGGTCAGGGCCTGCTCATGGCTCACTACACGGCCGCGTTCAGCGGTCACGGCTTGATCACCTCCCAAGTACTGCTGACTGCTGAAGATCTCATTCAGCGCCAGCAATACGCCAACGCTTTCCGTGCACTCTCTAAGCTGCTCTCGCTAGGCGTAGTTCCGATCGTCAATGAAAATGACACGGTCGCCACGCACGAAATCCGCTTTGGCGACAACGACCGCCTCGCGGCTCTTGTAGCTCACTTGGTCAACGCCGACGCGCTGGTGCTGCTCTCTGACGTGGATTCTCTCTACGACGGGCCGCCTTCCGAAGGTGCCCAACGGATCCCTCACGTGCGCTCACCCAAGGATCTCACCGAGGTACGCATCGGCTCCGTGGGCTCCGCCGGTGTTGGAACCGGTGGCATGGTCACCAAGGTCCAAGCGGCCACCATGGCCTCCGAATCAGGCATCCCCGCTCTCATCACCTCCACCGTGAACGCTGGCCAAGCACTGACCGGCGAGGACGTGGGCACCTGGTTTGATGCTTACGGCAAGCGCCGACCACTGCGCCACTTGTGGCTGGCACACCTGGCTAACACCCATGGTCGCCTCACCTTGGATGCGGGCGCCGTGCGTGCGATCGCCAAGGGCAAAGCGTCCTTGCTAGCCGCTGGCGTCAAAGCCTCCGAAGGCGCGTTCGATGTGGGAGATCCCATTGAGCTTGCCGACGCCGAAGGTGTGGTGTTTGCCCGCGGATTCTCTAGCTACGCCTCCAACGACATCCCGGAGATGCTGGGCCTGACCTCTGGCGAACTTCGCGAGAAGTTCGGCACTCAATTCGAGCGCCCTTTGGTCCATGTGGATGACCTCGTCATTATGACGAACGGGGTTCGGAAAATCTCCGCACGCTCGGCAGCCGTCTAAACTTGAGGGTATGACTGAGACAGCACACGAGAATTCACTAGAGAACGCCACCGCGGTAGAGGAAACTCCCGCCACGGCACCGGAAAACGTCTCTACTGAGCTCTCTCCTGAGCAGGTCAACGAAAAGGTTTCAGCACTTGCTGATCGCGCCCGCGCAGCATCCCGCATTCTTGCGCGCGCTGATCGCGACTGGAAAGATCTCGCCCTCCGCGAAATCGGATCTCAGCTGAACTCCCGCCGCGAAGCCATCCTTGCCTACAACGCCATCGATGTGAAGCGCGGTCAGGACAACGGCACCACTGAGGCCATGATTGACCGATTGCGTCTCACGGACGCTCGGATTGACGGCCTGGTTGCCTCTCTCGAAGAGCTTGCCGGACTGCCTGATCCCGTGGGCGAAGTTTTGCGCGGACAGACCCTTCCTAACGGGCTGCGCCTGCGCCAAGTGTGCGTGCCCTTGGGCGTGATTGGCGTGATCTATGAAGCGCGACCCAACGTCACCATCGACATCGCCGGCCTAGCACTCAAGAGCGGCAACGCGGCTCTCTTGCGCGGTGGCACGGCGGCACAAGAAACCAATAAGACTCTCGTGGGCATCATCCGCGATGCCTTGCGCAAAGTTGAACTCCCTGAGGACCTGATCCTCAGCACGGATGAGTTCGGTCGCGAAGGCGCCAACGCCATGATGGCAGCACGCGGCAAGATTGACGTATTGATCCCACGCGGCGGCCGTTCGCTCATCCAGTCGGTCGTACAGAATTCGCGGGTCCCGGTCATCGAAACCGGCGAAGGCAACGTGCACATCTTCGTGGACGAATCCGCCGACGCCGAAATGGCCACGGATATCTTGGTCAACGCTAAGACCCAGCGCCCCTCCGTCTGCAACACGGTGGAAACCCTGCTTTTGCATGAAAACGCCAGCACCGCGGGCTATGAGATCCTTCGCGAACTGAACCGCCGCGGCGTCGTCCTTCACGTCGATGACAAAGCCAAGGCAATCGCTAAGGAAATCCCTACCGTGCCCGCCACGGAAGAGGACTACCAAACCGAGTACATGAATTTGGACATCGCCGTGCACGTCGTCGCTGACATGGATGAGGCCATAACCCACATCCGCAAATACACCACCGGACACACCGAAGCGATCCTGACCAACGATCTCAAGAACGCAAACCGGTTTGTGGAGGAAGTGGATTCCGCGGCCGTCATGGTCAACGCCTCGACGCGTTTCACCGACGGTGGCCAGATGGGTCTAGGCGCCGAAGTTGGCATCTCGACCCAGAAGATGCACGCGCGCGGACCCATGGGTTTGCGCGAACTGACCACCACCAAGTGGATCGTCAATGGCGATGGGCAAGTTCGCGTCTAATCGGCAGTTCGCGAATGAAGCGGGCATGACGACACAAGCGGTTGCGGGGGCGTCTTGGAGCCATGCAACTCGATAACATAGGCTGTATTCAATTAATGCTGGTGTAACTGGCATGTTTTTTGCACTGAGGGAGAAAAATGTTGAACCTGGTTACTGCAGCAGAGGCTGCGGCTGAAGCTGAGGGCGCTGGATTGTTGCCGTACATGATTGGTGGCGGAATCTTCGTCTTCTTCATGGTTCTCTTGTTCGTCACGCTTTCCTTCTCGAACGTTGGCCTTCGTCACGAAGCCCACGCTCAGGTGAACAACCCTCACAAGCCGGTTCCTCACCACCACCAAGACGCAGTCGATCAGCGCCACGGACACTAGGAGCCGCTGAATGGGCGCCAAGCGCCAGCGGCTCGGAGTCATGGGTGGGACGTTTGACCCCATCCACCACGGCCACTTAGTGGCGGCAAGCGAAGTTGCCGCCACCTTTGATCTCGACGAAGTCGTCTTTGTGCCCACGGGGGAGCCGTGGCAGAAGAGCGGGACGGACGTCTCTGATTCCGAACACCGGTATCTGATGACGGTTATCGCCACAGCTTCGAACCCCCGCTTCACCGTGAGCCGTGTAGACGTAGACCGCGATGGTCCTACTTACACGATTGACACGTTGAGAGATTTGCGCCGCTTGCGCCCAAACTCGGACTTGTTCTTCATCACCGGCGCCGATGCCATGGCTCAAATCATGTCCTGGAAGGACGTCGACGAGCTGTGGGAACTCGCGCACTTCGTTGGCGTGACTCGCCCGGGCCACGTGTTGGATAGCATGGGACGAAGTGACGTTAGTCTTCTAGAAGTTCCTGCGATGGCAATATCCTCTACGGATTGCCGATCGCGAGTGAAGAACGCACAGCCTGTCTGGTACTTGGTGCCGGATGGTGTGGTGCAGTACATCGCCAAGCATCAGTTATATTTGTCCGCTTCAGAACGTGAGAAGGGGACTCCGGAAGGAGCATGAGATGAGCGGCGAGAACCCACAACCCCTCACTCGACGCGAATTACGTGAACGCCGTCAAGCTGCTGAGGCAGCGCGAGCACGCGGCGGTGCCCTGCCCGAAACTTCCACCACTGCGCCAGCTGCCCCCTTGGTAGAGCGCGCGGAGTCCGTGGAGTCAGATTCTAAAACTCCAGCCGCGGTTGCTGCCGCCGCCGATGTTTCAGAATCAACTGACGCTGTAGCGGCGGATACTTCGGATTCCGTCGGCCCTATCACTCGTCGTCAGCGCCGCATCGAAGCGGCCAAGAAGCCGCGCAGTGCCGCAAAGTCCTCGCACTCTGCAACCGCGGATGGGACGAAGGACGTGGATACCAGCCACGTAGACCTTTCTAAGCTCAAGCAGGGTGGCCCTGTCACCGGCCGCATGTACAAGATTCGTGAGAAGGCCAGGGACACGGAGAACTTCGTGGCCGCTAATGACGAAGATGTCCATGATGCTGATCCACAAGCAACACCGGATCAGGCGCAAAAGGATCTGTTCAACACGGGCCTGAACAGCCCGGACACCCGTTCGGTGCACGTGGTCATGCCTCAGCCAGCTCAGCGAAACTTCGCGTCTGAAGATGAGGCCGATCTCGCTGCAGCGGAAGCTGAAGAAGAATTTGGTGCGTCTAAGGCGCGCTTTGAGAGCCGTGCCGAGGTGCGCAAGCGTCAACTCAAGCCTGTTCGTAAGGACGTTTCGCCGTCGCAATCGGCGCGGGCACGGATGGCGGCCGCTGCCGGTTCTTCGGCTACGGGCTCGTCTACGCCAAGCGCACGGAACTCGGGAACACCTGAACCATTCCAAGCGTCGTTGGCCCAGGGGCTAGAACCGTTGGGCTTCATGGATGGCGGCGGTGCTCGCGCTCGTCGTCAGTTTGTCATCTCTGTGGCGGCGCTCAGCGTTGGTCTGTTGACCTTCATTGTGGGCCTGACCATGATTTTGACCCGATAATTTTTGATCATCACTTTTACCACCAACAATCAACAACAAGGAGTTACGTGACTGCTGCGCAATTTTCCATTGACATCATGCGAGCTGCCGCTGATGCCGCTCGCGACAAACTGGCCTCGAACGTCGTGGCCGTGGATGTCAGTGAGCGCTTGGGCATCACGGATGCCTTCCTGATTGCCTCCGCAGACAATGAGCGTCAAGTCAACGCCATTGTGGACGGCATTGAGGAATCCCTCGCCGAGAAGTATGACCTTCACCCGACCCGCCGCGAAGGCCGCGGAGAGGGCCGCTGGGTTCTCCTTGATTACCAGGACGTCGTGGTGCATGTTCAGCACGACGAAGACCGGGTGTTCTACGCTCTGGACCGGTTGTGGAGCGATTGCCCACTGATCGACGTCTCAGAGGGTACGACGACGCCTGCTTCCGTTGAGGAGAAGCCTGCGGCCGAGTAGTCGCTGCGGTCTTGTAGATTTCGCGAGTGACCCCTTGCGGATGGTTCTGAGGAACCGTTCCGCAAGGGGTTTTCTTGTGCTCGGGTCTGGGCGTCCACAAGAGGCGACACGCCGTGTCGCGACGACACGCCCACTAGTTTCATCTGTGTAATTCGAATACACAGCCTGTGGATAGAGACGCTTTGAAGGCCTTAAACCGCGCAAACTCGCGGGTGCTTCATCCACAGTGCTTGTGGACTAACTGTGGGTGAGGAATCACAATGGTGTAAGACATGATGTTGGGGTTGATCCGCGATGGCACCACTAGATGTAGTATTGAAACCAGTGAGGCGGGGAACCGCTCAACGAAATTTTTTAGCGTCAGATGTCGTTGTAATAGGTATCTGATGGGCCGGAAAGCGATCAAGGAGAAGGTCATGGCAGTAACGGTTTACACGAAGCCGGCATGCGTCCAGTGCAACGCGACGTACCGCGCGCTGGATAAGAAGGGCATCGAGTACAAGAGCGTTGACATCTCTGAAGATCCAGAGGCGTTGGAGCGCGTACGCGCTATGGGCTACATGCAGGCCCCAGTTGTCATCACGGACAACGATCACTGGTCCGGCTTCCGCCCAGACAAGATTGCAGAGATCAATGAGTCTGCAGCTGCAAGCTCCGTCGCATAACGAGCTCAACCTCCTGACCCCTTCCGAACGCCTCACCACGTCCCGGTTGGTCTACTTTTCCTCCATCTCGGAGAACACTAAAAGATTTGTAGACAAGCTGGGGCATGATGCGGCTCGAATCCCGCTGTATCCGAGTGAATCGCCGCTCGTCACCACAGCTCCCTTCGTCCTTCTGCTTCCCACATATGGGGGAGAAGACGGAAGGCATTCCATCCCGCCTCAAGTCATGAAATTTCTCAATGACGCCCGAAACCGCGAGAACATTCGCGGAGTCATCGGGGCGGGCAACACAAATTTTGGCACCGCCTATTGCCTTGCAGCTCGAAAGATCGCTGCCAAATTAGGAATCCCGGAGCTGTACCGCTTCGAACTCATGGGGACGCCGGATGACGTGCGTCGCGTTGATGAAGGATTGGAAGAATTTTGGAAACACCAGTAATGGACAGCAACACCATCACAGATCCGAAGGAGTTGCCGGCCGCGTATCGAGGTCTCGGATATCACGAGCTCAATGCGATGCTGAACCTTTACGATGCGCAGGGCAAGATCCAGTTCGGCGCGGACCAGGCTGCTGCACGCCAGTACTTCTTGCAGCACGTCAACAACAACACCGTGTTCTTCCACGATCTTGACGAGAAGCTCGAGTACCTCGTCAAGAACGACTACTACGAGCGGGAAACGCTCGATCAGTACACGATGAACTTCATCCGCGACCTCTACAAGCGCGCGTACCAGAAGAAGTTCCGCTTCGAGACCTTCTTGGGTGCATACAAGTTCTACACCTCTTACACCTTGAAGACGTTTGACGGAAAGCGCTACCTTGAGCGCTACGAAGATCGCGTCTGCATGGCTGCACTCCACTTGGCACGTGGCGACGAAGAACTCGCCATGAAGCTCGTCGAAGAAATTATTGACGGCCGTTTCCAGCCAGCAACTCCTACCTTCTTGAATGCCGGTAAGAAGCAGCGCGGCGAATTGGTTTCCTGCTTCTTGCTTCGTATTGAAGACAACATGGAATCGATTGCCCGATCCATCAACTCCGCACTGCAGCTCTCAAAGCGCGGCGGCGGTGTGGCACTGTCCCTCACGAATATCCGTGAGCACGGCGCCCCGATTAAGCAGATCGAAAACCAGTCATCCGGTGTTATCCCCGTGATGAAGCTTCTGGAAGATTCCTTCTCCTACGCTAACCAGCTCGGTGCGCGTCAGGGTGCCGGCGCCGTGTACTTGCACGCCCACCACCCAGACATCTACCGCTTCTTGGACACCAAGCGCGAAAACGCTGACGAGAAGATCCGTATCAAGACCCTCTCCTTGGGTGTTGTGATCCCGGATATCACGTTCGAGCTCGCCAAGAAGAACGAGGACATGTACTTGTTCTCGCCATACGACGTCGAACGCGTCTACGGCGTGCCTTTCTCTGACATCTCTGTCACGGAGAAGTACTACGAGATGGTGGATGACGCTCGCATCAAAAAGAGCAAGATCAACGCTCGCGAGTTTTTCCAGACCCTCGCCGAGATCCAATTCGAATCCGGTTACCCGTACATCATGTTCGAAGACACCGTGAACCGCGCCAACCCTATTGCTGGCCGCGTCACGATGTCCAACTTGTGCTCGGAAATCCTCCAGGTTTCCACTCCGTCTGTTCTCAACGAGGACCTGACCTACGGTGCCATCGGCAAGGACATCTCTTGCAACCTGGGCTCCATGAACATCGCTAAGACCATGGATTCACCTGACTTCGGTCAGTCCATCGAAACCGCGATTCGTGCGCTCACGGCTGTCTCTGACATGTCCTACATCAACTCGGTTCCATCCATTGCTGAGGGCAACGCCAAGAGTCACGCCATTGGTCTGGGCCAAATGAACCTGCACGGTTACCTTGCTCGCGAGCACGTTTACTACGGCTCCGAAGAAGGTATCGACTTCACGAACATCTACTTCTACACCGTGCTCTTCCACGCACTGCGCGCCTCCAACGCCATTGCTATTGAGCGTGGGGAAGTGTTCGGCGGATTCGAGAACTCCACCTACGCATCCGGTGAGTTCTTCGAGAAGTACGTGACCCAGGAATGGGCTCCACAGACGGACCGCGTGAAGGAACTCTTCGCCAACGTCACGATTCCTACCCAGGAAGACTGGCGTGCGCTGAAGGAATCCGTCATGAAGCACGGTATCTACAACCAGAACCTGCAGGCTGTCCCGCCAACCGGATCCATCTCTTACATCAACAACTCGACCTCGTCGATCCACCCTGTTGCCGCCAAGATTGAAATCCGCAAGGAAGGCAAGATCGGCCGCGTGTACTACCCGGCTCCGTACCTCACGAACGAGAACCTGGACTACTACCAGGACGCGTATGAGATCGGCTACGAGAAGATCATTGACACCTACGCTGCTGCTACCCAGCACATTGATCAGGGTCTGTCACTGACGTTGTTCTTCAAGGACACCGCCACCACCCGTGACATCAACAAGGCGCAGATCTACGCATGGCGTAAGGGCATCAAGACGCTCTACTACATCCGCTTGCGTCAGCTAGCACTTGAAGGCACTGAAGTGGAAGGTTGCGTCAGCTGCATGCTCTAAGCATGTGCCCCAGCGACTCAACCCATTCACCGCAACAGCACAAAGGGAAAATCAATGACCGAGAAAGTCAAGCTCTTGAACCACGTTGAGGCCATCAACTGGAACCGCATCCAGGATGACAAGGACGTGGAAGTCTGGAACCGTCTGGTCAACAACTTCTGGTTGCCAGAAAAGGTTCCGCTCTCCAACGACGTCCAGTCTTGGGCAACGTTGACTCCAGAAGAGCAGCAGCTCACCATGCGTGTGTTCACCGGACTTACCTTGTTGGACACCATTCAGGGCACCGTGGGTGCCGTGTCGCTGATTCCGGATGCGATCACCCCGCACGAGGAAGCCGTCTACACGAACATCGCGTTCATGGAGTCCGTCCACGCGAAGAGCTACTCGTCGATCTTCTCGACGTTGGCTAACACCAAGGACATTGACGCTGCATTCCGCTGGTCCGTAGAGAATGAGAACCTTCAGAAGAAGGCTCAGATTGTCACCGATTACTACTACGGCGACAACCCACTGAAAAAGAAGGTTGCCTCCACTTTGTTGGAGTCCTTCCTCTTCTACTCGGGCTTCTACCTGCCGATGTACTGGTCTTCACGAGCCAAGCTCACGAACACCGCCGACCTGATCCGCCTCATCATTCGAGACGAGGCCGTGCACGGTTACTACATTGGCTACAAGTACCAGAAGGGACTTGAGCAGGTCGACGAAGCGACCCGCCAGGAGCTCAAGGACTACACGTTCGAGCTGCTCTTCGAGCTCTACGAGAACGAAGTCCAGTACACCCACGATCTCTACGATCCAGTGGGCTTGAGCGAAGACGTCAAGAAGTTCTTGCACTACAACGCCAACAAGGCCCTCATGAACCTGGGCTACGAAGCGATGTTCCCGTCCTCGGTCACGGATGTGAATCCAGCGATCCTTTCGGCTTTGAGCCCGAACGCTGACGAGAACCACGACTTCTTCTCCGGTTCCGGATCCTCCTACGTGATCGGCAAGGCCGTGAACACTGAGGATGAGGACTGGGAGTTCTAGATCGTCCGGACTTTGGATTGGGTTTGAGCTGAATATTGCTCTGGACCCGCAACTCTAAGCGGGTCCAGAGCAATTCTGCTTAACCGAAGAGGCTATGTCCCTTTTAATTGATAATCAGGGCTGCGCGCAGTGCTTTGACCTGTTGTTGCCAAAAGTCTTTGACCACATTTGCATCAGGAAAAACTTGATCAAAGCCGTGGGTCGCGCCAGGAACAACAAACAACTCGCAAGGCACGCCCGCATCATTGAGCCGACGGGCGTACTCGATGTCCTCGACTCGGAAGAGATCGAGCGTGCCAACGCCAATCCATGCCGGCGGCAAGCCAGACAAGTCCTCGCGGCGGGCTGGTGCCGCATATTCGGAGACGCCTGGGCGACCAGGTTCCCCGCCGGTATAGGTGGTCCAGCCACGTTTATTTGCCTTCGCGGTCCACGCTCGGAGGTACTTTGAGGCTGCTTCTGGTTTGAGAACTGTTCGGTCGTCGAGCATCGGGTAGACCAATAGCTGAAAGACGGGCTGAATGCCGCCCTGATCAAGCGCATAGAGAGCTAGTGCGGCAGCCACACCGCCGCCTGCACTGGCGCCTCCCACGGCTATGCGCTCTGAATTGATTCCCCACTCTGAACCACGATCGGCAAGTGCTTTGAGGGCGACATAGCAGTCTTCAACTGAGGCGGGTGCAGGCGCGTCGGAGCCGAGGCGGTATCGGACAGCTGCGACAGCTATTCCGAGCTCACGCACAAACGCAATGTTGTTCCGGTCATCCTGCTCGGGAACACCGAACAGATGTCCGCCGCCATGCATCCACAACAGTGCTGGAATGGTTCCAGAGAACGTAGTCGGACGGAAGAGACGAATGGAAACGGTGGGGGACGGGACGATCTCATCAACCGTGGCGTCCGGACTTGGATCCAGTCCACGGGGCTTCCGGCTTCGGATGAACTTCACCATCAACTTGTTCGTGGGAACGCTCGGCATGAACCGGACACGTGCGAGTTCCGGGTGATAGGGGAAACGCGACACGATAAGTCCTTAGATAGTTATGGGGATGTCTGATTACTCGACGAAGACAGCTTCAACGCCGGAGGGCTTGAGCATTCCGGTGATCATGGCCTTGGTGTTCTCGGTGGCGCGGTCACGTAGTTCGGATTCTTCTGCTGCAGAAGCGATGCGAGTCTCGGCCATCTCAAAGAACTTTGATTGGTCTGGAGTGGAGAAGGCATCGGAGATGGCCTTCCCTACGCCACGTCGCTGGTCATAGATGTAGGAGTCTTTGACGTTGAGGTTCGGCTTATCCAGCTGCGCGGCGGGCACCCGAATCGTTGCCTTCTTGCCGTCCTCGGAGAGCTGATAACTCTCACCCGTCAAGCCGCCAAGGTCTACATACGCATTGACGGTACCTTTGGCGAGGAACAACGTGCGCTCGCCCGAGACGAAATCAGGCAACCAGGAAATACCGTTCTCCTGGGAATCGATGATCACTTCAAAGTTGCCGACGGCCGCGTGATACTGACTCATGTCCTGAATGGAAACCAGCAGCGATGGACGCTCAGGCTCTTTTGCTTCTGCCGCTGGGCGGAACGGATTGACGCCGAAGTAGTTGGCCGCCAGCAACGCCAGAAGGAGAGCAAGGGCTACCAAGCCAAACCCGTGCGAACCACGCCTTGAAGATTTTTCTTTCACTCGCTCATGCTAAAGCGTGAGTTGAAGGATTCATGTATTCGCGTAAAAGAACTCGGGCGTCGCCTCAGAGGCCTTTAGCCGGAGCCGCCCAGTTCGCCTGAGAGCTTTGCATGGAATCTTGAAGAGAACTCGTTCATTCCCACAAACTCAACGGTCTTTCCGTATCGCTGATACTTGGTCTCGATGGCATCGAGTGCCGCCACGGTGGATGCGTCCCAGACATGGGAACGTGAGAAATCGATAACCACGTGATCGGGATCTTCTGAGTAGCGGAACATCGTGGTCAGGTCATTGCTCGAAGCAAAGAGCAGCTGTCCTTTGACGGTGTAGGTAGCGACGTCCTGCCCGTCTCGCTCCACGACTGTCCGATCCACGGAGACCAAGTGCGCCACCCGGCGGACAAACATCACGCTGGCAACCATCACGCCGAAGATGACGCCGGCGGCCAGGTTATGAGTGAGGGCAACAACCAAAACGGTGGACAGCATGACCGCAGTCTCGCTCTTGGGCAATCGCTTCAGCGTGGATGGCGCAATGGAGTGCCACTCGAACGTCGTAATGCAGACCATGATCATGATGGCCACGAGAACAGCCATAGGGATCTGGGCAACGACATCGCCGAATGCCACCACAAGCACCAAAAGGAAGAAGCCAGCCAAGAACGTGGAGATGCGCGTCCGCGCACCGGAGACCTTCACGTTGATCATGGTTTGCCCAATCATCGCGCAGCCACCCATGCCGCCGAATGCGCCAGAGACAAGGTTCGCTACACCCTGGCCCCAGCTCTCTCGAGTCTTGTTGGAACGGGTATCCGTGATGTCATCAACCAGCTTGGCTGTCATGAGGGACTCCATGAGACCCACTAAAGCCATAGCGAGAGCGTACGGCGCAATGATCTGCAGCGTTTCAAAGGTCAGCGGAACCTGGGGAATGAAGATCTCGGGCAGGCTGCTGGGCAGATCGCCTTTGTCACCCACGCGCGGGACGTTGATGGCGAAGAGGATGACGGGCACGGTGACCAAGACGATGGCGAGGAGCGGCGCGGGAATGACGGTGGTGATACGCGGCATCAGAATCAGGATCACTAAAGAGACAGCAACCAGCGGATAAACCATCCACGGAACGTTAATGAGCTCCTTCAGCTGAGCAACGAACACCAGGATGGACAGCGCATTCACAAAGCCCACCATGACGCTGCGCGGTATGAACCGCATGAGCTTTGCAACGCCTAAGACGGCCAAGAGAATTTGAAAAACGCCTGCAAGCAACACGGTGGAGACGAAGTAGTCCATTCCGTAGTCCCGCATGACGGGCGCAATGACCAAGGCAACTGCGCCGGTAGCGGCGGAAATCATCGCAGGGCGTCCGCCAACGAAGGCAATGGTCACCGCCATGATGAAGGCTGAGAACAACCCCACCTTAGGATCCACTCCGGCGATGACGGAGAACGCAATCGCTTCGGGGATCAAAGCCAGCGCCACCACTAGTCCCGCAAGCACTTCGCGCGTCAACAGCCGCGGCGAGCGCAGCGCACTCATCACGGAATCGGCGGAGACTCGTGGCGTATGAGGCGCGATCGGCGAAGGCAAAGACGACATGTAGAGGCTCTCGGAGAGGTGGGAAAGACGCCTGGCTGCAAAGCAAACTGTTACAAAGACTTCGCTGCCAAGAAGATGGAGCACCTGACGTGCGCCGGAATCAATTTTAGGTCAGCGAGAGAGCCCAAAGAGGCGCAGATACAGCCCAAATTCACTGAGGCGCCCAGAATTGATATGTTGCAAGTGTGACTGCTACCACTACAGAACTTCCAGAACTCGCGGTTGGCCCATTCTTCTACGAAGACTTGGGCAATCACCGCTACCGCTCCACCGTCCACGCTCAAGGCGCTTGGAACGAACACGAACAGCACATGGGTCCAGCTACGGGCCTCCTTGTTCATGAGCTTGAGGCTTTCCAGCCCCGTGAAGACTTGCGGATGGCACGCGTGAGCTTGGACATTCTGGGAATCATCCACGGTGGCGAGTTTGAAGTGCAGACACGCATGATTCGCCCCGGCAAGACCATCGAGCTGATCGAAGCTGAGATGGTCAGTGGTGGTCGTACCGCAATCATCGCCAGAGCTTGGCGTTTGAAGACTGGCGATTCCACGCCTGTCGCCGCCCTCGAAGATGCATCCGTAGAGCACCCTGAAAATCTTCCAGAGTTCACGGGTATGCAGGTGTGGCCCGGTGGCTACATTCAGTCTCTAGAGTTCCGTCAAGAAGAGGGCCACCGTCCGGGCAAGGGCGTGGTGTGGCTGCGCAACCCGTACAAGATGGTTAGCTCGGACACCGTGACGTCTGACGTCGTGCGGCTCCTTGGCATGGTGGACACTGCCAACGGTGTGGCGCCGCGCGTTGAGCCAGGACCGGAGTCCTGGATATTCCCCAACGTGGATCTACAGATTCATATGCACCGGACGCCAGTCGGTGAATGGCTAGGACTCGAGGTCCAGCAAAGCTACGGCGATGACGGAATCGGCCTCACATCGGCAATCCTTCATGATGTCCACGGACCCTTTGGACGCAGCGAACAGATTCTCACGGTCCGCCCTATGCCGGGGTCAAAGTGGGCTAACGGGAATTAGGCAGCGAGGATAGATAGGACTTCAAGTCCGGCTTGTTCATTTCTTGGAATCCCGCGGCCAAGTACCGGTTGCGTAGGGAAGCCTCAGCCCGCCACAGGCTCAACCCCCGCTTGACGAGGAACGGCACTGGTTTGCGGCTTTCGGAAACGTCTCGCGCGAAGCGACGCAGCGCCGTCGTACTGGAAGGCTCCCTCACGTAAATTCCCTGCACTGGCACCTCTAATTGGCGCAACGGCTGCAGAATGCGGTCCGCGAAAATGCCTTCGGCGATGATGGGTCCGCCCGCGAGCTCCACTACTTCGGAGCCCACGTAGGAGGACGTCGAGATGTCATAGGCGGGCACCGTAGTGCGGCCGTTTTCGAGCAGTTCCATCATGGAATCGAGCGCGGTGGAATCGTTCCAGGTTTCGTGGTGGTCCCAGTCAATTTCGCCGTACGGGGTGCGCGGGAACGGACGGTGCGCGTCCTCCGCGATCTCCCGGTAGTAGTTGTCCAGCTGAATATGGGGTGCGCCAAAGCGTTCAGCGAGGTAGGACTTTCCGGAACCGGAAGGGCCGCCGAGGATAATAAATTGAACGCCACTGGACTCAGACACGTATTCCATTATGTCTTGCCCCCACCCTTCGTTTTAGGATCGACTCATGTCTGTCACCGTTGATCTTGATCTCCTTCGCGAAGAACCCAGTACTGATCCGGTGGCGGATTTAGCGCGCGGCATCGATTTGCTGAACGAGGTCAAGGGCGGCGAGCGCGGCGCCACGCTACGCATTTACCGGCCCTCACCCACGCTCGCTTTTGGGCAGCGTGACGTGCGCCTGCCCGGTTTCGAGGCGGCACGAATGGCCGCGTTGCGTCACGGTTTTGAGCCGGTGGTGCGCAAAGCGGGCGGACGCGCGGCTGCGTATCACCAGGGCACGCTCATCATCGATCACGTACAACCAGAGCCGGATGCGATGCTGGGCCACACGATCCGCTTCCAGGAGTTCGGGGCGCTCTTCGCGGACGCGCTGCGCTCCGTGGGCGTAGACGCCCACATTGGCGAGCTGCCCGGCGAATATTGCGCGGGCGAATACAGCGTCTATGGCACGTCTCATTCGGGTACCGCTAGCCAGTACGACGCCGCAGCTTCCGTTAAGTTGGTAGGCACCGCCCAGCGTGTGGTCACCGGGGCATGGCTGTTTACATCAGTTTTGGTGGTCACTGACAGTGCGCCGCTACGCAGTGTGTTGGACGAGGTGTATCAAGCCTTGGAGATTCCCATGGACCCTCGCACGGTGGGAGCCGTGGAGGATCTGGTTCCCGGGATGAGTGTGGACGCCGTGACGGAATCGCTCTTAAACACGTATCGAGGCTCCGGAAAGTGGAACCTCGATACGTAGTGCTGTGATTAGCAGCGGTGGTTAGTGTCTGCGACTCTAGTAACCCCGGCTCTAGTGACCCCGCGCGATCCATTCTTGAAGGTGCGGCTTCTCGGCGCCGATGCTCGTGTCATCGCCGTGACCCGTGCACACGCGCGTGGTGTCCGGGAGTGTGAGGAGCTTTTCGCGGATGGACTCGATGATGGTGCCGAAGTCGCTGTAGGAGCGGCCTGTGGCGCCTGGTCCGCCGTTGAACAACGTGTCGCCGGAGAACACCGTGTCCAAGTCCTTCGCATAGAAGCACGTGGATCCGGGGGAGTGACCCGGCGTGTAGATGGCATTGAGCGTGATGCCGGCGATCGGGAACTCTTCGCCGTCCACAATCTCGTGATCCGGTGCCTGATCTGGGAAGACTGCGTCCCAGAGCATGCGGTCCGCTGGGTTCAAGTGCAGTGGTGCGTGGACCAGCTGTGCGAACTCCTGCGCATAGCGGATGTGGTCATCGTGGCCGTGGGTCAGCAGGACGGCAACTACCGTGCGCTCACCCACCTTCTCCGCGATAGCCTGCGGGTTGTGGGCCGGGTCAATGACGATCACCTTGGAGTCGTCGCCGACGATCCACACGTTGTTATCGACGTCCCACGTTCCGCCGTCAAGGGAGAACGTTCCGGACGTAACGAGGTTTTCGATGCGTGCGCTCATGCGATTTCCACCACCGAGCGAAGCACCGTGCCGTCGTGCATCTTCTGGAAAGCGTCTTCAATCTGGTCCAAGGAGATGCGCTCGGTAACGAATGCGTCCAAGTCCAGCCGGCCCAAGCGGTACTGGTCTACCAGCATCTTGAAATCGCGGGATGGGAGGCAGTCTCCGTACCACGAGGACTTGAGGGAACCGCCGCGACCGAAGACGTCCAGCAGTGGCAATTCGAGGGTCATCTCCGGGGTAGGAACACCCACCAGCACTACGCGGCCAGCAAGGTCGCGAGCGTAGAAGGCCTGCTTGAAAGTCTCCGGGCGGCCCACGGCGTCGATCACAACGTCGGCGCCGAAACCGTTGGTGAGGTCCTGAATGGCCTTCACGGGATCGGATTCCTTGGAGTTCACACCGTGGGTAGCGCCGAGCTTCACAGCCTGGTCAATCTTGTTCTGGTCAATGTCCACTGCGATGATGGTGGTGGCGCCAGCAAGCTTGGCACCCATGATCGCGGCAATACCCACGCCGCCACAGCCGATGACAGCTACGGACTCGCCGCGCTTAACCTCACCGGTGTTGATAGCGGAGCCGATACCAGCCATGATGCCGCAGCCCAACAAGCCAACGGCGGCGGGGTCGACGTCGTCATCAATCTTGGTGCACTGACCGGCAGCAACCAGCGTCTTCTCCGCGAAGGAACCAATGCCCAACGCAGGGGAAAGCTCCGTGCCATCCTCGAGAGTCATCTTCTGGGTGGCGTTAGCGGTATTGAAGCAGTACTGCGGCTGGCCCTTCTGGCATGCACGGCACTCGCCACACACAGCGCGCCAGTTGAGGATCACGCGATCGCCCACCTTGACGTTGGTGACGTTCTCGCCGATCTGGGAAACGACTGCAGTGGACTCGTGGCCCAAGAGGTACGGGTAATCGTTACCGATTCCACCCAGCTTGTAGTGAAGGTCCGTATGGCAAACACCGCAGGTTAATACGTCAACAACAACTTCGCCTGGACCTGGATCCGGAATGATGATGTTCTCGACGACCACTGGGGCGTCTTTGGCCTTCACAACAACAGCTCGTACGGTTTGTGGCACTTTTTCTCCTCTAATGGGAACGCTCCGGCAACGGTTGGTCACTGTCGCTTCGCGTTCGGCTACACAGTGGGGTGTATACGTTCCAGTCAATCACGAGCGCCCGAGGTGAGGTGACCTCTTGCTACTTTGTGTCACTCTTTAAGCATGTGTGGACGGTATGTCATGGCTCGGGCCATCGGTGACTTGGTAGCGCTCGCGGAAGCCGAAGCGGATGAGAATCTGGAATTTCGCCAATCGTGGAATGTTGCACCCACAACTGATGTGCCCATCGTGTTAGAACGTCTGGTGGATGACAAGATGAGCCGCCGCATCGAGGTGGCTCGCTGGGGACTGATTCCCGGGTGGGCCAAAGATTCATCCGTGGGCGTGCGGGCTTTCAACGCGCGCAGCGAGACCATCATCGAGAAGCCCACGTTCCGTTCCGCCATCAAGGCCAAGCGCTGTGCTGTCCCCGTGGATGGCTATTACGAATGGCTCAAGCCAGATACGCCCAAGGGCAAGAAGCGGCCGTTCTACATTCACCCGGCCGACGATTCGATGATCTTCTTCGCAGGAATCTACGAATGGTGGAAAGACAAGTCCGCCGAAGCCGTTGAAGGCGAAGAAGCCTGGGTGCTCTCCTGCAGCATCATGACCATGGCCTCTCCGGCTGTCGATGATCCTGATCCCGTGCTTGCCGAGCTGGGGCAGCTCCATGACCGCTTGCCTGTGCCTCTCGGCGCTGAGGCACTGACGGAGTGGCTGAACCCGGAGAACAAGGATGCGGCAGCCATGGTTGATCTGGCCACCAGTCAGGCGTTTGAGGTGGCTTCCACGTGGAACCTGCGAGAGGTAGGTCCTGCGGTGGGCAACGTGCGCAACAACGGCCCTGAGCTGGTGGAGCCACTCCAGAGTTTGTTCTCTTAACGTTTGGCAGAAAGCGCGTGGTTGAAGGCGCGGGTTATTCGGTACTAGAAGCTACGTAGTTTTGCGTATGGCTAGCCGGAACGCGGCGGAGTTGACTTGATGTGTCCGCAATTCATGCGGACGAACGTCGCCTCACTGGAGAAAAATGTTCACGCCACATCGCCGCAAAATGATGCTAGCTGGTGCTAGCGCAACCTTCGTCGCCGCTTTGGCTTTCGCCCCATCTGCTTCAGCTCACGAGTGTTTTAAGAAGAGCTGGACTGATGCCGCTTACGCTCGAGCGCTTGAGAGCGACCACTACATGTCACTGGCAGTCCTCGCGGATCAATTCATCGTCGCGTCGGTTGCTCCTGATTGTGTGGGCGTTCTTGACTATGAGAGCTTGTGGGCTTCTTGGATGGAGGAGAACGGCATCTCGCACGTGCCGTTGGTCTGGTTCAAGGAAAACCCGGAGCAAACTTTCAAAGCTTGGGAGAACGAAAAGGGTAATTCTGGTCCGGGACTGTTGGGAAGTGGCAACGACACCGCCGCTCTCGGCTATCTGGGCAACCACATTCCTACCCTGGAATCCACCATTGGTGCTGGTCTTGAGGCTGCCGTTGGTGCCGGCCTCTGCGAGTTCCCTGGGGTGTAGCTCACTGACGAGCGGTTGGGGGGTCCGGCAGCTCGAGCAGTCCCATAGATTGGGCGCGTAAGACAGCTGAGAGGCGATCTTGCGCGCCCAATTTTCTGTAGAGATGTTCTTGATGTTTGTGCACCGTGCGGGGAGAGATCGCCAAGCGTGCCGCGATGCCAGTGGCGGTTTTCCCTTGAGCAATCATCTCTAAGATCAGCGTTTCGCGTGTAGTGAGCCGTAGCTCCGCATCATGGGCCGAGTCGGCCGCTGGCCTCATCTCGTGCAACAGCCGAAGGTGGGATTCCAATCCAACGATCAACCGTTGGATTTCGCGCGCATCGTCGATGTTTCTTTGGCTAAACGGCACCTCGCTGACGAGTCCATACGAGGTGGTGTAGTTCTGAGTGACTACCGGCAAGGACAAGTGATGACGTCCCAAGTGGTATTCCTCGAAGAGGTCTCTGGCGGTTTGAGTCATCGTTTGCCCGCGGTGCGTTACCTCGCTCAGCAAGCTCGGCTCGAGGTGGTGCGGATCCATATGAAATCGGGTCAGTGGATGATGCGGCGCCACGTGCTGTACCGCGAGATCCCAGTGAGGATCGCGGCTGAAGGAACGAGCTTCTTCAATGACGGAGGGGGCTTCAGTGACAGAGGGTAACTGTGCGGTGGCGTTTCTCCAGCTCACCCGGGCACCCATGAAGACATGGAAAGTCTCCGCCAGACCAGTGGTGAGGTAGTCCATGGCCTGCGCGGGATGGGGTGTAGCAAGTATGTCGGCTGCGGTGTCAAACCACGCGCGCCGGATGTTGCGATCCACAAGTTCCTGCCCGTAAAAGCGTGTGCTTTTTCGCCAGATTCTACTTTTCTCGAGGATTTTTCTCTAGAGACAGGGGCACTTCAGTTCTAAGTGTCAGGGGTGTTTTATAGCCTCTATGGAGTCGAACAAACATTCGATACACTAGAGAGTGACCGCCCATCGCTTCCCGGGGCGGGAACTTCCCACAAACGCCGAGAGGGCTCACGCTCGGCACCGTGACGGAGGTTTTAATGGGGCTTTTTACGCAGTCTGTCGAGGTCGAATGCACCGCGGCCGGACAGCCGCTGCGCGTGCGGTGGCAAGGTCGGGAGTACCGTCTTGCCGCTGAGCCTGTGCGCTGGTTTGAACGCCGCAAGTGGTGGGCCGAAGACGTGCGCGCTGAACGCGAACGCGGCGCCGGAATGGTGGACCACGAAATCTGGCGACTTCAAGTCCGCTTAGCAGGGCGCGGCCCCCTTCAAACACTCGAACTCAGCCACCACGTAGAAACAGGCCGGTGGCGTCTCATCCAAGTAGGTGACGCCGCCCTCCGGCAAACGGCATGAGTTTCACACACCTTCACGTCTCCACCGCCTACAGCGCCCACTACGGGGTGTCATGGCCCAAGGATCTCGCAGCGGCGGCCGCATCTCACGGTGCGGACGCTCTCGCGTGCACGGACCGGGACGGCCTCTACGGTTCCATCAAGCACCTCAAAGCCTGCATCGAACATGGCCTGGACCCCATCCTCGGGGTAGACCTTGCCCTCATTGAAGATCAAGAAATCCGCACGCCGCACGGAACCCACGCGGTGCCTACGGTGGTGGGCCGCGTCGTCGTACTGGCAAAGGGACACAGCGCAGGAGCCGGGTATCGCGCGCTGTGCCGCACGGTCTCCGCCGCGCACCAGGACAGCGGGGCCGGTTCCAGCCGGACGCGGCCCGTGGGGGTGCGCTTAGAGGAGCTCGCGCGGCTGTCCCAAAATGACGACGGCGCAGCGGTGCTTGCGGTGCTCGTAGGGCCCCGGTCAGATGTGGGTCAGGCCGCGCAACGGCGTCAGTACGGGCGCGCTCGCAGCCTGTTGCAGCGGTGGAAATCGCTCATGCCCGCCGGAAGCGTGTTCGTGGAAGCGGTGTCCCATCTGAGCCGACCGGGGGAGAAGCTCAGCACCGCCCACGCCGTTCGCATGATCAAAGCCGCCCGCCAAGTAGGGGTTCCGTACGTGCTCAGCAACGCCGTGCGCTACCTCGACGTGGAAGGAGCCGCTACCGCGGACGTACTCGACGCCGCCCGCACCCTCACCTCACTCGACACCCTGCCGGAGAGCCAACCCAACGGCCAAGGCTGGCTCAAAACGCCCGCCGAAATGAAACAGATTGCCCGGGAGATCGGTCGCGAAATCACGGACGCCTCCGGGGTGGCCAGCACCCTGCTCAGTACCACGGAAGCGCTCGCAGACTGGTGCCGCATAGACCCTGTGACCGATTGCGGGTACGGCATTCCCGTGGTCCCGGAAGCGCACGTCATCGGGATTACAGGGGACCCCAACCGGGAGCTCGCGGCGCGCTGCGAAGCCGGCATCACCAAGTTCTTCCCACCGCACGCCGGCGCTCAGGTGTTCGGCAAGCGTGGGCGCGTGGAGCTGCGCGAACGCCTCGACGAAGAACTCTCCGTGATCCAGGATCTGGGCTTCGCGTCCTACTTTTTGACGGTCGCCGAGGTCACCAAAATGATCTCGGGCATGGGGGTGCGCACCGCCGCCCGCGGATCCGGTGCGTCCAGCCTGGTCAACTACCTCACCGGCATCAGCCACGTGAACCCGCTCATGCACGAACTCTTGTTCGAACGCTTCCTCTCGCGGGATCGCAGCTCGCTGCCGGATATTGACGTGGACGTGGAAAGCGCGCGCCGCCACGACGTCTACCACCAGATTTTCAAGCGTTTCGGCGCCGAACGCACCTCACTTATGAGCATGCAAAACGGGTACCGGGCGCGCGGCGCCGTCCGCGATGCAGGACTGGCGTTAGGGATGCCGGAACCGGAAGTGGATGCCATCGCCAAACAAATGTGGCGTTTCTCCGCCTCAAGCTTCCGCGAAGCCATGGAACGCATGCCGGAACTCAAAGGCTTCTCCGAGCGCGTGGAATCCGGCCGCCAACGCGGTAACCAACAGCTGGATCTGCTGGTTGATCTGACCGAGCGCCTGGACCGGTTGCCGCGCCACATTTCCATGCACCCGTGCGGCGTGATCCTCGGGGACGCAACCTTGCTGGACCGCACCCCGGTGGAAGCCTCCGGGATGGGACTGCCCATGAGCCAGTTCGACAAACATGACATGGACCCCATGGGCATGCTCAAACTCGACGTCCTCGGCGTGCGCATGCAATCCGCGATCGCCTACACCCTCGACGAAATCCAGCGCATCCACGGCACGGGCGAGGCCGTGGCTCAAGCTGGTGCGCACGGGGACGCGGACTACGTGGGTGCTGACGGGCGGATTGCGTTAGAGAAGGTCCCGTACGACGACCCCGCTACCTTCGAGCTCATTCGCTCCACTCACACACTGGGTTGCTTTCAGATCGAATCCCCGGGACAGCGCGAACTCATCGGCAAGCTCGCGCCGTGGGAGTTCAACGACCTCATCATCGACATTTCCCTGTTCCGGCCCGGCCCCATGCAATCGGACATGGTGCGGCCCTTCCTCGAGCAGCGCCACGGATTCCGCGAAGCCGTATACCCGCACCCGGATCTGGAACCCGTGCTTGCGGAAACGCACGGAGTCACGGTGTTCCACGAACAAGTGCTGCGCATGATGCATGTGATGACCGATTGCGGTCTCGCGAAAGCGGACGTGTACCGGCGGCTGCTCGGGAATCCAAAAGCAGAGCCACGCGTGGAATCTTTCTTCCGCGAACACGCTCTCGCCAAGGGGTACCCGCTCACCGTGATCGACAAAGTGTGGCAAACCCTCCACGCTTTTGGCAGCTTCGGCTTTTGCAAAGCGCACGGAGCGGCCTTCGCCGTACCCACCTACCACTCGGCGTGGCTCAAAGCCCACCACCCCGAAGCGTTCCTCGCCGCCCTCTGGGAACACGATCCCGGCATGTACCCGCGCCGGCTCCTGGTGGCCGAAGCCCGACGCATGGGCATCCCCATCCTGCCCATCGACGTCAACCGCAGCACCTCACACTTCCGCGTAGAACGCGTAGGACCCGAAGGAACAGATGGCCGCGGCAAGGACGCAGGCAAGCTCGGAATCCGTATGGCTCTGTCCGTCGTGCACGGACTGAGCGAGGTAGAAGTCAAACGCCTCGAAGCCCACCAGCCGTATACCTCGGTAGCTGACGTGCGAGACCGTGCCCGGCCCACCCGCACCAACCTGCGTCGCCTCGCCGAACTCGGTGCTCTGGACCGCTTCAACACCAAAGCGCGGGTCAGCCGTACCGACCTAGTGCATCACCTCGACATGCTGCGCCGCCCCATCAGAGGCAAAAAGGTCCCCGTCCTGGAAGGACAAATGCCGCTGCCCTTTGAAGAAGACGTCGAAACCTCCAACCTCACGCCCGTGTTCCCCGAACCCACCCCAGACCAGAAAGTCCGCACCGAACTAGACCTCACAGAAATCGACGTCTCCGCACACCTCATGGACTCCCACCGCGAACTCCTCGAGGCCTACGGCATCACCTATGCCAAAGACCTGCTCAGTCTGCGCTCGCAGACACGCGTGCTGGTGGCCGGAGTGCGCGTGGCCACCCAGACTCCACCCATGCGCAGTGGTAAGCGCGTGGTGTTCATTAGCCTCGATGACGGCACCGGTTGCGTGGACGCGTCCTTCTTCACGGAAGCCCAACACCAAAGCGGCGAAATGCTGTTCTCCACCAGGCTCATGCTGATCGAGGGCACCACGCGGCGTACCGGTCCGCGGGCTGTCTCCCTGCAAGCCATCAGGGCGTGGAACATGCATCAGCCAGAGACGCTGCCGCCCGTGACGTACCTGAAGGACACCGAGGAACAGTACTGGCAAGAGCGCCGCGAGAGCGCTCGGCGTTTCCGGGAAGAAAAGAACCAAGAACGCAAGAGCGAACTGGCCCGCGCACTGGCCGGAACCAGAGCTGGCACACCGGGAAGCGTCAAGGAGATCCCGCACCATGACACGGGGTGGCCGGTGCGGGGGATTGAGGCTACGGAGCATGCGCCGTCGTCGTCCTCAAAACCGTACTTCCCACCCGTGCCGGTACCGCACCCGGACACGTGGGAACTCATGCCAACCCCCAACCGCTAGCAACCCATTTCACCCACACCGCCACGAGCACCCACAGTGCACCGCCACCGCCTCGATTTCCCGTAGAATCGTGAGCGGCTGGCTGTGATCAAGGTACGTCACAAGCTATGAAGCCGATCACGAAAAGAGGAATACGTGTCTGAGCAAATCTCGATCGTCGTCGACGGGCAAGAGCAACAAGTCGACGCCGGCACCACCGGAGCACAACTGTTTTTTGAACAGCGAGAGGTGGTGGTGATGCGAGTCGACGGTACCCTTCAAGATCTCAGCCGTGAACTCGTAGCAGGCACAACCGTTGAATCCGTGACCATTGATTCCGAAGACGGCCTCAATGTACTGCGCCACTCCACCGCGCACGTCATGGCGCAAGCCGTGCAGCAGTTGCGCCCGGATGCCAAGCTGGGCATCGGCCCGTACATCAAGGACGGCTTCTACTTCGACTTCGACGTTGCCGAGCCATTCACGCCCGAGGATCTGAAGACCCTCGAGAAGATGATGCTCAAGATCGTCAACCAGAACCAGCAGTTCCGCCGCCGCGTGGTCACGGAAGAGCAAGCTCGCGAAGAGATGGCCAACGAGCCCTACAAGCTGGAGCTACTCAACAAGTCCAACGAAGCGGACACCGCCGGTGAAGGCGTGAGCGTTGAAGTTGGCGCTGGCGACATCACCATTTACGACAACGTGGACCGCAAGTCCGGCGACGCCGTCTGGTGCGATCTCTGCCGCGGCCCACACCTGCAAAACACCAAGATCATCTCCAACGCTTTCGCGCTCACGCGTTCGGCTGCCGCCTACTGGCTGGGCAGCGAGAAGAACAAGCAGCTGCAGCGCATTTACGGCACGGCCTGGCCCACCAAGGAAGACCTCAAAGCCTACCAAGAGCGTCTTGCCGAGGCTGAGCGTCGCGACCACCGCAAACTCGGCGCCGAGCTGGACCTGTTCTCCTTCCCTGATGAGTTGGGCTCCGGTCTGCCGGTGTTCCACCCCAAGGGCGGCATCATCCGTAAGTCCATGGAGGACTACTCGCGCCAGCGCCACACTGAGGCTGGCTACGAGTTCGTGTACACGCCTCACATCACCAAGGGCCACCTGTACGAGATCTCCGGACACTTGGACTGGTACAAGGACGGAATGTTCCCGGCCATGCACGTGGACGAGGAACTCAACGAAGACGGCACGGTGCGCAAGCCGGGTCAGGATTACTACCTGAAGCCCATGAACTGCCCCATGCACAACCTCATCTTCGACTCCCGCGGCCGCTCCTACCGCGAGCTTCCACTGCGCTTGTTCGAATTCGGTAGCGTCTACCGCTATGAGAAGTCCGGCGTGGTCCACGGTCTGACGCGCGTGCGCGGCATGACACAGGACGACGCCCACATCTACTGCACCAAGGACCAGATGAAGGACGAGCTCACCTCGACCCTCAACTTCGTCCTCGGCCTGCTCAAGGATTACGGACTGGATGACTTCTACTTGGAGCTCTCCACGAAGGACCCTGAGAAGTACGTGGGTGGAGACGAGATCTGGGAAGAGGCGACCCGCACCCTTGCAGAGGTTGCGGAAGCGTCCGGACTTGAGCTGGTTCCGGATCCAGGTGGAGCCGCGTTCTACGGACCGAAGATCTCCGTGCAGGCGCGCGACGCCATTGGTCGTACTTGGCAGATGTCCACCATTCAGTTGGACTTCAACTTGCCGGAGCGCTTCAACCTCGAGTACCAGGCTGCAGACGGAACCCGTCAGCGTCCGGTCATGATTCACCGTGCACTGTTCGGTTCCGTGGAGCGCTTCATGGGCGTTTTGACCGAGCACTACGCGGGCGCTTTCCCAGCATGGTTGGCTCCGGTTCAGGTGGTAGGCATTCCGGTGGCGGAAGCGTTCAACGATTACATGCAGGGCATCTTGGATGAGCTCAAGAAGCGCGGCATCCGCGTTGAGGGCGATTACTCCACGGATCGTTTCCCGAAGAAGATCCGCAACGCGTCCAAGGACAAGATCCCGTTCGTGCTCATCGCCGGTGGCGACGATGCCGAAGCGAACGCCGTGTCCTTCCGTTACCGCGACGGCAGCCAGGACAATGGCGTGCCCGTTGAGGAAGCGATCGAGCGCATCGTTGCTGCGGTCCAGTCCCGTTCCTTGCAGGACGGTCCGGCTCGCACTTCGGAGGACGACGACGCCGCTGCGGTTACGCCAGCATCTTCCGGAGACTTGGCTGAGGCAGCAACCGCGGATGCGGTAGCGAGCTCGGCTGCGGTCGAGTCCTAAGCGACTCATTAGCGGAAGCTGATCATCAGTAGCAATGTGGGTGGGGAGTTCAGGAAGGATGAACACGTGACGAGTGCACAGGATCAAGAAGCAACGGACGATTTCGAATCTGCCGGGGTGCCTGACTCGTTCGGTCGTCTCTGGACTCCCTACCGCATGGCCTACATCAAGGGCGGTCAGGACCAGGTCAAGGGTGAGGACGATTGCCCGTTCTGCGCAGCCCCTGGCCGCACCGACGAAGAAGGTCTCATTGTTTACCGCGGTGAACACGCGTACGCGCTCCTAAACCTCTTCCCGTACAACCCCGGTCACCTTTTGGTGTGCCCGTACCGCCACGTGGCGGACTATACGGACCTCACGCCTGAAGAGACCGTGGAGATCGCCCAGATCACCCAGAAGGCCATGACGGTGATCCGTTCGGTATCCCATCCTCACGGCTTCAACTTGGGAATGAACCAGGGCGCCTCCGGTGGTGCGGGCATCGCCGCTCACCTGCACCAGCATGTGGTGCCGCGCTGGAACGGGGACGCTAACTTTTTCCCGATCATCGCCAAAACCAAGGCCATTCCGGCCACGTTGGGCGAAGTGCGTCAACAAATTGCTGAGGCGTGGGACTAAGACTCATGCTGAATCGCCACGCTCGCGAGTTCTTCACCAAGCTGTTCACCCCACTGGCCCGATTTCTTATCAAACGCGGCGTCACCCCGGACACCGTCACGGTGGTGGGAACCTTCGGATCCGTGCTCGGCGCTTTGATCTTGTTCCCGATGGGTCAACTGTTTTGGGGAACCATCGTCATCACCGCCTTCATCTTTTCTGATGTGGTGGACGGCATCATGGCCCGCTTGCCAGAGCACAAGTCCACGAACGACGGACGGTGGGGGAGCTTCCTGGACTCCACCATGGACCGGCTGGGTGATGGCGCGATCTTCACCGGCGTAGCCATTTGGTTCTTCACGGGCGGCAACAACGTGGCCATCGGCATCGCCGCTCTCGCCTGCTTGGTGAGCGGTTCACTGGTCTCCTACGCGCGGGCTAAGGCTGAAGCGTTGGGCTTTGACGCCAACACCGGTATCGCTGAACGTGCAGAACGGCTAGTGCTCACGCTCGTGTTCACGGGGCTGACCGGCTTGGGACTTAACGAATGGGTGTTATGTTTCGTGTTGATCTTGCTGGCTCTTGCTAGTGTTGTCACGGTGCTCCAGCGAGTCTGGAAAGTACGTACACAGGCTCTACTATGAGTCGGTAGTAATTAGAACCCCTCGAATGTCTGAAAGGACCACTCGTGTCCGCAAATGAATCCAACGCTTCAACGGGCGTGACCGGCAGCTCGCGCGTCAAGCGCGGAATGGCAGAAATGCTCAAGGGCGGCGTCATCATGGACGTTGTCACCCCAGAGCAGGCTCGCATCGCTGAAGATGCTGGCGCTGTCGCTGTTATGGCTCTTGAGCGCGTCCCGGCTGATATCCGCGCTCAGGGTGGCGTATCCCGCATGTCTGACCCAGACATGATCGACGGCATCATCGAAGCCGTTTCCATCCCTGTGATGGCGAAGGCCCGTATTGGTCACTTCGTTGAGGCGCAGATCCTTCAGTCCTTGGGTGTTGACTACATCGATGAGTCCGAAGTTTTGACCCCAGCCGATTACACCAACCACATCGACAAGTGGAAGTTCACCGTTCCTTTCGTGTGCGGTGCAACCAACTTGGGTGAAGCCCTTCGCCGTATCAACGAAGGCGCAGCAATGATCCGCTCGAAGGGTGAGGCAGGAACCGGCGACGTTTCCAACGCCACCACCCACATGCGTCAGATCCGTGCCGAGATCAACCGCCTCAAGTCCATGGCTGATGACGAACTGTACGTCGCCGCCAAGGAAATTCAGGCTCCATACGAACTCGTCAAGGAAATCGCATCCACCGGCAAGCTTCCCGTGGTGCTCTTCACCGCAGGCGGCATTGCCACCCCGGCTGACGCTGCCATGATGATGCAGCTCGGCGCCGACGGTGTGTTCGTTGGTTCCGGCATCTTCAAGTCCGGCAACCCAGCAGAACGCGCCGCAGCTATCGTCAAGGCCACCACGTTCTTCGATGACCCAGATCAGCTCGCGCAGATCTCCCGCGGTCTCGGTGAAGCCATGGTGGGCATCAACGTTGACGAAATCCCGCAGCCACACCGCTTGGCAGAACGCGGCTGGTAAACACCACCGACACAACGAAGGGCTCTGCGCTAGTGCATTCAGCACCGGTGCAGAGCCCTTCTCGTTAAGCCTCGTCCTCCACCTGCAAGGACACTCGCTTTTCCTAGCAGCTAGGACTTAGGCGCGGCATCCTTCAACGTCAACCGAAGCTGGCGACCCACACCCAGCGGTTGTAGTCCCAACGACCGCAAGAAGGGTTGAGCCAACGGGCCTCCAGCCGCCACCACTTGAAGTCCGGCCGAGCCGTTCGTGGATTCCTGACCCTCGCTAGCACCATCGGCGCTCTCGTCTGCAGGCGGAAATTCGCTCAAAAGCCGACGCACCATCGCGGTACCCACGCCGCGTCGTCGTACATCCGAAGCAACCGCAAGATTATGCAGCGTCACCAGCCCCGACGGCCCGCGCCGAGCGAAACCGCGACCCACCGGCTGACCCGAAGAATCAACGGCAAGAACGTGCCGTACCGGCCACGCGCCGTTAGCAACATCAAGCTCATCCACGTCAGCGCCCCGAGCGCCAGGCACAGTGGAGCTGATAGAAACGTTGAACTCAGAGAGCTTTCCCGAAGGAGTGGGGCGCAACAAGCCGTGTGTCCACATCAGCGGCGGTCCCGCGCGGAACCCGAAATCTTCCAGGACACCGGGTCGCACGCTCGCGTTAACCCACGCGTAAATGTCACGGGCACCCAGACGGACGCCCTCGGCAAGCCCCGGCTTGATGCTTGAGGCCACCGGCTTATCCGGGAACATCAGGTGCAAACGATTGCGGGCAGGCAACCATACCCACTGGCAACCGCTGCTGGTGTAGGTGCGGCCGCCGGTAGCAGCAGCGAGGTCGCCGTACCAAGCGGTCAGCGAGGACTGGGCATCGCGAATGGTGGTCACGCGGCAAGCCCCCGACGCTCTAGAAGGAACTGAGGGTTCACGTCTCGACCGCGAAGCGTGCGGAAGAGGGAGAGCGGGTCCAAAGCGTTTCCGGGTGCCAGAAGCACGTTGCGGAACGTATCGCCGGCGGCACGGTTCAGTCCGCCGTTCTCCGTGAACCATTCCACGGTGTCTGCGTCAAACATTTCGCTCCAAATGTAGGAGTAGTAGCCAGCTGAATACTGGTGCACAAAGATGTGTTGGAAGTAGCCCGTCCGGTAGCGCGGCGCAATAATCGCCGAATCAAATCCCACGGCGCGCAGGGCCTCGGCCTCGAACGCTTCGGGTTCCGTCACCGTCTCTCCGGGAGCCAGTGAATGCCACGCCCAGTCCAGAATGGCGGCGCCCAGGTACTCGGTGGTCGCGAAGCCCTCGCCCCACAAGGAGGCGGCCTTGAGTTGATCCAGAATCTCCTGTGGCAGCCGTTCGCCGGTTTCCACGTGGGCGGCGTAATTCTCGATGACCTCGGGCCAATGCGACCACATCTCGTTGACCTGGGACGGGTATTCCACGAAGTCGCGGGGAACGCTGGTGCCGGCCAGCGACGGGTAGGTGGCGGTCGCGAAGAGACCGTGGAGGGCGTGACCGAACTCGTGGAACATGGTGTTCACTTCGTCCAGAGTAAGCAGCGCCGGCTGGCCCGCTGGCGGACGAGGGATGCCCATGGTGTTGGTGACTACGGGCTTGTCACCCACCAACTGTGAGCCGCCACGGATGCTGTTCATCCAGGCGCCACCTGTCTTCGTGGAGCGGGCAAAGTAGTCCCCAAAGAAAAGACCCAGTGCTGAGCCGTCCTCGTTGAAAACTTCCCACACGCGAATATCCGGGTGGTACACGGGGATGTCGTGTCGCTGAGTGAAGGTGAGCCCGTAGAGCTTGTTCGCGGCGTAGAACACGCCCTTTGTCAGGACTGTGTCCAGTTCGAAGTACGGCTTGAGCGCGGCGGTATCCAGCTTGAACTCGGTAGCGCGCACCTGCTCGAGGTAGTACGGGAAGTCGCTGGCCGTGACGGGAGCCCCGGCAATCGCCGTGAGCTTTTCACGCTCGGCCAGAGCGTTGTTCCAGGCTGCCTTGGCGAGGGTCTTCAGCTGCGTATCGACGGCTTCAACCGAAGGCGCGGTCTGCTTCGCAAGCGCCAGCTCGGCATAATTCGCAAACCCCAGAATGCCCGCCTTCTCGGCGCGCAAAGTTGCAATTTCTTGAGCGAGGGACAGAGTTTCGGTCTCGATTTCAGGGTCGCCCACTGGCTGAATCCCGCCAGAATTCGGCAGACCACGCGTCACGGATCGCTCAAATAATCGCGCACGAACCTCAGCGCTGGTCAACGAAGACAACGCCGGCTGCGCGGAGAACAAGGACAGCGTGATGAGCCATCCCTCAAGTCCCTTTTCGGCGGCAGCGTCACGAGCGGCCGAAATCTGGGAAGCATCAAGGCCGTCGAGTTCCGCTTCATCCGTCACCAGAAGCGCATGCTGATTCAGGCCGGCCAACACTCGCGAGGAGAACTGTGCAGACAACTCTGCAACACGGTCGTTGATGGAACGAATTCGGTCCTTCTCGGCTTGCTCCAGCTGGGCGCCGGCAAGCACGAAGTCACGAAGCTTCTCAGAGACCAGCCGTGCATCCTCGCCCGTCAAAGCGGAGGCGTCCACCGCGGAGCAACGCTGGAATAGCTCGGCATTTTGCAGCGAGTCGTTCTCATGAGCCGTGGTGAGCGCGCTGATTTCCTTGTAAGCGGCTTGGATCTCAGGGGTTCCATGCGCCGGATACACGTTCGCGAACGCCATTTCGGCCTCGCGTAACAAAGCTCCGGAACGCTCCAACGCCACAAAAGTGTTCTCAAAGGTTGCAGGCGTGGGATCCTGCGCGATCTCTTGGATCTCGCGCGTGTGACGCGCGATTCCTTCCTTGATGGCTTCGACGTAGTCAGCGGCGGAAAGTGCTGCGAAGTCAGGAACGAGGTACTCGTTGCTGGGCGGCTCAAAGAAGGCGTTGGTCATGCCATCCAGCTTTTCACACCCACCGGACGCCAGCCACTAACGGCGCCGCTCGCGTGCCGAATCTGTTCCTCCCGATAGGCTCGAAACGTGAATAACATCTCTCACCCAGCCCGCAACGTCGCGGCAGCCCTCCTGATCCTCACCAACGCGCTCACTGGATGCTCGGCAGGGGAGCAAGCTGCGCCGTCGTCCTCTCTAGGAAATTACGACGACGCCAGCTCCACTCCCAGCGCAACCCTCAGTTCCGGCGGGGCCAGCGTCAGTTCTGACAGCAGCGAAAGTGAGGCGTCAGATTGCGGTGCGGGTGAGTGCGTGGATGTGGTACTGACTGGGGATGTGCTGCTGCACCCGCCGCTGTGGGAGAACGCCGAACAGGCCGACGGTAGCTACGATTTCGCGCCCTTGCTAGCCGGTCTCAAACCCTTGCTTCCCGACGAAGCCATCGGGGTGTGCAATATGGAAACGCCGCTCGCGCCCGAAGGCGGACCGTACCGCGGATACCCAAGTTTCACGGTTCCGCCCGATATTGCCGAGGCGCTAAAGGAAACCGGATACGACGCGTGCTCCACGGCGTCAAACCACACGGTCGACGCGGGGACCGAGGGCGTGGTTCGAACTCTCGACACCTTGGAGGCTGCCGGGCTAGAGACCACCGGCTCTTATAGGACGGCGAGTGAGGCGGAGGAGCCGCTCGTCCTCGAATCCAACGGCGTCAAAGTGGCCATTGTGGTGGGAACGTTCAGTCTGAACGGGCTCCGCGCTGACGCATCGTGGCGGGTCGACATGATCAATACGGACCGCATGATTGCGAAAGCCAAAGCAGCGCGCGAAGCCGGGGCTGATGTGGTGCTCGCCGGGACACACGACGGCACCGAATACGTCTCCACGCCGTCGGCTTCTCAAGAACAAACGTTCAAAGCACTGGCCGCTTCCGGGGAATTCGACGCCGTCTACGGACATCACACGCACTCGGTGCTTCCCATCGAGAAGTATGACGGCACCTGGTTGGTCTACGGCCTGGGAAATTCGGTGGCCCGTCACGCGACCGATCTCGCCGTGAACCGCGAAGGACTTACGGTTCGATTTCGATTTATGAAGGACGACGACGGCACGTGGAACACCGAAGCTCCCGCCTGGACCGCGCACATCATGGCACGCGAACCCGACCGCTGGTGCGCCCTGGGAACGGACGAAATCTGCACCACGTCGTCCGAAGACTCAGCAAGTTTGGAACGCACCACAACCACCGTGAATCAGCTCGGTGCGGATGAAGACGGTGCAAGGCAGGATAATTACACACCATGACCACCATTGGAGTACTTGCCCTGCAGGGCGATTTTCGCGAACACCTTCGCGCGATTGACGATTTAGGACAATCCAGCGTGCCGGTGCGGCGCGCGCGGGAACTCACCGGACTCGACGGACTGATCATCCCCGGCGGAGAATCCACCGCGATCGACAAGTTAGCCCGTTCCTTCGACATTGCGCAGCCCATCAAAGACGCGATCGCAGACGGTCTTCCCGTTTACGGCTCTTGCGCCGGATTGATCATGCTGGCCGATCACATTGTGGATCCCGCCCACGATCTCAAGGGAAACCCGCAACAGACGTTCGGCGGAATCGATATGTCCGTGCGCCGAAATGCCTTTGGACGCCAAGTGGATTCATTTGAAGAAGACATTGACTTCAAGGGACTCAGCGAACCCCTCAAGGCAGTCTTTATCCGTGCGCCATGGGTGGAACGTGTGGGAGAGAACGTAGAAATCCTCGCTAGCGTCCCGGTGCCCGCGCTGGATGCTACTAGAATTGTCGCAGTCCGTTCGCGGAATCTGCTCGCGACGAGCTTCCATCCTGAAGTTTCGGGGGAGCGCCGCGTTCACGAATTGTTCATCAAGATCATACGAGGGGAAGCTTAGGCATGTCAGGCCATTCCAAATGGGCAACCACTAAGCACAAGAAAGCTGTCATCGACGCCAAGCGCGCCAAGTCTTTCGCCAAGCTCATCAAGAACATCGAAGTTGCTGCTCGCGCCGGTGGCGCAGATATGTCCGGCAACCCTGCTCTGGAACTTGCCGTTTCTAAGGCTAAAAAGACTTCTGTGCCCAATGACAACATTGACCGCGCGATCAAGCGTGGTGCCGGTCTGACCGGTGAGTCTATTGACTACCAAGAGATCATGTACGAAGCACGTGGCCCACAGGGCTCCGCACTTCTTATTGAGTGTTTGACGGATAACAAGAACCGCGCCGCCTCTGAGGTGCGCCTTGCCGTGACCCGTAACGGTGGATCGATCGCCGATCCAGGTTCCGTTTCTTATCAGTTCACCCGCAAGGGCGTCGTGAACTTGCCGAAGAACGAGCTCACCGAAGATGACCTTCTCATGGCTGTGCTTGAAGCCGGCGCTGAAGAGGTCAAGGACTCCGGAGAGAACTTCGAAGTTCACTCCGAGCCACAGGATCTGCGTGCCGTGGTGTCTAGCCTCGAAGAAGCTGGCATCGAGTACGAGACCGACGAAGTTGAATTCGTCTCCTCCATGCAGGTTGAACTCGATGCAGATTCTGCTCGCAAGTTCCTCAAGCTGGCGGACGCGTTGGAAGACTTGGATGACGTGCAGAACGTCTACTCCAACGTAGACATCTCCGCTGACGTCATGGCCGAGCTGGACGAAGACTAACCCAGTGACCCTTCGAGTAGTCGGGGTGGACCCCGGCCTTACTCGCTGCGGTTTAGCGTGCGTCGACGTGGAAACGAATCGGCGCACGCAACTGGTCGGCGTGACCGTCATTGGCACTACCGCCGATCAGCCGCTCGACGAGCGACTTTTGAGGATTGACCAAGGGATTGAAGCCTGGCTTGATCAGTACAAGCCAGACGTGGTGGCCATCGAGCGCGTGTTCGCCTCAACGAATGTCTCTACCGTCATGGGTACGGCACAAGCCTCAGGCATTGTGATTGCCGCAGCCGCGCGTCGTCGTATTCCCGTAGCCCTGCACACCCCCACGGAGGTGAAAGCCGCTGTCACCGGCAGCGGCCAAGCCTCGAAGGATGCGGTGGGCAAGATGGTGACCAAGATTCTGCGGTTGACCGAAGTCCCGAAACCCGCGGACGCAGCCGACGCCATTGCCCTGGCGATCACGCACGGGTGGCGCGGTGCAGCGCCGGGCTCCCAAGCCAGCGCGTCCTCGCACTCCGCTAGCGCCCTCACGCCCGCGCAAAAGGCCTGGGCGGCCGCTGAAGCGACGGCACGCCGAACCCGCTCTCGCTAAAAGCACTCATCATCGAGTACGGTTTTCGTAGATGTGTTCTAAAGGTTGTTGAGTTCTACCTGTTCTGAAGTCGCTTCAGTGCGCACAGCTTGTTGAAGGCGCAGAAAAGTGAAAACTCAGCACAGTGAAAGGTGAAGGCGTGATTGCAACTCTGACGGGAACGGTTACCCATGTTGGTTTGTCACATGTGGTGATCGACGTCAACGGCTTCGGAATGCTAGTGCATTCAGTTCCGAGCACGCTCGCCGCACTCACGGTGGGCGAGGTAGCCACGCTGCACACCCACATGGTGGTCCGCGAAGACTCCATGAATCTGTACGGTTTCGCGGATGGGGGATCGCGCGATGTTTTTGAGGTCCTCATTAGCGTCTCCGGCGTAGGCCCACGCATTGGCTTGGCAATCCTCGCGGTACATTCAGCCGAAGCCGTGCGTATTGCCACCACCACCAAGGACGTCACCGCGTTCACGAAGGTTCCCGGTATTGGCCCCAAAGGAGCCCAGCGCATTGTGCTGGAGCTTGCCGGCAAGCTCGCACCGACGGGCGAGGACGAAGGCATCGTTTCTGTCGTCGTGGGGGAGAACCCATGGGAGCCACAAGTTACCGAGGCGCTCGTGGGACTGGGCTGGTCGGAAAAGGACGCCAAGCGCATGCTGGCAAAGTTCCCGGAGACGGAGCCTGAGATTGCCGAGCGCGGGTCCGTCCCAGAAATTCTTCGCGCAGTGTTGCGTACCCTGGGTAACTCCGCAACAGGACGCAACTGATGAGCGACGAAGTACCGTTGACAGCCTCTGGCGCCGAACCAGAAGAACGAGTAATTGAAGCTGCGCTTCGACCTAAGAATCTGGACGACTTCGTGGGTCAGCCCCGCGTTCGCAAACAGCTCTCACTGGTGTTGGAAGCCTCCAAGATTCGTGAGCGCGTCGCCGATCACGTGTTGCTCTCCGGCCCTCCCGGCCTGGGCAAAACCACGCTGGCCATGATCATCGCCGCCGAAATGAACGCGCCACTGCGCATCTCTTCGGGACCGGCCATCCAGCACGCCGGAGACCTAGCGGCTATCTTGTCTTCCCTGAGCGAAGGCGAAGTGCTCTTTCTGGACGAAATTCACCGTATGAGCCGTCCCGCTGAGGAAATGCTCTATATGGCCATGGAAGATTTCCGCGTCGACATTGTGGTGGGTAAGGGCGCCGGCGCTACCGCCATCCCGCTGGACCTTCCACCGTTCACGCTCGTCGGTGCCACCACGCGCGCTGGCCTACTACCTGGCCCGCTCCGTGACCGCTTTGGCTTCACCGGACACCTCGAGTTCTATTCGGTTCCCGAGCTTGAACTGGTATTGCGCCGTTCCGCCATGCTCATGGATTTGAAAGTGAACTCCGCGGGCTTCTATGAAGTGGCCTCCCGCTCCCGCGGAACGCCCCGTATCGCCAACCGCCTCTTGCGCCGCGTGCGTGACTGGGCGCTTGTGCACGGGATTGAACAGATTGATGCGCGTGCGGCCTCCGCAGCATTGGATATGTACGAAGTCGACGCGAAGGGACTGGATCGGCTGGACCGGGCCGTCCTGCATGCTCTGTGCACCAAGTTCGGTGGCGGACCTGTGGGTCTGTCCACGCTTGCCATCGCGGTAGGCGAGGAAACGGAAACGGTTGAAACCGTGGCCGAACCGTTCCTGGTGCGTGAAGGATTACTGGGCCGCACCCCGCGCGGGCGCATCGCGACCCCGCAAGCGTGGGAGCACCTCGGTCTGACCATGCCGAAGGATGCCATCCTGTCCGGGCAGACCTATATTTCCTTCGACGACGACCAAGCCGAAGCGGAAGACTAAGGCGAGCTGCGTCGTCGTCCTCCGTGAGCCGTGGAGGGTTCGTTAAGGTGTGACCTATAGAATGGCCACGGCCGTACTCTGCATGTGACCCCAAACTCACGCGCATCTGACCGTAACGGCTCGCCGACGATAGACGAATAGGTACAAATTCTTGACTTCCCTGATGGTGGCGCCTCTCGCCGTTGTAGCCCAAGCTTCCACGACCCAAGCAACCGGCTTTGATCCGTTCACGCTGGTGCTGTTCGCGGCTTTGGCACTGATGATTTTCATGATGTTCCGCGGCCGCAAGAAGGCTCGTGAGGCACAGGAGAAGATCAAGTCCAGCCTTGCCCCCGGCGCTACGGTCATGACCACCTTCGGTCTGTTCGGTACCGTCGTTTCGATTGACGAGGCCGGCAACAAGGTAGAGCTGGAGCTTTCGCCAGGTAACTTCGCTACCGTGCACACGCAAGCGGTGGGCCAGGTTGTCACCCCAGATGAGGTTGTTGCTGAGGAATCCACCGAGAACGTTGTGGTTCCCGATGACGCTTCCTCGATCACCCCGCAGCCACGAGTTGAGGACTCCACGCCTTCCGCGACGGAGACCCAGGCTACGGATGGCGTGATTGACGATTCGCGTCGCGACGGCGAAAACAAGGCCTAAATTTCTCTGAGAATCGAGCGCACTAGAGTGTTGAACCCAACCACTAGTGCGCTCGATTCCGTCACTGTGAAAGTTGTTGTTAGATGGCATTGACTCAACCAGTCCGCCACGCGCGTGCCGGACTTATATGGTTGGCGATCATCCACGTACTGCTGGGCGGACTGCTCGCAGCGGGTGTATTCACTAACCAGACCACGTGGGCTCCCAAGCTCGCACTCGATCTTGAAGGTGGCACCCAGATGATTCTGGCGCCGCGCGTTCAAGGCGACTCCCAAATTTCCCAAGAGCAGCTGGACCAGGCCGTGGAAATCATCCGCCAGCGCGTGGATGGAACAGGTGTTTCGGAAGCCGAAATCACCACCCAGTCCGGGCGCAACGTGGTTGTTTCCATGCCGGGCACTCCGGACGCCAAGACTCGTGAGCTGATCCAAGCCTCCGCGAACATGGAGTTCCGCCCCGTCATCACGGGTGCACCATGGACGGCCACCGCGGCAGCTGACCGCACCGCAGACGCAGACATTCCTGCACCCACCGCGGAACCGGCCAACGCCTCTGATACCAACTGGATCACCAAGGCGCTGTACAAGAAGTTTGAGGCGTACGATTGCCCCACCGAACTCGCGAGCGCTGAACGCCCCGAGAATGATCCTGCCAAGCCTGCCATCACGTGTGACCCAGGTACGCAGTACAAGTACATTGTGGGACCGGTAGAAGTTCCCGGCACGGACATTTCCGATGCCTCCTTCGGCATGGCCAACAACTCCCAGGGTATTAGCACGGGCCAGTGGGCCGTGAACCTCGAGTTCAACTCTGAGGGTGCAGACAAGTTCCGCCAGGTGACCGAGCGTTTGGTCTCCGCCACCGGCTTCCAGAACCAGTTCGCAATCCTTCTTGATGGCGTAGTGCTTTCCGCTCCAACGGCCAATGCAGTCATCGCTGACGGCCGCGCGCAGATCACCGGTAGCTTCACGGAAGAGTCCGCCCGAGCGCTCTCTGAGCAGCTGAAGTACGGCGCCCTTCCTATTAGCTTCGAGATCCAGTCTGAGCAGCAGATCTCTGCAACGCTTGGTCAGGATCAGCTCAAGATGGGTCTGATCGCCGGCATTATCGGTTTGGCGCTGGTCGCGATCTACTCGCTCTTCCAGTACCGCGCGCTGGGCTTCGTCACGATCCTCTCGCTCATCATCGCGGGTGTGCTGACGTACTTGGCCATCGCGATTCTTGGCTGGGTCCAGAACTACCGCCTCTCACTCGCTGGCGTCGCCGGCATCATCGTGGCCATTGGTTTGACCGCGGACTCGTTCATCGTGTACTTCGAACGCGTCAGGGATGAGTTGCGAAGCGGTAGACCGCTCACCGCCGCGGTTGAAGTGGGTTGGGATCGTGCACGCCGCACCATCCTGGCTTCGAAGGCCGTGAACCTTTTGGCCGCCGTGGTGCTGTACATCGTGGCCGTGGGCAATGTGCGCGGCTTCGCGTTCACGCTCGGCTTGACCGCGATCGCCGACCTCATTGTGGTCTTCCTCTTCACGCACCCCATGCTGCAGTTGCTGGCCCGCACCAAGTTCTTTGGCGAGGGACACCCGCTCTCCGGTATGGATCCGCGCTTGCTTGGCGTCGAACCGTTCTATCAGGGTGCGGGCAAGTTCCGCAGCCCGGCTACGGAGGGTGTCGCTAGTGCAGATAGCCAGGACGACGACGCAGCTAACGGCTCGCAGCGATCGTTGCGCGACGTACGCAAAGCGGAACGCAACGGCGAACGCTTGACGATTGCAGAGCGCCGTCGTCTTCAAGACAACTCTTCCGTCACTACCGGTGACGACAAGGGACAGGGGGCCGACAATGCCTAATCTCGCACAGTGGGGTAACGACCTCCACTCGGGCAAAAAGTCCTACCCGTTTATTCAGAAGCGCAAGCTCTGGTTCATCATCACGTTAGTGCTCGTGGCGTTGTCCATTGCAGTGCCACTGATCAAGGGCGGGTTCAACCTCGGTATTGATTTCCGTGGTGGTTCTGAGTTCACCATCTCGCAGGTCCAGAGCACGGATGTTGCGCCCGGTGAGGAAGCCGTTCACGCGGTGGCTGCCGATGTTGAGCCGCACGTGACCAACATTGCTCCGAACACCATGCGTGTCCAGACTGACCGTTTGACCGACGACCAGACCTTGGCCTTGGCTAAGGGTCTTGCCGAGGCGTACGGTGTGCCGACCTCCAACGTGACCTCCACCTTCGTGGGGCCAACGTGGGGTCAGGATGTATCGCAGCAAGCGCTGATCGGTTTGGTGGCGTTCATTGTGCTGGTGACCATTTTGATGGCGCTGTACTTCCGCACCTGGAAGATGTCCATCGCGGCCGTGGTTGGCCTGCTGGTAGTGGTCATCATTACCGCCGGCATCTACTCGCTGTCTGACTTCGAAGTCACGCCAAGTGCCATCATCGGCTTCTTGACGATTCTGTCCTACGCGCTTTATGACACCGTGGTGGTCTTTGACAAGATCCGCGAAAACACGGAGGACATCGAGTCGCGGACAGATGCGACGTTTGCCGAACGCGTGAACCTCGCGATCAACCAGACGCTGGTTCGTTCCATCAATACCTCCATGGTGGCGGTGCTTCCGGTGGCGTCGATTCTGTTCATCGGCGCGTACCTCTTGGGCGCGGGAACCTTGCGCGACCTTGCCTTGGCATTGTTCGTGGGCATTATTGTGGCAACCTTGGCCACCATCTTCGTGCAGGCTCCGCTCTACGCGGCGCTACGCAGTAACGAAAAGGGCATCAAGGAACAAGCGGCCCGAGTGGCTGCAACAAAGGCGGAGGCCACCGCCTGGATTCAAGGTTCTTGAACCTAAAGTGCGATACTGTTTCACCTATTCACGCAGTAGGTGAAACAGTATTCGCGTTTAAAGGGTTCAATGATTTTGTGAACCCATAGCGAGGTACACCAGAGAGCGAAAGGGTGTGTTGGTGATGGCAGAAAATAGTGCGCCAAAGAATCCACCTCGCAGGGCTTCCGGGCTGTCACGATTTGTTCGTTTTGCCGGCCGGACGGTCCATGAGACGCCACCGATTCTTGAACCGCTGTTGCGTACCGTGCGTGCGAACAGTCCTCGCGAGGACCTGGACCTGATTACGCGAGCGTTCACCGTCGCCGAGAAGTACCACACGGGTCAAACGCGCAAGAGCGGCGATCCGTACATCACCCACCCGGTCGCGGTGGCCACCATCCTCGCCGAGATGGGCATGAGCGGGGCTACGCTCGCCGCGGCCCTGCTGCACGACACCGTCGAAGACACGGACTATTCCCTCGAAAACCTGACCCGCGAGTTCGGCCCCGAAGTGGCCATGCTCGTAGATGGCGTGACCAAGCTGGACAAGGTCCAGTTCGGCGATGCCGCTCAAGCTGAAACCGTCCGCAAGATGGTCATTGCGATGTCCAAGGACATCCGTGTGCTCTTCATCAAGCTTGCCGACCGTCTCCACAACGCGCGCACCTGGCGCTACGTCTCACCGGCCTCTAGCGCCAAGAAGGCTCGCGAAACTCTCGAGATCTTTGCACCGCTTGCCCACCGTCTGGGCATGAACCAGGTCAAGTGGGAGCTCGAAGATCTCTCCTTCGCCGCGCTGCATCCCAAGGTCTATGAGGAGATCGTCCGTCTGGTGGGCGAACGCACTCCAGAGCGAGAGAAGTACTTGTCCACGGTTCGGCGAGAAATCGCCGAGGACATGCTCCAGGAGAAGATTAGGGCGACCATCACCGGCCGCCCCAAGCATTATTACTCCATCTACCAAAAGATGGTGGTGCGCGGAAAAGAATTTGATGAGATCCATGACCTCATGGGTGTTCGTGTCCTCGTAGACACGGTCAAGGACTGTTACGCGGCGCTTGGCGCCATTCACACGCGATGGAACCCGCTCATTGGCCGGTTCAAGGATTACATCGCGATGCCCAAGCTGAACACCTATCAGTCCCTGCACACCACTGTGGTGGGACCGGAAGGCAAGCTTGTTGAGATTCAGATCCGTACCCATGACATGCACCGCCGTGCCGAATACGGTGTGGCTGCGCACTGGAAGTACAAGCGCCGCACGGAGACGGAAGCGGTCACCGCCAACGACAGCGCCAATATCAACTGGCTGCGCTCTCTCGCCGACTGGCAGCGCGAGTCCCGCGATCCCGAAGAGTTCCTCGACGAGCTGCGCTACGAGATTGGCTCTGACGAGGTGTACGTCTTCACCCCGAAGGGCGACATCATGGGTCTGCCCGCCGGTTCAACGCCGGTGGACTTCGCCTTCGCAGTACACACCGAGGTGGGCTACCGAACCATTGGTGCCCGCGTCAATGGCAAGCTCGTCCCGCTCAGCTCCACGCTGAACCATGGTGACTGGGTAGAAATTTTCACCTCTAAGGCGGAAGGCGCAGGTCCTAGCCAGGACTGGCAGAACTTCGTCAAGAGCGCCCGCGCCCGGACAAAGATTCGTCAGTGGTTCACGAAGGAACGCCGCGAAGAGTCCATTGACCGCGGCAAGGAACAGCTCACTAAAGCGCTGCGTAAGTACAACCTCCCGCTGCAGAAGATCATGTCTCATGACACTCTGACGGCTGTTGCGCACGAGCTGCACTTGCACGACATCGCTGGGCTGTATGCGGCGGTGGGCGATAACAACGTTTCCGCCCAGAACGTGATTGAGCACCTGCAGCTCATTGTGGGCCAGCAGGTTCCTCAAGAGACGGAAGACGACGAGCTTTACGCGGTCGAGGCTCCCAAGCGCCCGCACATCGATCATTCCGATTCCGGCGTGATTGTCCGAGGTGCTGGCGATGTCCTGGCGAAGCTTGCTCGCTGTTGTACGCCGGTTCCGCCGGATGAGATCCGCGGCTTCGTCACGAAGGGTTCTGGAGTGTCAGTGCACCGCATTGATTGCCCCAACATCCTGCAGCCCGGTCTGGATCCGGCGCGACTCGTCGACGTCGAATGGGCTCCCACGAAGGAGTCCGTGTTCCTCGTGGAAATCCAAGTGGAAGCACTGGACCGCAAGAGTCTGCTCTCCGACGTCACACGCGTTCTTTCCGAGAACCACGTTAATATCTTGGGCGCCACGGTTCACACCACCCGCGAACGCACGGCACTGTCCCGGTTCTCGTTTGAAATGACGGACACCAAGTACTTGGACCACGTTCTGAACGCTGTCCGACGCATCGATGGCGTCTACGACGTCTACCGAACCTCCGGGGGCACCCGCCGCGCTTAGTTTTGTGCCACGAACTTAGTGTGAACGTGCTGCTTCTTTGAACGCTGATTCGAGGCAACGCCGGGCGGAGTACCGGCGTTGCTGTTCCAAACTCTCAGTCATCTGTTCAAACGGCACGTGAGAGCCGTACCGGGCGATCAACCGCACTAGGGCTTGGCGTGAGCCCGGCATGATGTTGAACAACGCCAGATCGAAGGCGGTCCGCTCGATATTTGTTACGCGCAGGGACCCCAAATGGTTGCTGTCGTTTCCATCGACTGCAGCTTCCAGCGTCAGCAATGACATGGGGGAGTCGTTGGGGAGTGGCCGGTGGTATCCGCCCACGTGCATTTGGATCCGATCAAGTTGATCCACGCAGCCATAGATCCAGGCTGCCGTCATGCGTGAAAAGACCGCCAGACGAGATGCCGTCTCGCCCACCGTTGTCGCTAGCGCGAGCAGGCGAACGCCGGGATCCACCACCGTGTGGCTCGTGACGAAGGTGCCGGGAAGGATCTCGAAGAGGTGCTGATCGAGGGCGAGAGCTTCCAGCTCGCGCTGGGTGTGGTCATGCGATGCAGGGGTCATGAACTCGGTGGTGAGCGCGTGACTCCAAGAAAATTCTGACGGCTGGTCTCCCGGCATGATGGCCTCTTCGCGGTGAATGACGTGGTGACTCCAGCTTGCCAAATTCATGCGCCGAAAGACTCTGAGAACTCTTCAGATGTTGATAACTCAAGAGTGGCGATCTAGAGCGGGCACGCAAAAGGGTGAGCGTGATGCCATCTGAATGACATCGCACTCACCCTCTAAACAGCTACTGGCAATGACTAACGCCAGTCGGTGTTCTCAAACTCTTAGCTGAGATCCTTTGCGGAACGCGTCAGGGTCTCGAGCCACAAGCGACGAGCGGCCAAAGCTTCCTCGGCCTGCTTGATCTTCTTCTGGTTGCCCTGAGCCTGCGCTTTCGCCAAGTCGTCTTCAAGATCCGCAATGGCATCTTCAAGCTGCGTCAGCATGGAGTTGGTGCGGGCCTTCTTCTCCGGGTTGGAGCGGCGCCACTGATCGTCCTCAGCATTCTTGACTTCATCCTCGATCTGGCGCAAGCCAGCTTCGATGCGCTGCATGTCCTTGCGAGGAACCTTGCCGGCAGCTTCCCAGCGTTCGCGAATGGAGTCGAGCTTCTTCTTCGCGTCGTTGAGGTTCTTCACCGGAACAATGGCGCGGGCTTCTTCAAGCAGCGCTTCCTTGACCTTGAGGTTGCCCTCAAACTCTTCCTGAACAACCTGGTTAGCAGCCTGGCGTGCTTCGAAGAAGACGTCCTGAGCTGCGCGGAAGCGAGCCCACAGAGCGTCGTCGTCCTTGCGGGAGGCGCGCTTTGACTGCTTCCACTCGTCCATAAGCTTGCGGTACTCGGTGGCCGTGTTGCCCCAGTCCGTGGAGGTCTGCAGCTCTTCGGCGCGAGCAATCAGCTTTTCCTTCTGTTGCTTGGCTGCGGAGTTGTCCGCATCCAGCTGGCTGAAGTAAGCGCGACGGTGGCGGTCAAACGTGGTTCGGGCGCCGCGGAAACGCTTCCAGAGCGCGTCCTCGGTGGCCTTGCTCAGGCGAAGTCCGTTTTTCTGAGCGGCCTTCCAGGCATCAAAGAGTTCCGTCATGCGGGCGCTAGCTTGCTTCCACATGATCTGCGAAGGATCCTTGCCGGAAATCTCTTCAGCCTCGGCCACAATGGCTTCGCGGGCTTCGAGTTCCTTAGCGCGACGCTCTTCAAGGGTCTTGCGCTCTTCAGCCTGCAAGTTGGAAATTGCGAGCTTCACGGTCTCAAGGCGAGCTTCGAGGGCAGCGATGTCACCCACCATGAGGCGCTCTGCTACAAGAGCGGAGAGGTGATCGGCAGCTTTGTTCATGTCGCCTGCAGGAGCCTTCGCGACGATGCGCTGCTCCAGCAACATGACCTGGGAAACGACGTCGTCGTGCTTACGAACGAAGTAAGCCAGAGCCTCTTCCTTCGTGGCATCCGGGTACTGTCCTACCGGGAATTCCTGACCGTCGACGATCACAAAAACATGGCCGTCCTCGGTGACACGAGCGAACTTCTCAGCCTCATCGAGGGGAGTCGAGAACGCTGGCGGCGCAGCTACGGGAGCGCTTGCTGGCTTTTCTTCTGCGTTCTTGGCGCTCTTAGCGGCCGCTGGCGTTGGCAACGGGGTGGCTACGGGCTTCTTCGGCGTAGCCTCAGCTGCCGGTGCTGGCGTCGCTTCAGCGTCGCTCGCCTCGGCTTCGGCTTCCGGCGCTGCTGGCTCGGTTGCCTCAGGCTCGGAGGCTACGGGTTCCGTTGCTTCAGCCTCGGTTGCTTCGGAGGACGACGACGCAGCTGGGGTTTTCTCCGCTGCTACATCTTCGGTTGCCGTCACGTTGATTTCTTCTGGTGCCGGCGATTCGGTCGACACGGACTCGGTCGACTCGTTGAATTCGTCGGATTGCTGACTGGTAGTCACCGCTATAACTCTTTCGTTTATGGAAGGCACACACAGATGTGCGCCCACTAACACGCTCACTTTACCGATTCCGCGCGCTTTATTCTCCCTTGTTGAGAGAACTTGCGATTCACGTGTCATGTGATGAGCCAGTCAGCGCCTCAAAGTATGCGCTATGGGTGCTAAAAGTGGGCGTGCCCATAGAATGGTGAGGCTGAAAGTCGACGACCACAGAAGTGGCAGTTAAAGGAGCATCATTTTCATGGCACGCAAAGCCTCCCTGTCAGGATTCCCCGAATGGTTGCCAGCAGAGCGCCTCGTGGAGCAGCACCTCTTGGACGTTTTGCGTCGCACCTTTGAGCTCCACGGTTTCTCCAACATCGAAACCCGCGCTGTTGAGCCGGTAGGCCAGCTGCTTCAGAAGGGTGAAATCGACAAGGAAGTCTACGGAGTCGGCCGCCTTCAGGCAGGCGAGGGTGAAGCTATCTCGGCGACTGATCCCAACGCTTTGGCACTCCACTTTGACCTCACTGTTCCTTTCGCTCGCTACGTGGTGGAGAACGCCGGCTACCTCGCCTTCCCGTTCCGCCGCTACCAGATGCAAAAGGTGTGGCGTGGCGAGCGTCCTCAGGACGGCCGCTTCCGCGAGTTCACGCAGGCAGACATTGACATTGTGGGCGACGGCGCCCTGCCATTCCGATACGACGTGGAACTAGCCCTTGTGATGATCGAGGCGCTCACCGCTCTCAACATCGGCGACTTCACGGTTCGCGTGAACAACCGCAAGCTCTCCGAGGGTTTCTACTTGGGTCTGGGACTCACGGACACCGCGGGCGTGTTGCGCAGCATCGACAAGCTCGAGAAGATCGGCGCCGAAAAGGTCAAGCAGCTGCTGATGACCGAGGTTGGTGCCACCGAAGAGCAGGCCGAGAAGGCGCTGGCTCTGGCGAGCATCCGCACCGAGGACACCAGCTTCGTCGAGCAAGTTCGCGCTCTGGGAGTCACTCACGAGGTTCTCGATCAAGGTTTGGCTGAGTTGGCTGAGGTCGTTGGTTCTGCAGCGCAGCGCTCACCGGGACGCATTGTTGCCGACCTCGCGATCGCCCGCGGCTTGGACTACTACACCGGTACGGTCTACGAGACGATGATTACCGGTCACGAGCAGCTGGGTTCCATTTGCTCTGGCGGCCGCTACGAATCGCTTGCGAGCAAGGGCAGCAAGACCTACCCGGGTGTGGGACTCTCGATTGGCGTTTCGCGGCTGGTGTCCCGACTCTTGGCCACCGAGACCCTTGTGGCGAACCGCTCCGTTCCCACTGCAGTTCTCGTGACGCTCGAGAACGACGACTCGTGGAACCAGGCTCAGGATGTGGCGACTGCACTGCGTCAGCGCGGCATTCCAGTAGAAGTTGCTCCGAGCGCGGAGAAGTTCGGCAAGCAGATCAAGTTTGCTGATCGTCGTGGCATTCCGTTCGTATGGTTCACGAGCTCCGAGAACGGGCACGAGGTCAAGGACATTCGCTCCGGCGAGCAGGTACAGGCTGACCCGGCGACGTGGATGCCACCGGCCGAGGATCTGACTCCTCAAGTTCTTCGCGGAAACCAGCAGGCCTAGTTCTTAGTGAGTACTTTGCTAGGCATGGGTTCGAATTAGACGATCTTGGCGTTGCGCCGCAGTACCCAGCGCAACGCCAAGCCCACCGCGTAGACACCCATCATCACCAGAATGCTGGTGAGCGGAAGCGTCACGACGAGAGCCACGCACAACACCAACCCCACGGCGTTGAGCCACATGGGGGAGAAGCGAGGTCGCTCGGACGCGCCGAGCTTGAGCGCGGAAGCGTTCGCGATTGCGTAGTAGACCAGCACTCCAAAGCTTGAGAAGCCGATGATCGTGGTGGGATCCGTGGCCACGATCAAGAGTGCGGCAAGGATCGCAACGACGATCTGCGCGAACCACGGAACGCCGTGAGATTCACTGACCTGACCAAAGGCTTGCGGAAGATCGCGCTCTCGAGACATCGCCAGGGCCGTCCTCGAGATCCCGGCGACCAACGCCAAAAGAGCGCCTAAGGCCGCCACCGCTGCGCCCACCGTGATGATCCAGGCGGGCCATCCCGCGCTCTCCGCAACGGTTTCCAAGGGAGCCGGCGAGTTCGCCAAGCCCTGCACCCCAACGCTCGCAACGCCGGCCGTCCACACCAGGGCGTACACCGCCAGCGTGATGGACAAGGCGATCATGATTGCGCGAGGAATGTTCTTGCGAGGTTCGCGCACCTCCTCACCCATCGTGGCAATGCGCGCGTACCCGGCGAAAGCAAAGAACATCAGCCCGGCAGCCTGCAGGACCAACCACGGCGAATCAGGACCTGCCTCGAGGACCGGGGCTGCGTCGTCGTACTGGGAGAACCCACCGCTCAAAGCCGCGACGGACAGCGCCACCAAAAGAATCAGCACGGGAATCACGATCACCCGCGCGGCCAAGGCGGTGCGCGTGACGCCCAGCAGGTTGACGCCTGTGACCAGAACTATGGCGGCCAAGCCCAGTGGAACGGCAAGGTCCGGCGCCAAGTAGAGCCCCACCGTGTACGCCATCGCCGCGCAGGACGCGGTCTTACCAGTGACGAATCCCCAGCCCGCCAAGAACCCCGGAACCGGACCCAACTCCCGCGTCCCGTACAAGTACGCGCCACCACTGTTGTGGTGCTTCATGGCAAGGGCTGCAACAGCAAGGGCGTTCGCGATCGCTACCACCACGGCCAACAACACAGCCAGCCACCACCAAGTCCCGGCAAGAGCGGCGACGGGCGCCAACACCACAAAAATGCCGGCGCCAATCATGGAACCAACGCCCAAATTTACGGCGTCGAAGAGTCTTAAGGATCGTTTCAAACTAGGCGTCGTGGTGCTCACGGGGGTCATCATACGGAGCGAAAGTGTCCTCAACGTGGCCTTGTGACGCCAGCGGGGAACGCAATTACCGGTAAACTCAATGGAAACTACTGCAATGGCAAGATTCTGCGCGGGCGCATCATGCCCGCTTTTGCCTCCACTGTTTCGAAAGGACAGCTTTGCTGCGCACTCATAGCCTGGGCACTCTCCGGGCAGAGCACATTGGGGAAACCGTCACTCTCGCGGGCTGGGTAGCCCGCCGCCGCGACCACGGAGGCGTGGCATTCATTGACTTGCGCGATGCTTCCGGCGTGGCGCAGATTGTCATCCGAGACGAGGCTGACTTCCACCACTTGCGCAACGAGTACGTGCTGCAAATCACCGGTAAGGTGGAGCGCCGTCCCGAAGGCAACGAAAACGCCGCTTTGGCCTCCGGTGAAGTTGAAATCATTGCTGACGAAGTAGTGGTCTTGAACACTGCCGCTCCGTTGCCATTCCAGGTGGATGAGCACGTGGAGGTAGGCGAGGAAGCTCGTCTGCGTCACCGCTACCTTGACCTGCGCCGCCCAGCACCGCACCGCAACCTCTTGTTGCGCTCCGAAGCTAACCGCGTAGCCCGCAACCTGTTGCACGAACAGGGCTTCGCCGAAATCGAAACGCCCACGCTAACGCGCTCCACCCCAGAAGGCGCTCGCGACTTCTTGGTCCCAGCACGCTTGGCACCGGGCTCTTGGTACGCACTCCCGCAGTCCCCACAGCTGTTCAAGCAGCTGCTCCAGGTGGGTGGCTTCGAAAAGTACTACCAAATCGCTCGTTGCTACCGTGACGAAGACTTCCGCGCGGACCGTCAGCCAGAATTCACGCAGTTGGACATTGAGGCCAGCTTCGTGGATCAGGAAGACGTCATCGCCTTGGGCGAGTCCATCGTCAAGGCGCTCTGGAAGCTCATCGACGTGGAGATCGAAACCCCGATCCGCCGCATGACTTACGCCGAGGCCATAGAAAAGTACGGCTCTGACAAGCCGGACCTTCGCTTCGGTCTTGAGCTGACCGAGCTCACCGAATTCTTCAAGGACACCACGTTCCGCGTGTTCCAGGCTCCATACGTCGGTGCCGTGGTCATGCCAGGTGGCGCTTCCCAGGCTCGCCGCACGCTCGACGCGTGGCAAGAATGGGCCAAGCAGCGCGGCGCTAAGGGCCTTGCTTACGTGCTGGTTCAGGAGAGCGGCGAGCTCACCGGACCGGTCGCGAAGAACCTCACGGACTTCGAGCGCGAGAACCTTGCCTCCACCGTGGGCGCCAAGCCAGGCGACTGCATCTTCTTCGCCGCTGGCGATGCTTCGAGCTCGCGCGGCCTGCTCGGCGCAGCTCGCGTGGAAATTGGTCACCGCACCGGCTTGATCGATCCGAAGGACTGGGCGTTCGTATGGGTTGTTGACGCACCGCTCTTCGAAGCTGCCGATGCAGCTCGTGCAGCTGGCGACGTCGCCGTGGGCGCTGGCGCGTGGACCGCAGTTCACCATGCCTTCACGTCCCCGAAGCCCGAATTCATTGACACCTTTGACACGGATCCAGGCTCCGCTCTGGCCTACGCGTATGACATTGTCTGCAACGGCAACGAAATTGGTGGCGGTTCCATCCGTATCCACCAGCGCGATATCCAAGAGCGTGTCTTCAAGGTCATGGGCATCGACGAAGAGTCCGCCAATGAGAAGTTCGGCTTCTTGCTGGAAGGCTTCAAGTACGGCGCGCCTCCTCACGGCGGAATCGCCTTCGGTTGGGACCGCGTGGTGGCTTTGCTCGCCGGCGAAGAGTCCATCCGCGAAGTGATCGCGTTCCCGAAGACCGGTGGCGGCTACGATCCGCTCACGGCAGCTCCGGCGCCGATCACCCCGCAGCAGCGTAAGGAAGCCGGTGTGGACTTCAAGCCAGAAGCGAAGAAGACCACCGTCAAGGCAGAAGACGCCGCTGAGGCTCCAGCGGCCGAGTAGTTACTGAACTCCGGATTTACTGAACAGCAGGAAGGGGCTGGCCGCGCAGAGAATTTCTCTCTGGTGGCCAGCCCCTTTCTGCGTTCCTAGACCGCCAGTTCGTCCGTATCCACAATCAGCGTGAACGGCCCGGAGTTCACAAGCGTTACTTCCATTTCGGCACCGAAGACTCCCGTTTCTACATGTGCGCCAAGAGTGCGCAAATAGTTCACGAAGTATTCATACAGTGGCTCGGACTGAGCGCGCCCCGCGGCTTTGGTCCAAGAGGGACGCCGTCCCTTTCGCACGTCCCCGTAGAGCGTAAATTGGCTCACCACCAGCAGCGGCGCGTTAATGGACGCGCACGATTGTTCATCCTCTAACATCCGCAAGTTCCAGATTTTCTCGGCGAGAACTTCCGCATGACGCTCGGTATCCGGGGGAGTAACTCCCAGCAGAATCAGCAATCCAGGTTCGTCAATGGCGCCGACCGTCTCACCGGAGACGGTGACCGAGGCGCGGCTCACTCTTTGGGCAATAGCTTTCACCCTGACACGCTACCGCGAGAGGGTGGGGATAGGGTTGATGGGTGAGTGATCTCTTTTCGGCGGACATTGAAGATGAGGAGTACGACGACGCAGGCTCGGCTTCCAGCCCAGCGGGTGCGTCCCGTAGGCCTCGCTTGCCGCTACCGGTGCGCATGCGTCCCAAGTCCGTGGATGAAGTAGCCGGACAGCGTCACTTGCTCAAGCCGGGCTCACCGTTGCGTCAGCTTTCCGGCGAGGACACCGGCGGCCCAGCCGGTCCGACCAGCATCATTTTGTGGGGACCTCCCGGAACCGGAAAAACCACTCTGGCGCATGTGATCGCAAACGGTCCGGGCCGTAAGTTCGTGGAGCTCTCCGCCATTACCGCCGGCGTCAAGGATGTCCGCCGCGTGATGGATCAAGCGCTTCAGGATCGTGACCTTCGCGGCATCACCACGGTCCTCTTCTTGGATGAGATTCACCGCTTCAACAAGGCGCAACAAGACGCGTTGTTGCCTGGCGTTGAGAATCGCTGGGTGGTGCTCGTCGCTGCAACCACTGAGAACCCGAGCTTCTCGGTCATCGCACCCTTGCTCTCACGCTCACTTCTTCTCACGCTCAAGCCGCTCGACGAATCTGATATCGCCGAACTTATCCAGCGCGCCGTCACGAGCGAACGGGGACTCGCGGGAACCGTAGAGCTGGAACCGGCCGCGCTCGAGCACATCGTGCAGCTTTCGGGAGGAGACGCTCGCCGTGCCCTGACCGCGCTTGAAGCGGCAGCCGGCGTCGCCTGGGGCGAGGCCCACGCCAACGGAACGCCGGGGGATGCGGACGCAAGCAGCGTCGTCGTACTGGTCACGGCAGAGCACGCCGAACGGGCCATGGATGCGGCGGTGCGCCGGTATGACAAGTCCGGGGATGCGCACTACGACACCGCGAGTGCGTTCATCAAGTCCATTCGCGGTTCCGACGTGGACGCCGCGCTGCACTATGTCGCCACCATGCTCGAAGCGGGGGAGGATCCTCGATTTATTGCGCGCCGGCTCATGATCAGCGCGAGTGAAGACATCGGCATGGCGGATCCCACCGCGCTTCAAACAGCGGTCGCCGCAGCGCAAGCAGTACAGCTCGTAGGTATGCCCGAAGCGCGCATCATCCTGGCCCAAGCCGTGGTGCATCTGGCGACGGCGCCAAAGTCGAACGCTTCCTATGTGGCTATCGGCGAGGCTATCGGCGACGTGCGTGCCGGTAAGGGCAAGGGCATTCCTTCGCACTTGCGCGACGCCCACTATCCGGGGGCAAAACAACTGGGCCACGGCAAGGGCTACATCTACTCGCATGACGAGCCGCACGGGATCGCACATCAGCAGTACGCGCCGGACGATCTGGTGGGCAAGGACTACTACCGTCCTACGGGTAACGGTGCCGAGCGGGCGATCGGCGAGCGGGTCAACCGTATCCGCGATATCCTCCGTTAGTTTCTGGTAGGATAGATCCTCGGCTGGCAAGCGCATCCCCCCATTTTTGAGGTGAGTTGTTGCTGTAGTTCGAGGGTAGCGGTTGTCCCTCACTCTCCGTACGGGAGGCCAGATTTGACACACACCGCAGTACAGCAAAGGAAACACGTGGCTAACAACACCCGTGCCCGCCGTAAGGTCCGCATTTCGCGTGCCCTCGGTATTGCCTTGACTCCTAAGGCAGAAAAGTACATGGAGCGTCGCCCCTACGGACCAGGCCAGCACGGCCGCGCCCGTAAGAAGGCAGACTCCGACTACGCAGTGCGTCTTCGCGAGAAGCAGCGTTTGCGTGCTCAGTACGGTATCCGCGAAGCTCAGATGACTCGCGTCTACGAAGAAGCCAAGCGTACCTCTGGCTTGACCGGTGAAAACATCATCGAACTTTTGGAAATGCGTCTTGACGCTTTGGTGCTTCGTGCAGGTTTCGCACGCACCATCTCTCAGGCACGCCAGCTCGTTGTGCACCGCCACATCTTGGTTGACGGTCAGCGCGTGGACATCCCGTCCTTCCGCGTGAAGCCAGGCCAGATGGTTCACGTTCACGAGCGTTCCGAGAAGATGACCCCGTTCCAGGTTGCAGCTGCCGGTTCACACCGCGACGTGCTTCCTGCTGTTCCGGGCTACCTCGACGTCAAGCTTGAGTCCCTTCAGGCAACGTTGGTTCGCCGTCCGAAGCGCTCTGAGGTCCCTGTGACCTGCGAAGAGCAGCTCGTGGTCGAATACTACGCTCGCTAAAACTGAGCTTTGTGCGTCACAACTCGTGACACACGTAAAAATGGAGTCCGTAGCATGCGCTGCGGGCTCCATTTTGCTATTTTCCAAAGTCTTGCCGTTCTTTTAGGCGGTAAGGTGGGATAGCTACTCGTGCGCACACGCGCGCGTGAAGCGAATGTTCATCAACTGGGTGTTGACCCCGAAGGATCACGACTACACATGAAATCGCAAGAGATTGCACAGCGTTGGATCGACTTCTTTGTCGCTAACGGACACCGTCACGTCCCAAGCGCGTCCTTGGTATCTTCCGATCCTTCGGTCCTATTCACCATTGCGGGCATGGTCCCGTTCATCCCTTACTTGACCGCTCGCGAAGAGCCGCCGTTCCCGCGCGCTGTCTCCGTACAGAAGTGCATCCGTACTGGTGATATTGACGAAGTGGGCAAGACGGTCCGTCACGGCACCTTCTTCCAGATGGCCGGCAACTTCTCCTTCGGCGATTACTTCAAGCGCGAAGCCATTACGTTCGCCTGGACCCTGCTGACCACGCCGGTCAACGAGGGTGGCTACGGATTGGATAAGGACCGCTTGTGGGTCACCGTTTACCTGGACGACGACGAAGCTGCCGCTTTGTGGCAAGAAATTGCCGGGCTTCCCGTTGAGCGCATTCAGCGCATGGGCATGGAGGACAACTACTGGTCCACCGGACAGCCCGGACCAGCTGGCCCGTGCTCGGAGATTTACTACGACCGCGGCCCCGCCTACGGTCAAGACGGCGGCCCAGCCGTGGATGACACGCGCTTCATTGAGATCTGGAACCTCGTGTTCATGCAGTACCAGCGTGGCGAGGGCACCGGAAAGAACGACTTCGAGATCTTGGGCGAACTGCCGAAGAAGAACATCGACACCGGTTTGGGACTCGAGCGTCTTGCGCTGATCCTGCAGGGTGTTGAGAACATGTACGAGACTGACCAGGTTCGTCCCGTGCTGGACAAGGCTGCTGAACTCGCTGGCAAGGCCTACACCTCCACCGAGGATCCTGCCGACCCGCACCACGCCGATGATGTCCGTATGCGCGTTGTGGCCGACCACGTTCGCTCGTCCCTCATGCTCATCACCGATGGCGTCGTGCCGTCGAACGAAGGCCGTGGCTACGTACTGCGCCGCCTCATGCGCCGCGCCATCCGCGCGATGCGTTTGATGGGCGTTCAGGACATGGTCATGCCGGAGCTGTTGCCAGTGTCCCGTGACGCCATGAAGGGTGTGTACCCGCAGGTTGAGACGGACTTCGAGCGCATTTCCCGCATCGCTTACGCCGAAGAGCGCGCGTTCTTGCGCACCATCGCTTCCGGTACCACGCGTTTGGAAGAGGCAATCGTGTCCTCCAAGTCAGCTGGCACCAAGCTGTCCGGCGAAGATGCTTTCGCGTTGCACGACACCTACGGGTTCCCGATTGATCTGACCCTGGAAATCGCTTCCGAGGCCGGACTGGCTGTGGACGAAGAAGGTTTCCGCGGACTGATGAAGGAACAGCGTGAGCGCGCCCAGAAGGACGCAAAGTCCAAGAAGGCCGGCCACGCCGACCTCACGGTCTTCAACGGTCTGCACTCCAAGGGCGATACCGTCTTTACCGGTTACACCGAGCTCGCTACCGAATCCACGGTGCGCGGCATTGTGCGCAACGGTGAGCTGGTTGACTTCGCTACCCAGGGTGAAGAAATTGAGCTGGTCTTGAATGAGACCCCGTTCTACGCCGAGTCCGGTGGACAGGCAGCCGACGTGGGAATCATCAAGGGCGACGGCTTTGTGGTGGAAGTTCTGGACGTGCAGTCACCCATCAAGGGTTTGAGCGTGCACAAGGCCATTGTTCGCGAAGGCGAACTTCCTTCGGCCGCTACCGTGCAGTCTGAGGTTGACCGTATCCGCCGTATGGCTGGCGAGCAGGCGCACTCCGGTACGCACATCATCCACGCTGCTTTGCACGATGTCCTTGGCCCTGACGCTTTGCAGTCCGGTTCCTTCAACAAGTCCGGCTACTTGCGCTTTGACTTCACGTGGCAGGACCAGATTTCTGCTGCCGCAAAGTCTGAGATTGAAGAAGTCGCCAACTTGGCGATCCGCAACAACTTCCCGGTGACCACCACGGTCATGAGCCTCGATGAGGCCAAGGCTATGGGCGCTACCAGCCTCTTCGGTGAGAAGTACGGCCAGACCGTGCGCGTCGTGGAAATCAACGGTGCGTGGAGCCGCGAACTTTGCGGTGGTACGCACGTTGGAGCCACCTCCCAGATCGGTTCGCTGACCCTCCTGGGCGAGCAGTCCGTGGGATCAGGAAACCGTCGTGTAGAAGCACTCGTGGGTATGGAAGCGTTCCGTCACGGAGCTGCTGAGCGTGCCTTGGTGAGCGAGCTTTCCGAGATGTTCCGCGCCCCGGCCTCTGAGATTTCTGACCGCATCGGCCAGACCGTCCAGAAGCTTCGTACGGCGGAGAAGGAACTCGAGCGTCTTCGCGCAGCACAGTTGGTCGCCCAAGCTGGCGCACTGGTTGCCTCGGCGAAGGAAGCGCACGGCGTGAAGATCGTGACGCACCACGCCGGTGAGATTGCCTCCGCGGATGATCTGCGTACGCTCGCGCTCAACCTGCGTGATCGTTTAGGTACCGAGGCGTCCACCGTTGCTTTGACCGGTGTTTCTAAGGACCGTCCGGTAGTTCTGGTGGTCACTAACGAAGCCGCGCGCGAAGCGGGCGTCAAGGCTGGCGCTCTGGTGCGCACGGCAGCTGGCGTCCTCGGTGGCGGCGGAGGCGGCAAGGACGACATGGCGCAGGGTGGTGGCCAAGACGCAAGCAAGGTTGACGCCGCACTTGAGGCCATCTTCGTTGCTGTTCGAGATCGCTAAGCCGGAAAATTCTCAAGTATGACTGAATCTTCCATGGGGCTCCCGGAGGTCCACATCCTCCGAGCGAACGTCCGCGCACCACGCGCGGGCGTCGACGTAGGCCAAGCGCGCGTTGGGGTGGCTTTTAGCGACCCTGACGGGCTCTTGGCCTCCCCCTGGAAGACGCTGAAGCGCAACGCGTCCAGCAATCAAGATGTGCGGCTGCTCGCTCGCGAGCTGAAAGCACGATACGTGTGCCGCGTGTATGTGGGCTTGCCTCGATCTCTCAAAGGCAATGACACGGCATCCACGGAAATGGCGTGGGAATACGCAGATATTCTCAACAATCTCTTGAATTCCCCCTCAAGTGACCTCGCCGCCCCCCACGATCCGCAAGCGGGCTCACCTACGCCAGCAAGCGACGTCGTAATCCCTGTTTTCATGATCGATGAACGACTCTCCACCGTGTCCGCACACAAGACACTGCGTGAGAACGGCATCGATTCCCGCAAGCATCGTGCAATTATTGATCAAGCTGCAGCCGTGAACATCCTTCAACAAGCGTTGGAAATGGAATCCGCTCAGCAACGCATCCCGGGAGATTTCGTTCCTTTTCCCGAGAGCGCACCTGGATTGCCTGAGGCACCTGAGGCGAAGGACCCTTCACTATGAATGATCCGAACGCTGACGCAAGTCAGTTTTTGAGTCGGCGCGAACGCCGTGAAGCCGAGCGGCTGCGCCTAGAGCGCGAAGCCGCCGAGGCCTCGTCAACCGACGAGGCTCACAACGATGCGCCTGAGCAGATCAATGATGCTCACGATTCAGAGCGTGAACCACGCACCGAACTTCATTCCGTGGTTCAGCATCCAGAGCAGAATGCGTCCCACCAGGACGAGCTTCAGCACTATGTTGATGACCGCCAGTACCCAGAGCGCGATGAGCCAGACGGTCACGTCCTCTTTGACAAGCTTCCGCCGACCGTGGTCCCAGTTCCCACCGGAACAAACCCCACCACGAACATTCGGCAACAGCGACGCCAGCGCCGCAACAAGATCATGGGCATTGCCCTTGCAGTGTTCGCGGCCGCTCTGGTTGCCGTCATCATCTTGGTGCAAAACCTCGTCGCAGGCACTGAACCGGCCGATTACGCCGGACCGGGCGGCGACGCCACCACGTTCGAGGTTGAGCAAGGATGGGGAGCCATTCAGATCAGCCGCCAGCTCTTGGCAGATGACATTGTTGCCTCAGATACCGCATTCTTGGAAGCGCTGGAATCCAACACCTCCGGCACGAGCGAGATCCACCCCGGGTCCTACGAGCTGAAGAAGCAAATGAAGGCCTCTGACGTGGTGAGTGTTCTCACCGCTGAAGGCCCAGCCGTAAGCTACATCGCGATCAGCGAAAACTCGCGCAAGAATGAGGTCTACGCCAAGATTTCCGAAGCCACCGGTGTGGCCGTCAAGGAAATCTCTGCCTTCGATACCAAGGGCACTCAGTTTGGATTGCCGGCCACCGTGAAGTCCCTTGAGGGCTACCTGCACCCAGGCGAATACCGCTTCCCATTGGATACCCCAATCAAGGACATCATCCAGGAAATGGTCACGAAGACCTTGGATGAGCTCAAGCGAGTAGGAATTACCGACCCAGCCGAGCAGTACCGCATCCTCAAGGTTGCTTCCATCCTGCAGGGTGAAGCCACTGCTAAGGACTACCCGGTTGTTGCTGGTGCCATCGAAAACCGTTTGGATCCGAACAACACTGAAACCAACGGTCTCTTGCAGCTGGACTCCACCGTGACCTACGGCTTGGGAACGCGCAGCCTCCAGTTCACGGAAGAGCAAAAGCAGGACGCGTCTAACCAGTACAACACCTACATTCACAAGGGATTGCCGCCAACGCCTATCGGTAGCCCCGGCAACTCGGCTATCGATGCAGCGGCTGATCCGGAAGAGAACGACTACTACTACTGGGTGACCGTGAACATCGAAACTGGTGAAACCAAGTTCTCCAAGACGTATGCCGAACACCAGGGCTACCAGCAGGAGTTCCGGGACTACTGCGCAGCGAACGCAGATAAGTGCAAGTAGGGGCACACAGCGAGGGACTTCGCGCGGCGGTCATCGGGTCACCGATCAGCCATTCGAAGTCCCCGCTCCTTCACGGCGCCGCTTATCAAGCGCTGGGGCTGGATATCGAGTACACGCGCCGGGAGGCCGTGGAAACGGACGCAGCGGCTCTCAACACCATGCTGCGCAACGAGCCAGGTTGGCTAGGGCTTTCCTGCACCATGCCCATGAAGCAAGCGCTCATCCCGTTTCTCGATAACACCAGCGAACGGGTGCGAATTCTCGGCGCCATGAACACCGTGGTGGTGCACCGCACTGATGGTGAACCCGTCAAGCTCAGCGGTGAGAACACTGATGTGGACGGGCTCATCAAATCCATCGCCGCTATGGGCGCCACAGTGCTCAAGAACGTCGCCATCTTCGGTGCCGGCAACACGGCCTCCGCCGCCATCATGGCCGTCGCTGAATCCGGTGCCGAGCACATTGATTTTGTGGTGCGCAATCTTGAACGTGCCGCCGCTTCCATCGCGCTTGCGCAGTCTTTTGGCCTCACTGCCAACGCCATCCTCAACGACGCTGCCGCCTTCAGCATCCCCGAGTACGATGCCGCGATCAGCACACTTCCTCCTGGATCGGCTGATTCCTTCGTCGACAAACTTGGGCTGGAGAACCTCCGTCCCGGCACGCCGCTCATGGATGTTACGTACGACCCGTGGCCCAGCCGGCTTGCTTCCGCCTGGACTGAGCACGGGGGAGTGGCGGCCTCTGGTTTGACCATGCTGTTGTACCAAGCGGTGGAGCAGGTCAAGCTGTTCACGGGCGTCACGGAAGCGGATTGGGATCACGTCATCAATATGATGTGTGACGCAGTCGGCTTAACGCGTCCCCAGAACTAGGCCGCGAACATGGCAAGATGTTAGGCATGCTTCGTTGGTTAACTGCGGGTGAATCGCACGGTCCCGCACTGGTTGGAATCATTGAGGGGATGCCTGCGGGTGTCCCCTTGATTACGGATGACGTCAAAGCGGCCCTGGCCCGCCGACGCCTCGGCTACGGTCGCGGCGCGCGCATGAAGTTTGAGCAGGATGAGGTCACCTTTCTCGGTGGCGTTCGTCACGGCCTCACGCAGGGCGGACCGGTTGCCATCCAGGTGGGCAACACTGAGTGGCCTAAGTGGCAGAAGGTGATGTCCGCGGATCCTGTGGATGCTGCCGAGCTCGCCAACATGGCACGTAATGCCCCGTTGACTCGTCCTCGTCCGGGCCACGCCGATTTCACCGGCATGCAGAAGTACGGTTTTGACGACGCTCGCCCGGTTTTGGAGCGCGCTTCCGCTCGCGAAACGGCGGAGCGGGTAGCTCTTGGCACCGTTGCCGCGAATTTCTTGCGCGCCGTTGGCGTTGAGCTGGTTTCCCATACGACGGCGGTGGGTACCGTAGCAGCGCCGGTTGACGCTCCGTTGCCGCTTCCGTCTGATGTAGAAGCCCTTGACGCGGATCCGCTGCGTTGCTTCCGCCAGGAAACCTCGGCCGCCATGGTGACCGAAGTCGACGCCGCCCACAAGGAGGGCGAAACCCTCGGCGGCGTCGTAGAAGTTCTCGCCTACGGCATGCCTCCAGGAGTTGGCTCCTATGTGCACTGGGACCGTCGCCTCGACGCGCGCCTCGCAGCTGCACTGATGGGCATCCAAGCCATCAAGGGTGTTGAAGTTGGTGATGGCTTCTTGACGGCCGCTCGCCGCGGATCCGCGGCTCACGATGAGCTCCAGCGGGCTGAAGACGGAACCATCCACCGCACCTCCGGCCGCGCTGGCGGTATCGAGGGCGGCATGAGCATCGGTGAGACGCTTCGCGTCCGCGCGGCCATGAAGCCAATCGCCACCGTGCCACGCGCGCTCAAGACCGTAGACATCGCAACCGGCGAGGCCACCACGGCTCACCACCAGCGTTCCGATGTCTGTGCGGTCCCAGCTGCTGGCGTGGTAGCTGAAGCCATGGTGGCTCTGGTCCTGGCTCAAGCGTTGCTCGAAAAGTTCGGTGGCGACAGCCTGGCCGAGGTCAAGCGCAACATTGATTCCTACCGCGCCTCCATCCCTGAGAACCTTGCATCTTTTGGAGTAGCTGACGAGGACGCTAGCGAGTCGTGACACAGGGACCCATCTTCTTGATTGGACCCATGGCAAGCGGAAAGACCTCGATCGGTAAGGCCCTCGCGAAGCACTTGGGCCGCGAGTTCATCGACACGGACAAGATTGTGGTGCAACGCCACGGATCTATCGCCGAAATTTTTGCCAGCCACGGGGAAGCCGAGTTCCGGCGTCTCGAAACGGAGACGCTCAAGGAAGTGGCGTCGTCGTCCTCAGTGATTGCCACCGGGGGCGGCTCCATCCTGAGCCCAGAGAATCGCCGCGTGATCGCCGAGTCTGGTCCTGCCGTCTATCTCGAGATCGACGAAGCCGCGGTCACTCCGCGTATTTCGGGACAAGGCGCACGGCCGCTCTTGGCAGGTGAAGATCCGGTGAAGCGCTGGGTGTCCATCTTCACCGAACGCGAGCACCTTTACCGCGAGATGGCCACCGTGACCATCGACGCGCGCACCAAGCCGCCCCGCGTGCTCGCTCGGGACATTGCGCACCGGCTGGGCCTTGAGGCATCACACACCACTGACGAGCTACTTTCAACGAACGAGGATGATTCATGACTAACGCGGTAACCACCATCAAAGTCACCGGCTCCCAGCCGGCTGAGAACTATGACGTCTTGGTGGGGCACGGCCTTCTGGGGCACGTGGCACCGTACCTTGGTGAACGCGTCCGTCGTGTCCTCGTCATTCACCCGCGCGCTCTGCGCACCACGGGCGAAGCCGTCCGCGAAGATCTGGCAGCTCAGGGCTTCGAGTCCTTCACTGCCGAAATCCCGGATGCCGAAGAGGGCAAGCACCTTCAGGTCGCAGGATTCTGCTGGCAGGTTTTGGGCCAGAATGACTTCACGCGCTCTGACGCCATCGTCACCGTCGGCGGCGGCGCAGTGACGGACCTCGGCGGATTCGTTGCAGCAACGTGGCTGCGCGGCGTCAAGGTCATCCACATTCCTACCAGCCTTCTGGGCATGGTGGACGCTGCCGTGGGCGGCAAGACCGGCATCAACACCGCTGAAGGCAAGAACCTTGTGGGCGCGTTCCACCCGCCGGCAGCCGTGATCGCAGATCTTGACGCACTTCAGACGCTTCCCGCCAACGAGCTCGTCACGGGCATGGCCGAATCCGTCAAGTGCGGTTTCATTGCGGATCCGCGCATTCTGGAACTCATTGAAGAAGACGTCAAGGACGCCACCAACGCCGAATCGGACCGCTTGCGTGAAATCGTGGAGCGCTCCATCCAGGTCAAGGCCGAAGTTGTCTCCGCGGATCTCAAGGAAAGCGGTCGCCGCGAGTTCTTGAACTACGGCCACACCCTCGGCCACGCCATCGAGCTCGCCGAGCGTTACCAGTGGCGCCACGGCGCAGCAGTGTCCATCGGTATGGTCTTTGCCGCCGAGCTTTCGCGCACTATGGGCCGCATCGATGACCAACTTGCTGAACGTCACAAAAACATTCTTGAGCTCATGGGACTGCCCACCAGCTACCGCAATGACCGCTGGTCGGCGTTGCTTGATGGCATGCGTCGGGACAAGAAGTCCCGCGGTGATCTCTTGCGTTTCGTGGTTCTTGACGGCCTGGCCAAGCCGGCCATTCAAGAAGTGCCGGACACCGCGATTCTCTTCGCGACCTACCAAGAGATCGCTTCTTAAGGATTCGGATCTACAGGGCGTCGGCGAGAATTTCCGGCGTCCTGTAGAATTGCGTTTGGTTTTTTGACACAAGAGTCAGCGTTAGCCCGCAACTTCCATATTTCGAGTCGTTTCTCACGGCTAGGCATCGAGGCGGAGCAAGCTGTGACTTCCAACGGAAAGGTGCCTCGTGGCAACGAGTAACGACATTAAAAACGGAACAGTGCTGAAGATTGATGGCCAGCTGTGGACCATCACCGAATTCCAGCACGTCAAGCCAGGCAAGGGCGGCGCTTTTGTCCGTACCAAGATGCGCAATGTTCTTTCCGGCAAGGTCGTTGATCGTACCTACAACGCTGGCGCCAAGGTAGAGACCGCAACCGTTGACCGCCGTGACTACCAGTACCTCTACCAGGATGGTGCTGACTACGTGTTCATGGATACCGCTGATTACGATCAGATCACCGTTCCAGCCACCGTTGTTGGCGACGCCGCAAACTTCATGCTGGAGAACCAGCAGGCCGTTATCGCCATGCACGACGGTTCCCCGCTGTACATCGAACTTCCACCATCGGTAGTTCTCGAGATTACCTACTCCGAGCCAGGCCTTCAGGGTGACCGCTCTTCCGCTGGCACGAAGCCTGCCACGTTGGAGACCGGCTACGAGATCCAGGTTCCTTTGTTCGTTGAGCAGGGCACCAAGGTCAAGGTTGACACCCGCACGGGCGACTACCTCGGTCGAGTCACGGAGTGAATGCTCGCACCAAAGCGCGACTCCGCGCTGTGGAGGTATTGTTCGAGGCTGAAGCACGCGATGTTCCCATCATCGACGCCATGGAATTGCGCCGCCGGGTAACGGATCAGCAGATTTCGGCCTACACGGAGAGCATTCTTCGTGGAGTTGATTCCAAGATTGCTCGCATTGACGAGTACTTGGAAACTTATTCCAAGGGTTGGTCCCTGGAGCGTATGCCGGCAGTTGATCGTTCCATCTTGCGTGTAGCCACGTGGGAGCTGCTGTTCAACGACGACGTTCCCGACAAGGTCGCCGTCAAGGAAGCAGGAGACATCGCCAGCGAACTTTCCACGGATGATTCCCCGGAGTTCATCTCTGGTTTGTTGGGCCGCTTGCTTGAGCTCAAGCCAACCTTGTTGGCCTAGAGGAGTTCTTAGGACTCGTTGCACTTTGTGAATGCGGGGTTCTGCACGTTTTGCGTGTGGGATCTCGCATTCAATGCTTAACCTTCGCTATGAATTTCGTGGAAGACTTGGCGGCATGCGCGCCATTCTTTTTGAGAACTATAAGCAGCCCGTTATTGAAAAGGATGTTCCGGAACCGTCTGTCGGTGACCATGACGTTCTGATCCGGGTGGAGGCTGCAAGCATTAACCACATCGACGCGCGACTACAAGCCGGCGAGTTCAAAGTGATACTTCCGTACAAGATGCCTGTGACTCTTGGCCATGATCTAGCAGGTACCATCCTTGCAACCGGAGTGGCTGTCACGCGGTTCAAGAGCGGCGACCAGGTATATGCGCGACCGCGAGACTTTCGCATTGGCACCTTCGCTGAGAAGATTTCCGTTCACGAGGACGATGTTGCGCTAACGCCGCGATCCATCAGCACGGTGGAAGCAGCGTCCTTGCCGCTCGTGGCGCTTACTGCGTGGCAAGCCCTCGTGGATCTCGGCACTGTGCAGGCCGGCCAGAAAGTTCTCATTCATGCCGGTGCAGGCGGCGTGGGCTCCATTGCGATTCAAATCGCTAAGCATTTGGGTGCCCAGGTAGCAACCACGGTTTCGGCAAAGAATATCGAGTTCGTCCGTAGTCTCGGCGCAGACATCGCGATCGACTACCGTACTCAGGACTTTGAAAGTGAACTGGAGAGCTATGACTTCGTCCTCGATTCACTCGGCGGCGCGAATCTGGAGAAATCCCTCAAAGTCGTTCGTCGAGGCGGAATCGTGGTGGGAATTTCTGGCCCACCTACGCCAACCTTTGCGCGCGAGGCGGGCCTGAACCCGGTAGTCCGTTTGGCCGTCGCCGCAATGAGCTTTAAGACCCGACGACTGGCTCGAAACTTGGGCGTCACATACAAGTTTCTGCTCATGAAATCGTCTGGAGAGCAGTTGGCTCAGCTGGCTAAGCTAGTGGATTCGGGCGTCGTTCGACCAATTGTTGGAGCCACTCACCCCTTCGAAGAGGCTGTTTCCGCAATCGAATCATTGGGTACTAGCGGCGCTCTTGGCAAGGAAGTTCTATTGGGGCCCGGTTTCGCTGTTGACCAGCCCACCGAGTCATAAGATTTCTCTGGAGTACGACGACGCTTGGCTAGCGTCCAGCGCCAAAGCTGCGGTTCGCCTGGACCTGCGCAAAGAGCTGTTGACGTTGGCGCACCAGAAGCTGTAGAAGTCTTTGCTCTTCGGCGGCATCGTTACGGAGCGCGTGACCGCGCACGATGCGGTGGCGAGTGGCACCCAATCGCGTTGCGGTAGCGGTAAAGTCCCGCATCAATCCGGCCGCGCCACCACCTGCCGCCCAAGCCCGGGCACTGCGGCGACCCTGCGGCGTCGTAAACATCTGCACTTCTTCAGCAGATAACCAGCCCGCAGTCGCGTAATCACCCAAACGCTGCGCCAAGAGCTTGCGCTCCAGCCTGCGCAAGTACCAGACGGCAAGGACCGTCACGATGAACAGGGGCATCTGGAAGAGGAAGTAGAAGCTAAAGAAATCGTCGAAGAACAGGCCCAGCCCGCCGTTCCAGAAGAAATGGGCGACCATCGCTGGAATGAGGCCTGCCAAGAAGTACAAGAGCCACGCGCGGCGCTTCCCGTGTTCCAGAGACAGCCCCAGCATGAACCCAATCCACGCCGTAAAGAGCACGTGAGCGAACGGTGAGAAGAGGCCGCGGAGGACAAAGATTTGGACGAGGCTTGTTTCGTGATCGGCGAAGGAGCTCATGAAGTACAGAATGTTCTCGGTAAAGGCGAATCCCGCGCCCACTAAACCGCCGTACACGATGCCGTCGATGGGGCCATCGAAGTGGCTCCGTGCCAAGTGGAAAATCAACAAGACACCCAGGCCCTTGCTGATCTCCTCAATCACCGGTGCCTGGATCAGGGCTCCGAAGAGTTCGGGATCGTTGAAGGGGGAAAACGCCCCAAACGCTGCGGAGAAGAAGTCACCGAACAACAAGGCAAGCGCAACGGAAGCTCCGGCACCCCACAACAGTGCGATGGTCACGAAGACCCGTGGCTCGGGATCCCAGCGGTCCACCCACCGCAATCCCCAGAGGCAAATACCGAGGGGGATGAGCGCCAAGAGGGTGGTGAAAGTGAGTCCGCCGGTCCCGAAAGAGGACCAGAGGAAGAAGGCCACGCCACCAAGAATCATGAAGAGCGCTACGAGTGCGATCGCCACAGCGACACTGGAGCCCACAGAGCCCGAGTTGCGGCCCGGTTGCGGGTAGAAGGATTGTGAGGGAACGCTCATGAGATCTAGCGTAGTGTCCTCGAAGCGGTGGTGAGAGTCGTGGTAGTTTAGAGCACGTCAGACAACCTTTAAAGTCCGTCCTGTGAGGCGGGGAAGGAGTCGGCATGTCGGAACACCTTTCCGAATCGACAGATTCGGGTGCACCCTCGCCGCGCAGTGAACGAGTAGTACTCAACGGCTCAGATATTGAGCGCGTTCTCAAGAGAATTTCATACGAAATCATTGAAGCCAATAAAGGCGTCGATGATCTTGTGATCCTCGGTATCCCTCGGCGCGGTTTCCCGCTCGCTCAGCGCATCGCCCGCAACATTGCCGCCGAAACCGGCGTAGATGCAGATTCCCTCGTGGGTCAACTCGATGTCACCATGTACCGGGACGATCTTCGCCGTAGCAAATCACGCACACCAGCCCCCACCAAGCTTCCTGTTCAAGGCATTGACGGAAAGAACGTAGTCCTCGTCGACGACGTGCTCTTCTCGGGGCGCACCATCCGCGCTGCACTCGACGCCATGGTGGACTTGGGCAGGCCACGCGTAGTGCGCTTGGCCGTTTTGGTGGATCGCGGACACCGCGAACTCCCCATTCGCGCCGACCACGTTGGCAAAAACCTCCCTACGGCGCAGTCCGAACGCGTCAAAGTTCATCTGGAGGAGACGGATGAAATCGACGGCGTGGGCGTCAACGAAGTAGTGATCTTGAGCGCAGGGGAGAAGTAGTGAAGCACTTGTTGTCCACGAAGGACCTCACGCGCGAGCAAGCCATCAACATTTTGGATGTCGCCGAAGAAATGGCGGCGGTATCCCAACGCGAAGTGAAGAAGCTTCCGGCCTTGCGCGGTCGCACCGTAGTGAACCTCTTCTTTGAAGACTCCACGCGTACGCGCATCTCCTTTGAAGCCGCCGCTAAGCGACTCAGCGCAGACGTCATCAACTTCGCCGCCAAGGGTTCCTCCGTCTCGAAGGGCGAGAGCCTCAAGGACACGGCTCAGACGCTCGAAGCCATGGGAGCTGACGCTGTGGTGATTCGCCACTCGGCCTCCGGTGCACCAGCACGCTTGGCCGCAACGGACTGGATCTCCGGCGCCGTGGTCAACGCGGGCGACGGAACTCATGAGCACCCAACCCAGGCACTCTTGGACGCTTTCACCTTGCGACGTCACTGGTCCCCGGTTGCCGGCGGTCCTTCTACCGGCGCCGCTCTCGAGGGCATGCATGTGACCATCGTGGGCGACATTCTCCATTCCCGTGTGGCGCGCTCCAACGTCTGGCTGCTCACCACTCTTGGCGCTAAGGTCACCCTCGTGGCTCCTCCCACGCTTGTTCCGGTGGGCGCCAACTGGCCGTGCGACATCAAGTTCGATCTGGATGAAGCTCTGGCCGAACAACCCAACGCCGTCATGATGTTGCGCGTTCAGGCTGAGCGCATGAACGCCGCATTCTTCCCGAATGAGCGCGAATACTCGCGCCGCTGGGGCTTGACGGATGACCGCTTCGAACATTTCATGAATGCCACGGACCAGGAGTCCATCATTCTTCACCCGGGTCCCATGAACCGGGGTCTGGAAATTTCTTCAGCTGCAGCGGATAGCGCGCAATCCAAAGTCCTGCAGCAAGTCACGAACGGCGTCTCCGTGCGTATGGCTGTTCTCTACCTCTTGCTCAGCGGCGAGCTCGACGAATCGTAAAGGGTGAACCACATGACCACTTATCTTGTAACCGGTGCCTCCGTTCTGGGCGGAGAGACTCTGGACATCCTGATTTCACACGGCACCATTGTGGCGCTCGGCGCCGAAGCTTCTCAGCATCAAGACGCCGCGAACGCCACCACCGTGGACGCCAGCGGACTCGTGGCGCTTCCGGCGTTCGTCGATCTGCACACTCACTTGCGTGAACCAGGACGCGAAGACGCAGAGACCGTCGAAACCGGTACCCGCGCGGCTGCGCTGGGTGGCTTCACCGCCGTTCACGCCATGGCGAACTCCTTGCCGGTAGCCGACACCGCCGGAGTGGTGGAGCAGGTCTGGAGCTTGGGCAAGCGCAGCGGCTGGGTGGATGTTCGCCCGGTAGGCGCCGTGACTGTGGGCCTCAAGGGCGAGCGCTTGAGCGAGATGGGCGCTATGGCCGATTCTCGTGCACAGGTCCGTGTCTTCTCCGACGATGGAATCTGCGTTTTCGATCCCGTGCTGATGCGCCGCGCGCTCGAGTACGTGAAGGCCTTCGATGGCGTCGTCGCTCAGCACGCTCAAGAGCCCCGCCTGACTGAGGGCGCTCAAATGAACGAGGGCACTGTGAGTGCCGATCTCGGTTTGGCCGGCTGGCCGGCGGTTGCTGAAGAGGCCATCATCGCTCGGGACGTCTTGCTCGCCGAGCACGTGGATTCGCGTTTGCATGTCTGCCACGTGTCCACCGCCGGTAGCGTTGAGATCATCCGCTGGGCCAAGTCCCGCGGCGTCAACGTGACCGCTGAAGTCACCCCGCACCACTTGCTCCTCACGGATGAGCTGGTCCGCACGTTCAACCCGGTGTACAAGGTGAATCCACCCTTGCGCGCTGACAAGGACGTCCAGGCTTTGCGTGCCGCCGTCGCTGACGGCACCATCGACATCATCGGTACCGATCACGCGCCACACCCGAGCGAGTCCAAGGACTGCGAATGGGCGCAAGCAGCTATGGGCATGACGGGCCTCGAGACTGCGTTCGCAATTGTGAATGAGACTCTCGTCAAGACTGGCTTGATTGGTTGGGATCGTGTCGCGGAGATCATGTCGCAGAAGCCCGCTGACATTGGACGCCTGACGAATCAGGGCCGCCCGGTAGCCGTGGGCGAACCGGCAAACCTCACCTTCGTTGATGCGGAAGCTGCCTGGACCGTGAATCCGGAGGCGATGGCCACGAAGGGCCGCAACTCGCCGTTCCGCGACATGGAAGTTCACGGCTCCGTCCGCCACGTTTTCTTCCACGGTCACCCCACCGTGCTCAACGGCTCGCTGAATGATCCGCACCCGGCCTCCGCAATCGAAGGGGCATCTGCGTGAACACCGATTACCTTCCAGCCATTCTGATCACCCTCGCGATCATTGTGGTGGTCTTGGGCCTCATGGCGTTGGGCTGGCGTAACCGCCTCAAGCGCCAAGCGGACGTCCCCGTTCCGCCGGCTGTCCCGGCCACGTTGAGCGAACCGCTCGTTTCGGGGCAGGGAACGTACATTACGACGACGACCGCTCACGATTATCTGGATCGTATTGCCGTGCACGGCTTGGGAATCCGGACGAACGCCGAGCTTTCAGTTCATTCTGAAGGCGTGCTGTTGAACCGCGACGGTGCAGCGCCGGTGTTCATTCCGGCAGGTTCCTTGCGTGGCGTTCGTCTCGAATCGGGCATGGCCGGAAAATTTGTTGAAAAAGAGGGCTTGATCGTGATCGAGTGGAACATTGGTGCCCACGAGGGCATTCAGGATTCCGCTGAGTCCAACGTCGATACCGGTTTCCGGGCCCGTTACCACCAGCAGCAATCAGAACTTTTCGCGGCGATCGAATCCATCGCGCCGCACACCGCACACAACGAGAGGAAGTCGGCATGAGTACCGCCACCTTGCAACCAGCAGTTTTGGTGTTGGAGGACGGCCGCATCTTCCGCGGACAGACCTACGGATCCACCGGAACCACCCTTGGCGAAGCCGTGTTCAACACGGGTATGACGGGCTACCAGGAAACCCTGACGGATCCGTCTTACGCACGCCAGATTGTGGTCCAGACGGCTCCACACATCGGCAACACCGGCGTCAATGAGACGGACAACGAATCCCGCAAGATCTGGGTTGCCGGATACGTGGTGCGCGATGCAGCGCGCCGCCCCTCCAACTGGCGCTCCGAGGGCTCCCTGAACGATCTCCTTGCAGCTCAGGACATCGTGGGCATCCAGGGCGTCGACACCCGTGCTCTCACGCGCCACTTGCGCGATCGCGGAGCCATGAAGGCCGGCATTTTCTCCGGCGAGGCTGCACAGCGCCCGGAAGCCGAGCTTCTCACCGAAGTCAAGAACCAGCCCTCCATGGCCGGTGCCCGCCTGGCTGAAGAGGTTAGCGCTGACGCAAGCTACGTCGTCGTACCTTCAGAGCACGGATGGGAAGGCGAGCCAATCTTCCGTATCGCCGCCCTAGATCTGGGTATCAAGGGAATGACACCGCAGCGTTTCGCCGAGCGCGGCGTGGAAGTCCACGTACTGCCTGCAAACTCGACACTCGCCGACATCGAAGCCGTCAACCCAGACGGTGTCTTCATGTCCAACGGACCCGGTGACCCGGGCACCGCTGACGCACAGGTAGAGCTCTTGCGCGATGTTCTTCGCAAGGATCTCCCGTTCTTCGGTATCTGCTTCGGCAACCAGATCCTCGGCCGCGCGCTGGGATACGGAACGTACAAGCTCAAGTTCGGTCACCGCGGTATCAACCAGCCCGTCATAGACCACACCACCGGCAAGGTGGAAATCACCGCGCAGAACCATGGCTTCGCCGTGGATGCGCCGGTGGGGGAGCCCACCACCGCGCCGCTGGCCGAATTCGGTCGCGTCCAGGTGAGCCACACCTCCCTGAATGACAACGTGGTGGAGGGCCTGAAGTGCCTCGACATCCCGGCGTTCTCCGTGCAGTACCACCCGGAAGCCGCCGCGGGACCACACGATGCCGCTTACCTTTTTGATCGATTTGTAGACACGATGCGCGCGCATCACGAAGCCACGAACGTTGCTGGCCAGCAGGAGGACAAGAACTAATGCCAAAGCGCAATGATTTGAAGTCAGTTTTGGTGATTGGCTCTGGACCGATTGTTATTGGTCAGGCCGCCGAATTTGATTACTCCGGAACTCAGGCGCTGCGCGTTCTCAAGGAGGAAGGCATCCGTGTCATCCTCGTGAACTCCAACCCCGCCACCATCATGACGGACCCGGAACTTGCTGACGCCACCTACGTTGAGCCGATCACCCCTGAAGTGGTGGAGAAGATCATCGCCAAGGAGCGCCCGGATGCGATCCTTCCAACCCTCGGTGGCCAGACGGCACTGAATACGGCCATTGCTCTGGACAAGTCCGGTGCTTTGGAGAAGTACGGCGTGGAACTCATCGGCGCGAACATCGCCGCTATCGAGCTCGGCGAAGACCGCGAGAAGTTCAAGGGCGTTGTGGAACGTTGCGGCGCCGAAAGCGCGCGCAGCCACATTGTCCACTCCATGGAAGAGGCCCTCGTGGCCGCCGCCGACCTCGGCTACCCGCTGGTGGTTCGCCCGTCCTTCACCATGGGCGGCCTCGGCTCTGGCATGGCCTACAACGAAGCTGACCTGCACCGCATCGCCGGCGCAGGTATCCAGTACAGCCCCACCTCCGAGGTCCTCCTCGAAGAATCCATCCTGGGCTGGAAAGAGTACGAGCTCGAAATGATGCGCGATAAGAACGACAACGTGGTGGTTGTCTGTTCTATCGAAAACTTCGACCCCGTAGGCGTTCACACCGGTGACTCCATCACCGTGGCACCGGCCATGACGCTGACGGACCGCGAATACCAGAACCTGCGAGACATCGCTATCGCGGTCATCCGCGAAGTGGGCGTGGACACCGGTGGTTGCAACATCCAGTTCGCCATCGAGCCGTCCACCGGACGCGTCGTGGTCATCGAAATGAACCCACGTGTGTCCCGTTCCTCCGCGCTGGCTTCCAAGGCAACCGGCTTCGCCATTGCCAAGATCGCCACCAAGCTGTCCTTGGGTTACACGCTGGACGAGATCCCGAACGACATCACCAAGAAGACGCCTGCGTCCTTCGAGCCAACCCTCGACTACGTCGTGGTCAAGGTGCCTCGTTTCGCGTTCGAGAAGTTCCCGGCAGCGGACCCAACGCTGACCACCACCATGAAGTCCGTTGGCGAGGCCATGGCTCTGGGCCGCAACTTCTCCGAAGCTCTGCAGAAGGCCTTGCGCTCGCTCGAGCAAAAGGGCTCCGAGCTCACCTTCGATGCGCCAGCACCGGAAGAGATTCCAGAGCTTGTTGCCGGCACTCGCGTGGGCACCACGGGACGCTTGCGCAATGTGCAGCGCGCCCTTTTGGGTGGTGCCAGCATTGAGGAACTCTACGAGGTCAGCGGCATTGACCCATGGTTCTTGGACCAGCTGGTACTCATCAACGAAATTGCCGAAGAAGTGCGCACCGCGCAGAACCTCACCCCAGAGGTGTTGCGTCTTGCCAAGCGCCACGGCTTCTCTGACGCCCAGATCGGCGCCCTGACCCACACCGCCGAAGATGTTGTTCGCGGAGTGCGTCACGCGCTGGGTATTCGCCCGGTCTTCAAGACGGTGGATACCTGCGCGGCCGAGTTTGAGGCGTACACGCCGTACCACTACTCGAGCTATGACGAAGAGACCGAAGTGGGCCACCACGAAGGCAAGTCCGTCATCATCTTAGGCTCTGGTCCCAACCGTATCGGCCAGGGCATCGAGTTCGATTACTCCTGCGTGCACGCCACCATGGCACTTCGCGATGCTGGCTACGAGACCGTCATGGTCAACTGCAACCCGGAGACCGTGTCCACGGACTACGACGTTTCGACGCGCTTGTACTTCGAGCCGCTGACCCTTGAGGACGTCCTTGAGGTCATCGCAGCTGAAGAAGCCACCGGTGGCGTCCTGGGTGTGTTCGTGCAGCTCGGCGGTCAGACTCCGCTGAAGCTCGCACAGGCTCTTGCTGACGCTGGAGTGACCATCCTCGGCACCAGCCCAGAGGCCATCGACTTGGCCGAACACCGTGGCGCGTTCTCTCAGGTGCTCGAGCGCGGAAACCTCATTTCTCCACGTAACGGAACCGCGGTGTCCTTCCAGGACGCTAAGAAGATCGCAGACGAGATCGGCTACCCGGTCCTCGTTCGCCCGTCCTACGTTTTGGGCGGCCGCGGCATGGAGATCGTCTACGACGAAGAGAACCTCTCCCGCTACATCGAGAATGCCACCGAGATCACCCCGGACCACCCGGTACTCGTGGACCGTTTCCTCGAAGACGCCATCGAGATCGACGTCGACGCGCTCTTCGACGGCACGGACCTCTTCGTGGGCGGCGTGATGGAGCACATCGAAGAAGCCGGCATTCACTCCGGTGACTCGGCTTGTGCACTTCCACCGATCACCCTTGGGCCAGACACCATCGAGCGTGTAGCCCGCGCAACGCGCGCCATCGCTGAAGGCGTGGGCGTCCGCGGTCTGATCAACATTCAGTTCGCACTCGCCTCCGATGTTCTCTATGTAATCGAGGCAAACCCCCGCGCGTCCCGTACGGTGCCGTTCGTCTCCAAAGCAACCGGTGTCCAGCTGGCAAAGGCTGCAGCGCTGATTGGCGTCGGCGTGACGATCGCTCAATTGCGCGGAAACATCCTTCCCGCGCAAGGCGATGGATCCCGTTTGCCGTCCGACGCTCCGGTGGCCGTGAAGGAGGCAGTGCTTCCGTTCGCTCGCTTCCGCACCGTGGACGGTCAGGCCGTTGACTCCCTCTTGGGCCCAGAAATGCGCTCGACGGGTGAGGTCATGGGTATTGACTCGAGCTTTGACATCGCTTTCGCGAAGAGCCAGGCCGCGGCGAACAACCCGTTGCCGACCTCCGGCAAGGTCTTCGTCTCCGTGGCGAACCGGGACAAGCGCGCCATGGTCATGCCGGTCAAGCGACTTGCCGACTTGGGCTTTGAGATTGTTTCGACCGGTGGCACCGCTGAGGTGCTCCGCCGCAACGGCATCAAGGCCACCGTGGTGGCCAAGGTGCACCAGGGAACGGGTGCTCAGACCATCGTTGACTTCGTCACCAACGGCGAGATCGACATGATCTTGAACACCCCTTCGGGTGGCGACTCGCGGATTGACGGCTACGAAATCCGTGCGGCCGCCACCAGCGTTGGCACCCCGGTTATCACTACGGTCGCCGAGTTCTCTGCCGCCGTCCAGGCGATTGAGTCCATGCGCAACACTGAGTGGGAAGTTCGCAGCCTTCAAGAGCATGCCAAGAACTTGGCTGCTTCTCAGGCGGCAATGCTCGCTGGGACGCAAGCGTGAGCGAAACCAGCGGCGTCAAGCGCGCTAGCTTTGGTGAGCGACTCGCGGACGCCATGGCTACCCGCGGGCCGCTCTGCGTAGGTATTGATCCGCACCCGGCGCTTCTGGCGCAATGGGGATTATCGGACGACGCCGCAGGCTTGCGAACGTTCTCTCGTGCGGTTTTGGAGGCCACGGCAGATATTGCCGCCACCATCAAGCCTCAAGTGGCGCTTTTTGAGCGCCATGGTTCCCGGGGGATCGGGGTGCTTGAGGAAGTGTTGGCCGAAGCTCGCGAACGTGGTGTTCTGACGATCGCGGACGCGAAGCGTGGAGACATTGGATCCACCATGCAGGCCTACGCTGAGGCGTGGCTTGCTGATGGTTCACCGCTTGCTGCTGATTCGCTCACGGTCAGCCCGTACTTGGGTTTTGAGTCCTTGCGACCGGCGCTTGATCTCGCGGCCGAAACAGGACGCGGCATCTTTGTGCTGGCGCTCACCTCCAATCCTGAAGGCGCCAGCCTGCAGCACGTTGGCGGTCAAGACTCCGTAGCTCGACGCATCACTGAAGCCGTGGCCGAAGAGAATCGCCGCGCTGCAGAGCGAGCTGCAAACACCGAAGGCTCAGGTGCCGGAACCTCCAGCTCCTCCACATCCGGTGCAGTGACGATGGGTTCTGTAGGACTGGTGGTCGGCGCAACCGTGGCAGGTGTGGCTCGTGATCTTGGCATCGACTTGCCGGGAACCAATGCTCCTCTGCTCGCCCCAGGCTTGGGTGCACAAGGCGCTACGCCTGTGGCAATGCGTCAGGATTTCGGTGCGGCGTGGCCATTGGTATTAGCCAATAGCAGCCGTGGAATTTTGAAGGCTGGCCCCAGCGTGGAATCGCTTCGGGCGTCCGCGCTGGAAACGATTGCGAGCCTTACTCAGTAATTCATGACCGTGGTGGAACCTCGATACTTCGTTTAATATCCAATTTCCTAAATTCGTTCGGAAAATGGGTTGATTAGGCGCCTTTTGTTCGCTAGGTTCAATTCATGCTGTGACGAAAGATCCCACTTTTGTTGCAGCATGAATAATCCGTCACCAGGCATTAATTCTGAGGAGCTGCCAGTGGTACTCAAAGACCTTTCAGATGAGGATCGCGCTAACGCTCGTGCCAAGGCACTCGAAGCACGCACTCGTCGGGCCAGCATCAAAACCGAATTTGCAGCGGGGGAGCTCTCCATTTCTCAGATTCTGGAACTAGTTCCAGATGATGAAGCAATTGCCCGGCTGCGTGTGGGTGAACTATTGGAAGCGCTTCCGGGCGTAGGAGCCGTGCGTGCTACCTCCATCATGCACAAGCTGGGAATTTCAGAATCCCGGCGTTTGCGAGGGTTGGGTCGCAAACAGAAGAACGCCCTCACGGACTATTTCAACAACTCAGCGAAGTCGAATTCTCGTCCTCGCTAGCGTACTGTTGACTCGCTAAAGAGCTGCGCGGGAGAACTGCGCAGCTCAGTACGGGCGTATCGAGGAGAAGAAGTGAGTCACCCAGAACCCATCGAGAACACCAACTCAACGGGTAAAAGATCCTCGATAACCGTGCTTGCCGGACCCACCGCCGTGGGCAAAGGAACCATCTCTACCTACATTCGTGACAACTACCCTGAAGTGTGGTTGTCCGTCTCCGCCACCACACGACAGGCCCGACCAGGCGAAGTAGACGGAACTCACTACTTCTTCGTCAGCTCGGACGAGTTTGCACGTATGGCTGAGAACGGCGAAATGTTGGAGTGGGCCGTTGTGCACGGACGGAACTCGTACGGCACCATTCGAAAGACCGTTGACGACGCTGCGGCGTCCGGAAAACGTGTCCTCCTTGAGATTGATCTCCAGGGTGCGCGACAAGTCAAAGAGTCCATGCCGGAGGCTCAGTTCGTGTTCTTGGCGCCTCCCAACTGGGACGAATTGGTGCGACGACTTATTGGGCGCGGCACGGAAAGCCCCGAAGAACAGCAGCGTCGACTAGATACGGCTAGAATAGAACTCGCTGCCGAGCCGGAATTCGATGTCACGATCATCAATGACGACGTCAAGCGAGCCGCCGATGAACTGGTGACCCTGATGGGGCTGACTCCGAAGACCGATCACGAAGACCACTCACAGTAGCTTTTTGAAGCGGCCTCGCCGCGATTGATAGCAGCACGAAACACTCTAAAGAAGGTATGGAAACGTAGTGCCCAACGAACTTGAAGGCATCATTAACCCGCCGATCGACGAACTCTTGACTCGCACGGATTCCAAGTACGCCTTGGTCATCACCTCTGCGAAGCGTGCTCGTCAGATCAACGCGTACTACTCACAGTTGCACGAAGGACTGTTCGAGTACGTTGGACCCCTCGTAGACACCAAGCTCAACGAGAAGCCACTGTCCATCGCAATGCGCGAATTGAACGACGGCATGCTGGATGTCAAGCCTAAGGCCCCAGTGGCCGACGCTGAGTCTGAACAACTCTAAGAATTAGATACTGACGTCATGGCTCGAATTGTCCTCGGTGTCAGCGGCGGCATCGCCGCATACAAAGTGGCCTCGCTTCTTCGGTTATACCGGGAAGCGGGCCACGACGTAGACGTCATTCCCACCCGCAACTCCTTGGAGTTCGTGGGTAGAGCTACGTGGGAAGCCCTCTCTGGCCGGACGGTCACCGAGTCGGTGTTCCAGGACATTGAGTCTGTTCGCCATGTTCGCCTAGGACAAGAGGCCGACCTCGTGGTGATCGCTCCAGCAACGGCAGATGTGCTGGCTCGTGCCGCAACCGGCCAAGCTAACGATCTTCTTTCCGCGACCCTTCTGACCGCTCATTGCCCGGTGGTCTTTGCGCCGGCGATGCACACCGAGATGTGGTTGCACCCGGCCACCCAAGCAAATGTGGCAACTCTTCGCTCGCGTGGCTGCACCGTGATTGACCCGGCCGACGGCCGTCTCACGGGTAAAGACTCCGGCCCTGGTCGGCTCCCCGAGCCCAGCGATCTTTTCGACGCGACCACCGCTGTCCTTGAAGCGCATGTGCGCACGACTCAAGCCGCGTCGTCGTCCTCAAATTCTGCCGAAGCTGAAGTACCTTCAGCTCGCCCGTTCGAAGGCAAAATCGTCACCATCTCCGCTGGCGGCACACGCGAACCCCTAGACCCCGTCCGCTTCCTTGGTAACCGTTCATCGGGTCGTCAGGGCGTCGCTATTGCTCAGGCTGCACTCGATGCCGGCGCAGACGTTCGATTTGTGGCCGCTCACATGGATGTTCCTGCCCCCGAAGGCGTGATTTTGACCACGGCGTCTACCGCTCTTGAGCTTCATGAAGCAGTGTTCGAAGCCGCACGAGGCGCGGACGTCCTCATCATGAACGCGGCCGTTGCCGACTTCCGTCCCAGCGAGTACGCGGACTCGAAGATTAAGAAGCAAGACGATCACGCGGACCCCATCATTCACTTGGTACGCAACCCTGACATCCTCGCCGATGTGGTGGCCGAACGTGATGCGAATGATTTTTCCACGTTGCCCCCATTGATTGTGGGTTTTGCCGCTGAAACCGGGGATACTTCCGGTTCTGTACTGGAATATGGCGCCGCCAAGTTGGCCCGAAAGGGCTGCGAGATGTTGGTGGTCAACCAGGTGGGACAGTCACTGGTCTTTGGTCAGGACACCAATTCTGTGACGATTCTTTCCGCTGACGGAACAGCTCCCGTTGAATTCTCCGGCACTAAGTCTGAAGTCGCCGAAGTTCTCCTTGAAACGATTGCAGCACGGGTAGACTCGCAAGACAAGTAAGCGACTGTCACGCCCACTTCACCCACAGCCGCGATCTATCCACCGTGTTGGCGCCCGAAAATGAGTGCGTCACGTGAGCTATTAGGATTGGTTCGTGATTTCCCAACAGCAAAACCTGCGCTTGTTTACGTCTGAGTCCGTGACCGAAGGTCACCCGGACAAGATTTGCGATCAAATTAGCGATGGAATTCTTGATGCGTTGCTCGCTCAAGATCCCGAAGCCCGCGTCGCTGTCGAAACCCTGACCACCACTGGACTCGTCCACGTCGCTGGCGAAGTGACGACGAGCGCCTACGTGGAAATCCCACAGATTGTCCGGGAAACCATCTTGGGCATCGGCTATGACTCCTCAGCCAACGGATTCGATGGCGAACGCTGCGGCGTCTCCATCTCCATCGGCCAGCAGTCCGCTGAGATCTCTGATGGCGTGACCAACTCTCTCGAGGTCCGCGAATCCGGGTCCGTTGATCCCATGGACGCACAGGGCGCCGGCGATCAGGGCATCATGTTCGGCTTTGCGAGCGATGAGACGCCGTCCCTCATGCCGATGCCAATCTTCTTGGCGCACCGACTCTCCGAGCGCCTGACTGCTGTCCGCAAGGAAGGCATCTTGCCGGAGCTGCGTCCCGACGGCAAGACGCAGGTCACCATTGGCTATGACGGCGACAAGCCAGTCAGCATCGATGCTGTGGTGGTTTCTGCTCAGCACGCAGACACCTATGAGCTGGAACGCCTCAAAGAAGACTTGAAGAACCACGTGGTGGATCCGGTCATCACTGCCTCCGGCCTGGATGTCGCGGATGCGAAGATCATTCCTAACCCCGCAGGCCGCTTTATCATTGGTGGCCCTGTAGGAGATGCCGGTCTGACCGGTCGCAAGATCATCGTTGACACCTACGGCGGATTCGCTCGCCACGGTGGCGGCGCCTTCTCCGGCAAGGATCCATCGAAGGTGGACCGGTCCGCGGCCTACGCAATGCGCTGGGTTGCCAAGAACATCGTCAAGGCCGGACTCGCACGCCGTGCAGAAGTTCAGGTGGCTTACGCCATTGGTCAGGCCGCGCCGGTAGGACTGTACGTGGAGACCTTCGGTACCGAGCAGGTGGATCCCTCCCGCTTGCCGGAAGCGATCCGCAGCGTGTTCGACCTGCGTCCGCTCGCCATCATCCGCGACCTGAACCTGAAGCGTCCGATCTATCAGCGCACGGCAGCTCACGGTCACTTTGGCCGCGAAGAGCCTGACTTCACGTGGGAAAACACGGATCGTGCCGCTGACCTGCGGTCGTTCTTCAACGTCTAGACGTGTCACCCACGGATCACGAGGAACCGGAGTCACTCCCGGGCTTGGACGTGGCGGCAGAGCCCGTCTCACCCTCACGTCCAAGCAGCCTCGAACCCGCGCCGGTCCTTCCGATCGCGCGCGTAGTACTTGAACAACCCGTTCCGCACTTGGATCACCCTTTTGACTACCTGGTGCCGCTTTCCCTGCACGACGACGCCGTCCCCGGCGCTCGTGTCAGCGTGCGGTTTGGTGCCCAGAAGTTGGGCGGCTTCATTCTGGAACGCCGTGATGAGGCCGAGCCCGGCGTCTCACCCATTCCACTGCTGAAAGTCATCACTGCGCTTCCCGTGCTGAACCCGCTCGTCGCGGTAGCCGCGCGTGCGGTTGCCGATCGTTATGCAGGAACGCTCTCCGATGTTCTACGCGCCGCGATTCCTCCGCGCGTTGCCAGCGTCGACAAGGAATTTATCGCCGCCACGGCCGAGCCCAGCGATACCGAGGGTGCCTCAGGAACCCCAGCTGCGTCGTCGTACGTCCTAGGAACCACCAACCCGTGGCGGCACTACGAGGGCGGGGAGCAGTTCCTGACCGAATTAGCGGCGGGGGGAAACCCGCGAGCCGTCGCGACCGTGCTGCCGGAAACCGCAGGGGACTGGGCAGAACTGGCACGGGAAGCGATGCTTGCCTCCGTCAGCTCGGGCCGCAGTGTGGTCATGGTGGTCCCGGATGCACGCGACCTCCAGCATCTCGAATCCACGTTGCAATCCAGCGCCGCTGACCTTCCTTTCGCACGACTCAACGCCGAGGACGGACCCACCCCGCGGTACCGAAACTTCTTGAGTGCCGCTCTCGGCAACGTGCAGGTGGTGGTGGGAACGCGCTCAGCAGCGTTAGCGCCGGTCGAGAAGCCGGGACTCTATGTGCTGTGGCAAGACGCCGACCAGAGTTTGAGCGAACCCCGAGCGCCCTATCAGCACGCACGCGAAGTGCTCCTGCTGCGAGCCAACGAGGAAGGGGCCCCTCTGCTGGTCCTGTCCACGAGCCGCAGCGCGGAAGCTCAGCGACTGGTCGCCACCGGGTGGGCTCGCGAGCTGGCTCCGTCGCGCGACGTACGCCGAGAATTCTCGCCGCGCGTGGTAGTCACGGGAGACGATTTTGAGCGCGAGAAGGATCCCTTCTTGCACGCTTCCCGTCTTCCTCGCGCCGCGTGGCAAGCCGCTCAGAAGGCTCTGGAAACTGGCCCAGTGCTGATCCAGGTGGCGCGCACGGGCTTCATCCCCACCACCTCGTGTGAACGATGCCGCACGGCCGCGACCTGCATGCACTGCCACGGCCCGCTGTCATTTACGGGCGGCTCGCGCGTGCCCTCCTGCGGATGGTGTGGACGCGTGGCGAATGCGTGGAGTTGTTCGGTGTGTGGGTTCACCCGGTTGAGGGCGCGATCCATCGGAGCGGACCGAACCGCCGAAGAGCTGGGGCGCGCATTTCCTAAGGTTCCCGTGGTCTCAGCAACGGGCGCGCACCCAAAATTTGCGGTCTCTTCCCAACCGCAGCTGGTTGTCGCCACCCCTGGCGCGGAACCGCGAGCCGAGGGTGGATACCAAGCTGCGTTGCTCTTGGACGGGGACCGATCGCTCATGCGCGAAGGATTACGCGTGGCCGAGGAAGTGATGCACCGGTGGTTCGCCGCAGCGTCTTTGGTCAAGCCCGCATCAAAGGGCGGCCTCGTAGTGATTGCTGCTTCTCAATCGGATCCGACGCAAGCAATGGTGCGCGCGGATGCGGCCGGCTTTGCGTGGCGGGAGCTGGAACAGCGTCGTGACGTGAATTTGCCACCGGCCTGCCGTTCCGCAGTCATCGAGGGTCCAGCTACCGCAAGCGACCAGTTCGTAGCCGCATTGAACCTCCCCGAAACGGTCACCACTCTGGGTCCCGTGTGGATGGAAGAAGGGCAACACCGTTGGCTCTTGTTCTTCCCGTATGCGGCGGGCGCTCAAGTGGCGCGAGAGCTCAAAAACGGAAAAGTGCGCTCGAGCACGCATCGGTGGCCCATGGTCTCAGTCCGCGTTGATGATTCCAGCATGCTCTAAGCGGGATTCTTGCAGCAGGACGTTGGCTAAACCAGCGCCTGCCTTGAGAACACGAGCTACTGAAGGAACCCACGTACCGCGGCAGCAGCGGAAAACGGCGTTTCGTAATGAATCAAGTGCCCCACGCGAGGAATCACCGTCAAACGTGCATCAGGAAACAGCGACGCCAGGTGCTCTTGTTTCGGGACGCTTCCCAGCTCATCGAGTTCACCCACAATCAACAGCGTGGGCACCGGGATCCGAGTAGCGTAGTCCCGCACGGATTCCTTGATGGAGGACTCGTAGGACTGTTGCAGCACATCGATGCTGGCGAACCCGCCAAAGTAAGTGCGGTGTTGGTTGAAAACGTACCGGCGAATATCGGCGTCCTTGGACTTGGTCATCGCAAAGGAAGTGACGTCTGTGGCGAGGCGCATCTTGATGAAACTCTCGCCGAGATCGCGGGGGAGTAGCCGCGCAAAACCGTAGTATCCCTGAGCGAGGTAACTGAGTGCGCGCTGGCTGCTTTCCAACGCCGGCTCGCAAATGGGGTTGATCAGGATCAGCGATTGGAACGATCCCGGATGCTGGGCCATAAAAGCGGAGGTGACAATGGATCCATAGGAGTGGCCCAACAAGATGGCGGTGTCGCTTATCCCCAGCACCTTCTTCAGTGCCTGAATCACCAAACCGTACCCAGCGACGTCGTGCTTTGTGCCCCAGTAAGCGGTGGACTCCCCGAACCCGGGCAAATCCGGAACCACAAAGGTGTACTCGGGCAGCGCGTTAATGATGCGACGCAAGCCGTGATGATCGCCGCGGAAACCGTGGATCGCTAGGATCACGCCGTCGCTCGTGGCTTTGAAATGGCCAGAAACCTCATCCACGATGGCCCGCTGATGCTGCACTGTGGCGGGATAGGTGTACACGCGGACGTCTGATTCCTCGACCCGCACCGTCGTCGCCACGGCCGGACGGTCATCATTGAGCGGCTGATCTGATTGCACGTCATCAGCCTACGGTGTTTCACTCGTTGACTCGCGGCGCTCTGCCGAATAGTTTCAGGTCATGTCCAGTTTTATGTTGGCAATTGACCAGGGAACTACTTCAACGCGCGCCGTGATCTATGACGTTGCCGGTAAAACCATCTCGAGTGGGCAGACGGAGCACCGGCAAATCTTCGCTCAACCCGGCTGGGTAGAGCACGACGCGTCCGAAATCTGGAGCAATACGCGCGAAGTGGTGGGAATGGCTCTGGCGAAGGCGAACCTCACACGCCAGCACATTGCTGCCGTGGGAATCACCAACCAGCGCGAAACCACGGTGTTGTGGGACAAGCGAACCGGCCAGGCACTGGGACCGGCCATCGTCTGGCAAGACACCCGCACCCAGGATTTCGTCGAAAAGCACACCGCAGACGGTTTCGCCATCGCCATGAAGGACATTTCCGGACTGCGCTTGAACACCTATTTCTCGGTTTCAAAATTGGCGTGGCTACTCGATAACGTTCCGAAAGCTAGGGCGTTGGCCGAAGCGGGGCACGCGGCTTTTGGCACCATCGATTCTTGGATCCTCTGGAACATGACCGGGGGAGCGGATGGCGGAGTTCACGCCACGGACGTCACGAACGCGTCCCGCACGGGGCTCATGGACATCTACAGCTGCACGTGGTCGGCGGAGTTGTGCAACGAACTCGATATCCCGTTGTCAGTTCTTCCGGAGATCAAGCCCTCGTCCGGTCACTTTGGAGTGTGCCACGCGGATCAGCTGTTGCGGGACACCCCGATCACCGGAATCCTGGGCGATCAGCAGGCGGCCACCTTTGGTCAGGCCGTCTTTGAACCTGGCGCGGCGAAGAACACGTACGGCACGGGCTGCTTTTTCAATTTCGTTACTGGCGAGACTCCCGTGGTGTCCACCGAGGGCCTCCTCACCACCGTTGCCTACCAGCTGGAGGGGCAGCGCCCCGTATACGGGTTGGAGGGATCCGTAGCCGTGGCCGGTTCGCTGGTGCAGTGGTTGCGGGACAACCTGGGCATCATTTCCTCGTCGTCTGAAGTGGAGGCCCTAGCGGAATCCGTGCCCGATAACGGCGGCGTCTTCTTCGTCCCGGCGTTCTCTGGTTTGTACGCGCCGTATTGGCGCCCCGAGGCGCGCGGTGCGATTCAAGGACTGACGCGGTTTGCCACGAAGGCTCACCTCGCCCGCGCGGCGATAGAAAGCACGGCTTTTCAAGTGCACGACGTCGTAGCTTGCGTGAGCGCTGAGAAGCTCTCTGACGGTGGGGCCCTGAAAGAATTACGTGTCGACGGTGGCATGGCCGTGAACAACGCACTCATGCAGTTCCAAGCGGACATTCTGGGTATTGATGTCATCCGTCCGCAGAATGTGGAAACCACATCTCTGGGGGCAGCCTTCGCAGCCGGATTAGCGGTGGGATTCTGGGAAGATCTCGACGCGCTACGCAGCCTGTGGTCTGAGGAGCGGCGCTTCACTCCCTCCATGGACGAGGACACCAGGAAATCGTACTTGGGGCAGTGGAACCGGGCTGTGGGCAACACCGTAGGGTGGCTTGATCCGCTCACCTAGAGCGAGCTTTCGCGAATTAGCACACTTCGGCCTAATATTGAAGGGTGAATCAACACGTCCTACTACCGTAAAGCACGCTTCGACGCGTGCATGCCCTTGCATTTTCTGCTTCGCGGAAGGCAGGGGTTTTTCTTTGGTAGGAGCGTCGCTTGACGCAGCATGAATCACCATCACTAGAGCGAACGAGAAGTCGTTCTCAGGATTTCAGGAGTCACACGTGAGCACGGAAGAGACCGGCACCTACGATTTCAAAGCGGCCGAGTCCAAATGGGTGAAGGTTTGGGACGATCTCAACGTCTACAAGCCCCTCGACGACGACTCCAAGGAGCGTCGCTACGTGCTCGATATGTTCCCGTACCCCTCGGGTGACCTTCACATGGGCCACGCCGAAGCATTTGCCATGGGTGATGTGGTGGCCCGTTACTGGCGCCAAAAGGGCTACGACGTCCTGCACCCGATCGGCTGGGACTCCTTCGGCCTGCCGGCGGAAAACGCCGCGATCAAGCGCAACGCTCACCCTGCCGAGTGGACCTACAAAAACATCGATACGCAGGCCGATTCCTTTAAGCGTTACGGCATCTCCGTTGACTGGTCGCGGCGCCTGCACACCTCGGACCCCGGCTACTACCGGTGGACCCAATGGTTGTTCATCGAGCTGTATAACCGCGGACTGGCGTACCGCCAGAACTCGCCCGTGAACTGGTGCCCTAAGGACCAGACCGTGCTCGCTAACGAGCAGGTTGTCAACGGCGCTTGTGAGCGCTGTGGCACCTTGGTCACGAAGAAGGAACTGAACCAGTGGTACTTCAAGATCACCGAGTTTGCGCAGCAGCTGCTCGATGACATGGAGCAGCTCGAGGGCCACTGGCCTGAGCGCGTGCTGGCCATGCAGCGCAACTGGATTGGCCGTTCCGAAGGCGCTCACGTTGATTTCGTGATCGAGGCCCTCGAGGCTGACGCCGCCAGTGAGCGTAAGGTCACCGTCTTCACGACGCGCCCAGACACCTTGTACGGTGCTACGTTCTTCGTGGTGGCAGCTGATGCCAAGCTCGCAGCTGAGATTGTTGCGCCTGAGCACCGTGAAGCGCTGGACGCTTACCGTGAACAGGTCAAGGCTCTTTCTGATATTGAACGTTTGGCCACGGACCGTGAGAAGACCGGAGTCTTCTTGGGCCGTTACGCCGTCAATCCTTTGAACGGCGAGAAGCTCCCGGTCTACGCTGCCGATTACGTACTGGCCGATTACGGTACGGGCGCCATCATGGCCGTCCCTGCTCACGACCAGCGTGACTTGGACTTCGCGAAGGCGCTGGGACTTCCAGTGCGTGCCGTCGTCAACACCGGGGAAGAAGATCCAGCCGAGACCGGAGTTGCAACTTCCGGTGAAGGCAAGCTCATGAACTCGGGCGAGCTGGATGGCTTGTCCAAGCAAGAGGGAATCGCTAAGGCGATCGAGCTGGTCCGCGCTCAGGGCACCGGTGACGCGAACACGAACTTCCGCTTGCGTGACTGGTTGGTCTCCCGCCAGCGCTTCTGGGGTGCACCGATCCCGATCATCCACTGCGAGACCTGCGGTACCGTTCCGGTTCCAGATGATCAGCTGCCTGTGCGCTTGCCAGATGACATGCGTGGCGAGCAGTTGGCCCCCAAGGGTCAGTCGCCGTTGGCATCCAACGAAGCCTGGGTCAATGTGGAGTGCCCGAAGTGTGGTGCCGCCGCAAAGCGTGACACGGACACCATGGACACGTTCGTGGACTCCTCTTGGTACTACTTGCGCTTCATGTCCCCAAACAACACCGAAGCCGCCTTCGATGCAGAGGCAATGAAGAAGTGGATGCCCGTTGACCAGTACGTCGGCGGCGTGGAGCACGCGATTTTGCACTTGTTGTACTCGCGCTTCATCACCAAGGCCCTTCACGATTTGGGTCACATCAACTTCAACGAACCATTCACGGCGCTGCTGAATCAGGGACAGGTTCTTAACGGCGGTAAGGCGATGTCCAAGTCGCTCGGCAATGGCGTTGACTTGGGTCAGCAGCTCGACGAGTACGGCGTGGACGCCATTCGTCTGACCATGGTGTTCGCCTCCCCACCGGAGGATGACGTGGACTGGGCAGACGTTTCGCCGTCCGGTTCCCAGAAGTTCTTGGCTCGCGCTTGGCGCGTGGCCCAGGACGTCACTAGCGAACCTGGTGTGGACTTCACTGCCGGCGACCGTGCGTTGCGCTCGGTTACCCACCGCACCGTGGCTGATGCGACGGAACTGTTGGATTCTGGCAAGTTCAACGTGGTGATCGCCCGCATCATGAGCTTGGTGAACGCTACCCGCAAGACCATCGACTCGGGTGCTGGCGCGGCCGATCCGGCAGTGCGCGAAGCCGCCGAAACGGTTGCGATCCTGCTCAGCCTCGTCGCCCCGTACACCGCGGAGGACATGTGGGAGAAGCTCGGCCACGAGCCATCCGTGACGCTTGCAGGCTTGCCAACCGTTGATCCAGCCTTGCTGGTGGAAGATACGGTCACCGCCGTAGTTCAGGTTCAGGGCAAGGTCCGCGATCGTCTTGAGGTGTCCCCGGATGTTACCGAGGACGCGTTGAAGGAAGCAGCGTTGGCGTCGGCCACGATTCAGCGTGCGCTTGAGGGCAAGGAGATTCGCACCATCATTGTGCGCGCCCCGAAGCTCGTGAACATTGTGACCAAGTAGCCCGGATAACTAGGTCTACGTAAGTTCACACCATGGACGAGGGAAACCCTAGGGCTAGGGTGCCGGGTTGGCTTGAGCGGTTGCGTCGCTCTCGGAGCGCTGTTGCCTCTGAGAGTGACGCAACCGAGGAGAGTCGGTCACCACGCATTGCCGTCGTGACCGACTCTGGCTCCTCCCTGCCTCCCGAGTTCGTGTCAGCCCACGCGGACGTGCTGACGGTTGTTCATATGCCCGTCATGATCGATGGGCAGATCTACGCGCAGGATCCTGCGAATATTGACCGCGAGCTTGCGTTGGCCTTGGCGCTCGGGAAGCCCGTCAAGACGTCGCGGCCAGCTCCCGGTCAGTTCTCCGAGGTTTACACAGCCCTTGCGGAGCGCGGATTCCATGGTGTCGTCTCTATTCACATTTCGGGGGAGCTCTCCGGAACGGCGGATGCGGCACGGCTTGCTGCCCAAGACGGGCCAATCCCCGTCGAGGTGATCGACTCCCGTACCGCTGGACTCGCTCAGGGCTTCCTGGTGATGGACACGGTGGAATTTCTTGAGAGGGAGGACGACGACGCAGCGCAGGTTCCGTCGTCGTCCTCCGAAATCAGTGGTCCCGCTAACGGAGCCGATTCTGCGTCTGACGTAGGGGAGAAGCTCGAGCCTTCATCTGCGGAGATTGCCGATCCTGTCGAGCAGATCTTCCAGAAAATCCGCACCCTCTGCACCACCGCAGTGCCAACTATCGACTTCGCTGTCCCGTCTCTAGACCAATTGCGAGCCGGCGGCCGTATCTCGGTAGCAGCATCGGTCCTCGGATCGTTGTTGTCCGTGAAACCGATTCTGCACCTTGTGGACGGCAAGCTCCAGGTGCTTGAACGCGTGAGAACTACGCCGAAGGTCTTTGCTCGGCTCTTAGAGCTGGCTATTCAAGAAGCGGAGCGAAGCGAAGTGCCGGTCCGCTTTGGAGTTCAGTCCTTTGGCAGCGAAGAGCTCGCGAGACAACTCGCCCGGGATCTTGAGAGCCATACCAAGTATCCGGTCATCATCACGAGTGTGACCACTGTTCTGGCCGCTCATACCGGGGCCGGAGTGTTGGCGATCTGCTGCGCTCCGGAGCGGTAGGAATCACCCACATCGGTAGTGCGGGAAATAAGTCGTTCGAACTAAACGAGGACACATTGTGCTTCGACCGAAATCGGTTGGGTCCGGTCGAACTTCCCACATCAATAGAGACTTGGACTAGCGGTGCCCCCGACTGGAATCGCCTGCCGCACCTGGCAGATCACATAGTGATCAGACAGAATTTCATAAAGTCTAAAGTTGTTCTGCAGTATTAAGGAATATTGCCTCTGCAGTAATTCCCCGGTAAAAACTCCAGCTTTCTAGATCATCGAAATTATCCGTTTCTCTAATGGCTATTTCAGGGATATCTATCACTTCCGGTGGCGAAGTAAGCCCTGTAGGCGATTCATGCGTCCTAACCGCTAATGAACATGGGATGGGAGTGCCCCCAGTTTGGTTGACTCCTGACTTGTGAGGATTCTGTCCTTGCAGGAAGGATGTTCCTGTGCGCAAGCCCTACCCCACCGAGTTCCGCCGCGATGTCGTTGCGGTCGCTCGGAAGCATGAAGCCCCTCTGGCGCAGATCGCCAAGGACTTCGGGATTTCCGAAGCCACTCTGCATAACTGGCTGAAGAAAGCCGACATTGAGGGTGGCGTCAGTCCCGGCGTCACCGAGAAGGAAACCGCAGAGTTGCGGGAGGCAAAGAAGCGGATCCGTCTCCTTGAGCAGGAGAACGAGATCCTGCGCCGGGCCGCGGTGTTCTTCGCCAGGGAGCTGCCCCCAAAATGAGCTTCCCGCTGGTCCTTGACCTTGCCGCCGACGGAATCCCCGTGGCGGTGACCTGCCGGGTGCTTGGCTTCTCCAAGCAGGCCTTCTACAAATGGAAGGCAAACCCTGTCTCCGACCGGGACAGAGCTGATGCGCACCTGATCAACGCAGCCCTGGACATCCACCGCGACGACCCGGCCTTCGGGTACCGGTTCATCGCCGATGAACTGCCAGCCCAGGGCATCAGGGCCGGGGAGAACCGGGTGCAGCGGCTCTGCAGCAGCCAGCGCATCTGGTCCGTCTTCGCCAAGAAGCGCGGGCTGAACCGTAAAGCAGGCCCACCAGTCCACGACGCCCTCGTCGGCCGGAACTTCACCGCCGCCGCACCCAACCGGCTATGGCTCACAGACATTACCGAGCACCGCACCGACGAGGGCAAGCTATACCTGTGCGCGATCAAGGACGTCTATTCGAACAGGATCGTTGGCTATTCCATTGATTCCCAAATGAAAGCGGCTCTGGCGGTCTCCGCGCTGCGCAACGCGGCGGCCCTGAGGTCACCGGAAGGGACTGTGGTGCACTCGGACCGCGGATCTCAATTCCGCTCCACTGCCTTCGTTAGGACGCTCAAAAGCCACGGATGGACCGGCTCCATGGGCCGTGTCGGCGCATGCGGCGACAACGCCGCCATGGAGTCATTCTTTGCCCTGCTGCAAAAGAACGTGCTGGACCGACAACGCTGGACCTCACGACAGGAACTACGCCTGGCCATCGTGACCTGAATCGAGAAAACCTACCACCGCCGGCGCCGCCAACGCAGCCTCGGTCGTCTCACGCCGATAGAGTTTGAGACAATCAAAACCGGCCTTCAAGCGGCCTGAAAACTATCAACCCCGAGAGTCAACGAAACCCGGGGCAGTCCCGATTGAAGCGATTGTAAAAACACGCCAGTTTATTTTTGGCCCATTCTTAACCGCCTCTGAGAGAGTCACGCCTTCTGGGGCCTTATCGATAACACTCATGCTCAGCTTCAACTCCGATTCTTGATCTTGACTGCGGAAAACGCATTACCTGGAGATGGCGATAGCAGCCCTTGTGGACCACTAGGGAAGGGAACTTCTAGTCCCGAGAAAATTGATTTGAACCATGCATCTTCCGGCTTCCGGATTACCAGCGAAACGATGCGCTGATAGCGGCTAGAGAAATTTACCGCTGTGGTTGTGAACACACTTTGACAGGAACGAGTGTTCAAGTCAAGAGTTCAAGTCCGATTGACCGATTGGCCGTTAGGTCGCCGCTTACAAATTCCAAGAAGCAGCCCGGCGCCCGCGGTTTTCACTCCCGCAAGTCGGCACTTTAAGTCTTTCAAGGAACCATCCTCCTTGAGTTCAAAGATTAATTACCGAATTTTCCGGCCTCCTCAGGAAATTCGACATCCACAGAGCGGGGTACCGTGAAGCACGCGGTCGCGGGCTCATCGGAATTTTTGAGGGCTTTCAATTTGGGTTTGTTCTAGCCCACGTTCCACGGAGTCCAACGAAACGATGACTGGTAATCGAGGCTGAGGCTTCTGACCGCTTTTTAGGTCTCTTATTAACCGTGCAATTCGCGGGTGGGCGCGAGTGGCCGCAGTCATAAAGTTCCCGTATTGGATCTTTATGGCATCGGCCAACGAACTGTACCTCCCGCGAGTCGACTTCCATGAATAGATCTTTATGGAGCGTTGTTTGAAATTTGGTCCAGTCTTGCTGGACTCCTTCTACTTCAGACATTAACTCAGCTGTAACAGCAACGAAACACCCGGAGATTTACCGCTAGTATTCTGGATTTCCCAGCAGTTACCAAAAGGGAGTAGATGTAGTGGATACTTTGAATGGAAAATTGAGCAAGGCCGGAGCAATCCACAAAGTGGAAGATGGCTTCAAGAATCTTCCGAGCATGCAAGTGCCTGGTTGTGAAGCGTTCATCGGCGATTCCCTCGCTAACCCAGAGGGTTCTGCAATCAGCTCTGGATTCTTCGAACTCAAAGCATCAGAACCGCTGATTTACGAGTACACCTACGATGAAATGAAGGTCGTCATTCAAGGCGAGTTCATTTTGACCGATCAAGCCACTGGTGAGGTGACCCACGCCAAGGAAAGAGACGTTCTCTTCTTTCCAAAGGGAACAACGGTCAAGTTTGAAACGACGGACTATGCCCTAGGTTTCTACACTGGCCATCGCTCTTTCGCTCCGTAAGTCATGGAAATTGACTTCACGAGCGTGCCCGCACCGGTAGGTGCCGAGTCACCTCCGGTTCGGGCACGCTCATTCATAACAGTTTCCTTTAATACCTCCGGTGCGAAAGTGACTCAAGCGTGGCTTCGGCAATCGAATTTCAGTAGCCGTTGTCGGCATATCAGCGTGGAACGCTTGGATTCCTTAGCCTGGGAAGACCTTCGAAACATAATTGGGAACGCTCGAGTCGGCGTCCATTTTGTATTTGCGGGTCCCCAGATGGACATCTATGCAGCCAGAGCACTTGCCCTGAGCGAAGGTGCGATAGATGCAGAGATCACACTCCTCGAGACGGAGATCCGTGATCGGAGAGTCTACTGTGCCCACTGCAGAGGAACCACGGTAACTCAAGAGAAGATCGGAACGATCACAACATGTTCGGGTTGTGCACGCGAACTGCAGATTTATCATCACTTCTCACGTAAGAGCGCAAGCTACTTAGGATTCATGGCAAACGCCGAGGAGGTCACATGACTGCAATACCAGTCGCAATGAGGCCGCGAGTCTCCAAACAAATGATCCTAGAAGTCGTGGACGTCAGAGACCTTTCGCCAAAAGTTAGGAGCTTTTCGTTCGCGAGTATCAGTGGCCAGCAGTTGCCAGCATTCGTCCCGGGAAGCCATATTGTTGTCGAGTTGGGCTCAAAGTCCAACTCGTACTCTCTAACTGGAAGCGGTCAATACCCGGACGCCTACACCATTTCTGTTGCATTGGCTCCGGAGGGCAACGGCGGATCGAAAGCAATGCATCAGCTGCAAGTCGGAGATTCAATAAAGGTCTCCTATCCGCGAAGTGCATTTGCGCCCGTGGCCTCGGCCCGACACCACTTGTTCATTGCGGCGGGCATAGGGATAACTCCAATACTTTCCCATGCCCGTGCTGCAGAAGAACTTGGCAGGTCTTCATCGCTTATGTACGTATTCCGGCCCACTTCGGGAGTACATCTTCAAGAGTGCCGTTCAATTTACGGGACCACTTTGACGGAGTACACCGACCGGGAATCCTTTAACTCGTCACTTCGTAGTGCTCTCCTTAACCAGCCCATAGGGACGCATCTATACGTCTGCGGACCAGCGGGCTTCATGTCTAGTGTTCTTCGTCTGGCCGAAGAGATGGGCTGGCCAACAGAGCGACTTCACTCGGAGCACTTTGAAGCTGACGTTCAAGGACCAGGTAAAAATTTCCAAGTAACGCTCGCTCAAAGCGGCCAAACGATCACTGTACCTGGCACCAAGTCACTGTTGGAAGCGCTTGAGGGAATCGGTATCTCAGTTCCCAATATGTGTCGAAAAGGTGTCTGCGGAGAATGTGCCGTTCCTGTACTGAAGGGCCGGGTTGAACACCGCGACCTCTATTTGACGGATGAAGAAAAGGCACTCCACGAAACTGTGATGTGTTGTGTGTCGCGAGCGCAGGAGCAAGAACTGGAGTTGGATCTATGAATGTCGAAATGCAGAGTGCCGGTTCATCCACGGACGAGATTGACTTTCAAGAAGTGCCGACTTTCGAATCAGAAGTGCCCAATCGAATCAGCGGCTTCCCGTTTCCTTTTCGGGATGATGTATATCGGTACAGCACAAATGTGGAGCCGGCCCTTCAACTTGTACAAACAGAAGCAGGTAGCTGGGGTGACAGGATCATCGATATTGATTCCAACTATCTGGAGGAGCTCAATCTTCGAGAGACTGTCTTAAGACTCGATCCAACCAGACTTCAAGTGATGAGCCATATGCGTCCAGCCGCCTGGGACGCCATCACAACGGTGCTACCTCAGATGGCCGCGACATATCCAGACATCATGAAATTTGAACGCCAAGGTAATCAATGCCGCTGGCAAAACGGATTGCAGGATATTGATCTAGAATTCACGGTCGGTGCGGATGAAACCCTACCCGAAGGACCTTTGCATTTTCTCGGTAGCCAAATCCAAGACGACATAGTGCTTATGGATCAAAGAGAGGGCAGCCTATGGCTCGACGCAGGTCTAGTGACCTTCGCCGCCGATTGGTCCGTTGGATTTGATGTTGGCATGCGATTTCTTGAGATTCATGGTCCCGTTCCCCGAGTCCATGAAGAACGGATCATTACAAGGGCACACCAGTTTCTACTTCGGCTCCAGCCTGGTGAACAGTATCGCAGAACCAACTGGACCATGACGGTCGACCGGCGATTGGACACTTCCACTGAGACGTACCCCGAATGGGGTAAGGACAGAACGCTCGTTGTTGATGACCCCACGCTGCCGGACCGACTTCACCTTCGCGTTGAAGTACAGCACTTGATCAAACTGCCTGCAACCGGCGCTCTGCTATTCCTTGTTCGCACTTATCTTGCTTCACTCCGCGAGATTGCAACCGTTCCCGAATGGCGTACGAGACTCGGCAAAGTTCTGGAGGAACTGCCGTCCGACATGGCGGAATACAAAGGCATAGATCGATATCGAAACGCAGCCGCACATTGGCTTCAAGGAGGCGACTAGCTGTGGGTGTCGTGACTTTAGATAGAAACATCTCGTCGTTTGAGCTCTCGGACAATACCGTAGATCCAAGCGGCAGTTCATATCTCCTCATCTCCTTCGGCCAGAACGAAAGTGAAACGCACGCTAGGGCCTTGCTGGCAGACGCAATGAATCATGGACCTGTGCAGTGGCTGACGTTCGCCAGTTTCAGTCCTGTATCTCGTCGGCCGATAGAGGGCGCCATTCGCTCATGCAGAAACGGCGTCAGAATAGCGATCATCGGAAATCAATTTGACGTATTGCAGTGTGCCGCATTGGCTCGCTCGCTCGGTGCACTCGAGAACGAAATTCGTAAACTCATCACGCAATCGTCCGACTTGCCGATCTATTGTGCACATTGTCGTCAAACTAGCCGAGTTGTTGGCACCCCAGGATCGGTCGTAGTTTGCTCGGCGTGTGCTCGTTCGGTTGAAATTCACGCCCATTTTTCTGAGTCAAAAGGCTGTTTCCTCGCATCCGATGCAAGAGCTCGGACATTGCCATGACGTCTCCACTCAACAACTCGACGGACTTATTCGGTCACCTGCATCCGTCCTTCGACACTCGCGCTCGGGAGCTAGTAGTCCAATCCGCTGCACAAATTACCCCTGAAATCACACACTTCATACTGGAGGACCCTGAAGGCCGAATTCTGACTAGCTATGAGCCCGGGAGTCACTTGTTCATTCAAGCAGGAGTAAAGAAAAACGCGTACTCGCTTGTTGGTGACGGTGTGAATCCTCGTCAATACGCAATATCTGTTCGGCGACAAGAAACCGGCGGAGGATCTGAATGGCTCCACGCGAATGTCAGCACCGGCAGCCGGGTCGTCGTTGAGGGTCCACGTTCCATGTTCTCGCCGGACCTTGGCGCAAGGAAGTATATGCTCGTCGCCGCCGGTATCGGCGTGACTCCAGTTCTTTCACATGCCCGCGCCGCTGCTAGGTGGGGAAGGCAAGCCGAAGTCATTTATATCTACAGACCCAATGCAGCTGCACACCTTGACGACTTGAGGAATCTAGATGGTAAAGGATTCATAAAGTTGTATGAAGCAGAAGGAAGACAAGCTGGATCGGCTTTGATACGCGAGCGATTTCATGTGCAGCCATTGGGTACACACGCCTATGCTTGCGGTCCGAGCGAAATGCTTGAGTCGTTTCGAACCGCTGGGATCAATGCAGGATGGTCATCTGAACGCCTACACCTCGAGAGGTTTGATCCACCAAAACAAGAGCCTGGAAAGTCGTTCCAGGTACACGTCACCTCAACTGGGCAAACACTAACGGTTGAGCCAAGTGTCAGTCTTCTCGAAAAGCTGCTCGAAGCAGGCCATCCTATTCCAAATCTTTGTCGTCAGGGAGTTTGCGGCGAATGCAAAGTGCAAGTCAAGTCAGGCACGATTGATCATCGCGACATCGTCCTAAGCGAAGACGAGAAAAATGCAAACTCATCAATGCTGTGCTGTGTATCGCGAGGCGAAGAAATTGAGGTGGACATATGAGCGTTGTTACAAATTTGGAGTCTCGGTATACGGAAAACCTCCCTTGGCCTTTTAGGGAGGAGCAACAAGACTTCCAATACTCAGTGAATGTGGAGCCCGCGCGCATCCTCAAAAAGACGCAGGCAGGCAAGTGGGGTGCCGAAATCGTTGATCTTGGTGGCGAAGAATACTTGCACATCATGAAGGAACGTCGCCGTATATTGGAAGAGGATCCGTCTCGTGTCCAGATACTCCCTGGCATGATGCCGGCCTGTTGGGACCTGCTGATGTACTACCTTAGAGATCTGTCCATCGCTCATCCGACGTCAATGCATCTGAAGGAAGACGGAGACGTCGTACATTGGCGAAACGATCTTCTGGGAACTGATCAGACCTTTCGCATCGGCGACGAAGATTCCCTCCCTTTCGACCCGTTGACCTTTCTAGGACGAGAAATTCCCGACGATCTTCTTCTTGTTAAGGAACGCGGGGGTCAACTCTATTTTGATGCAGGCTTAGTAACTTTCGCTGCTGCATGGTCGGTCACTTTCGATGCTGGAATGAGTTTTCGAGAGATTCATACTCCTGTCCCGCGGCTAAATGGAGAAGGAATAACATCACGTGCGGAACAATTTCTTATGCGCCTGCCACAGGACAAGGTATATCGACGAGTCAACTGGACTCTCTCAGCGTCTGGCTCACGGAAACTAGACATCAGCCTAGAGAAACTTCCAGAGTGGGGACAGGATATTCCTCAACTTTTAGCTACAGGTGATCTGGGAAACCTGCAGCTGCGAATTGAACTTGAACATTTCATTCGGCTACCGATGTCCGGGGCAATTACGTTCAGCATAAGAACTTTTATGGCTTCATTGAAAGAGATCAAGAATATCCCAATTTGGAGAGACCAATTGGCAAAGATTCTAATGTCTACCCCAGAGGACATTGCGACATACAAAGGCTTCATCGAATACCGAGAAGCGGCTGCCGCCTGGTTGCTTGAAAAATAGTGCTGAATCTTTAAGCGCGGCAAGACATTTCTCAATTCCTGTTTGGCCCACTTGAACCCAAAATAATCAGCGTTCGCACCCATTGATTGGAGACTCTCATGCCCGAATCAGATCTCGCATGGTTACTTGCCGCTTTTGCGCTCGTAACTATCATGTTTCCCGGCCTAGCCTTTTACTACGGTGGATTGCTCGGAAAAAACAATGTCCTAAACATGATCATGATGGTGCTTAGCTCCTTAGCTATAGCAGCAATACTGTATGTCCTTTACGGTCACGGGATGGTGTCTGGAAGTTCTATTGCGGGTCTTGGCTTAGTTGGTAATCCGCTCGAATTCATTGGTCTAAACGGTTTGGAGGTGGACGACACTAGTGGCGGGGCTCAGTCAATCTACTGGGTGGCCTTCTTCATTCTGTTCGCAGCGATCACAATTGCCATTGTGGCTAGCGGCGCTGCCGGTCGTATGAAGTTCGGTGCGTGGATTGTATTTAGTGCAATCTGGCTGACGTTGGTCTATTTCCCGATCGCGCACTGGGTTTTTACGTTCTCCAACGAGGAGACCGGGTATGTTGGAGGCTGGCTACGTAACGTTGTTGAGCTCCATGACTTTGCTGGCGGTACCGCAGTACATATGACCGCAGGGGTCGGTGCACTTGCTCTCGCTCTTGTACTTGGAAAGAGCCGGACACCCCAGGCTAAGCCTCACAACCTACCGATGGTAATTCTCGGAGCAGGGCTTCTTTGGGTCGGTTGGTTTGGCTTCAACGGGGGATCTGCTGCAGGATCTAATTTCCTGGCACAGTATGTAATCATGACGACCCTGTTGGCCGGCTGTGCAGGAACCGTTGGCTACCTTATCGTGGAGAAAATTCGAGATGGGCAGCCTACTACGCTTGGGCTCGCTACAGGAACTATTGCGGGGTTGGTTGGTATTACACCTTCCGCTGATGCCGTAAATCCGCTTGGGGCATTAGTAGTCGGTCTAGCTTCGGGTGCGGTTGTCTGCTGGGCAATCACATGGAAACAAAAGCTGGGCTTTGACGATACTCTCGATGCATTCGCCGTACACGGAATTGGTGGAATTGTAGGCACTCTTTGCGTAGTGCTTATTGGCTCGGCAACTGCACCGGCGGGCGTGACTGGCGTTCTTTTCGGAGGTGATTGGAGCATTCTTTGGCGAGAGCTCACGGCTATCGCCGCAACCTGCCTCTACGCGTTCGTAGTTACCTATTTGATCGCATGGGTAATGAACAAGATTTCAAGAATTCGTGTTGACGAAGAGACTGAATACCGTGGACTTGATTTAAGTCTTCATTCCGAATCCGCATACACCGACTCGGAGTGACACACGGCAAATTTTCTACCGATTTTGACGAAGGAGCATCATGAAACTTGTCACCGCCATCATTCAGCCATTCAGGTTGGAGCAAGTGAAGCAAGCTTTGTCCGACACCTTGCACAAGGGACTCACGGTTACCGAAGTGCGAGGCTACGGAGCGCAAAAGGGCCATACCGAGGTTTACCGGGGCACAGAGTTTCAGGTTGATTTCCGGCCCAAAGTGAGAATTGACCTAATTGTGTCGGATGAAGATGCAGCAGAAGTAATTGAAACCATCATCCAGGCCGCCCGGACGGGAAGCCTCGGTGACGGGAAAATTTGGACCCAAGATATTTCGGACGTAATCCGCGTTCGGACAGGTGAACGGGGCATAGACGCGGTTTAGCACATGACCATTTTTAGGTCGCCGCTCACAGGCGTCTTCGACTATGAGTAGTCCACCTCAACGCAATTAGAGCCACTCAACGGGAATCGGCAGCTACTCCGGACTCATCCGGCGTAGCTGCCGATTTGCTTTTCTCGATGACTTGCCAAGCTGACGCCTAGATTCCGAAGACCAAAATTCTTGAAGCAAGTTACACAGAGTTAACGTTCGCTGCGAGCGTTTGTAACACCAATTTGGCTACTGTGGATAAACAAGGTTTCACAGCAGGCAACATCAAGTGAACAGGAAAGTTCCGATGACAAGTATCGCAGCCACTGAAGTTAATACTCAGCAAACCGCCAACGATGAAGCAGAATGCATTTCGCTGGCCGATATCGCCAAAGCTCACGGCGTGCGATTTCTGTTGGCAACATTCGTCGACATGACCGGCAAACCATGCGCGAAACTGGTACCAGTCGAAGCCGCGGACGAGCTCGAGAGTGGCGCAATGGGATTCGCAGGCTATGCTGCCGGCCTCATTGGCCAAAAGCCTCAGGACTCTGATCTAATCGCTGTTCCTGATCTCGCGTCCTTCACGCCAGTCCCATTTATCAAAGAAGGACTGGCGATTATCCACTGCGACCCATATGTCGATGGAAAGCCTTGGCCATATGCGCCACGTGTAGTCCTCAAGAACACACTTGAGCGGTTATCCCGTATGGGGATGCAGGCGAAGGTCGGCGCCGAAGTTGAGTACTTTCTCGTCAACAAAAATGTCGACGGTACTGTTAGCACCGCTGACACCCTCGATGACTCGCCCCGTCCCTGCTACGACGCACGTGGCGTCACCAGGATGTACGACCATTTGACGTCAGTGTCTGAGGCAATGAACGCTCTCGGTTGGGGCAATTACGCCAACGACCATGAAGATGCAGCCGGCCAGTTTGAGCAGAATTTCAATTTCGACCATGCGCTCACCACCGCTGACCGAGTGGTTAGCCTTCGTTACATTCTTAATATTCTGGCTGAACAGCGGGGAATGACGGCTACTTTTATGCCAAAGCCATTTACTGACCGCACCGGAACAGGTCTTCATTTTCACCTGTCTCTTTGGTCCGGTGAAGAGGCACTCTTTCCAGGCGATGACGGATCGCGGGGCTTGGGTCTCTCCCAGCTGGCTTACTCTTTCGTCGGTGGAATTCTGGAGCACGCTCCGGCATTACAAGCGTTTCTCGCTCCGACAGTCAACTCTTACAAGCGCTCAGGCGCCACCACTAGCAACTCGGGTGCAACTTGGTCGCCACGAAAGGCGTCGTTTGGTGGGAATGACCGTACGCATATGATTCGCGTCCCGGACGGAAAACGGATTGAACTTCGTTCGGGTGATGGATCCGCGAATCCTTATCTCGCCATAGCAACCGCTATAGAAGCTGGACTTGATGGAGTTGAGAACGGGATAGACCCCGGCTCACCATCCGGACCAGGGGAAGCTCGCGAGGATGCACACCTTCTTCCGCCGACTCTTCTTCACGCTGTCGAGGCACTACGTCGGGACCAAGTTATCCTCTCGAGCCTTAGCGGCGACGTGAAAATCGGCAACTATTACGCCGACGCTAAAGAAGAAGAATTCCTCTCTTGGCACAACCAAGTCAGTGATTGGGAAATACGAAATTACTTGACTTCGATCTAATATCTCCCGCTTAGTAAAGGAAATCATATGTGTGGAATTGCCGCGCTTCAGTTGCGCAACCCCTCGCTTCAGGCCGACATGGGAAGTCTTTTGAATTCGATGATGTGCCAAATTGTCGAACGTGGGCCAGACTCCGCTGGATTGGCTGTTTACGATACGCCCGGTTTAGTCTCCGAAGGCACATCTACCCTTAGCTTGCTTGGCAAAGACCATGGATTGTCGATTGATGAGATCAAAGACTCATTGACAAGCATGCTATCGCCATCGGCAACGCCGGTAGTAAAGGTAGTAGGCGACACCACTCTCGTTAGTGCATCCGTTGAGACTGATCTACTTGTTCGCTCAGTACAAGAGACCCTGCCTGATTCAGTGATTATTGGACGAGGTGAACATGTGGCTGTAATGAAGGGTGTAGGCCACCCGATGGAGATTGCATCCGATCACGGGCTTGAATCAATGGCCGGCAGTCAGGGACTCTCTCACACAAGAATGGCCACCGAGTCGGCCGTTACTGCAGGCGGTTCTCATCCCTTTTCAGTCGCAGACGATCTATGCCTTGTTCACAACGGATCTTTCTCAAATCACGCCTCTATCCGACGCGAACTCATACGTGAAGGTGTCGAATTCGATTCTGACAACGACACCGAGGTTGGTGCGCGGTACATCGCCTCCCGTTTGAAGAAGGGTGACGATCTAGAGGCAGCTCTCAGGAATCTAGGCAAGGTTTTCGATGGCTTCTATACCTTGGTTGTCACCACCTCAAAAAGCATGGCCGTCGTCCGTGACCCCATCGCTTGCAAGCCTGCCATCATCGCCGAAACAGACGACTACGTCGCAATGGCGTCGGAATATCGAGCACTGGCGTCCTTGCCAGGTATTGAGACGGCACACATTTTTGAACCAGAACCAGGAAAGGTCTACACGTGGTCACTCTAACAAGCCCCGAATCCCAGATTCCGAGCGCAGCTCCACAGGTCAGCGCAAATCCCGTCGCATTTGTGGTGGATCTAATTGATAGTCCCGTGCGTGACCTGAATCAGGCACTTCACGACGCAGAAGATGGTCAAGCGTGGACGGTAATAAACCCAGGGGGAAAACATAGCCTTGCGGTAGGCATCGACACTGATATTTCAGTAAGTATCAATGGCCATGCTGGTTATTATGCTGCCGGAATGCACCAAAAGGGCGAAGTAACCATTAGTGGCAATGCTGGTGTGGGTCTGGCTGAGAACATCATGTCTGGAAGAGTCCATGTAAAGGGCGACGCGTCACAATCTGCTGCCGCAACTGGTCATGGGGGATTGGTGGTAATTGACGGCAACGCTGGTGCCCGATGTGGAATTTCTATGAAAGGTGTTGACATCGTGGTCGGGGGAAATATCGGTCATATGTCAGCATTCATGGCGCAAGCAGGACGGCTCGTCGTCTGTGGAGACGCCGGAGAAGCACTCGGCGACTCCATCTACGAAGCAAGAATTTATGTCAAGGGAAGCGTTGCATCGCTTGGCGCGGACTGCATCCAAAAGCCCATGGAATCCGAGCACCTCGAGGAACTTGCCGAACTCCTCATTGCAGCCGGACGAACCGACGATCCAACGGAATTCAAGCGTTACGGATCAGCTCGAAATCTTTACCACTTCAGCGTCCACAACTCGACCGCCTATTAATAAGGACAGAAAAATGACCGCCACCTCAGTACCCCAAGATTCTGTTCAAATCGATCAGAGCAACCCAGCCGCTATTACTTCGGTTCAGCAGACCGAGGAACTTGGACTGCGTGAATCGGCCACTTTTGACCGAGCTACAATCGCAGACATCCAACGAGCAGCCGCAACCGGCGTTTACGATATTCGCGGCTGGGGCGCAAAACGAAAGCTCCCGCACTTCGATGACTTACTGTTCCTGGGCGCATCCATGTCCCGGTACCCACTCGAAGGATATCGCGAGAAGTGCGACACCGATGTAGTTCTTGGCGATCGTCATGCAAGCCGTCCGCTACACCTAGAGACACCGATAACCATTGCAGGGATGAGCTTTGGAGCCTTGTCCGCAAACGCAAAAGAAGCGCTGGGACGCGGTGCAAGCGAGGTTGGTACCTCCACCACCACTGGCGATGGTGGAATGACGCCCGAAGAACGCGGTCAGTCAAAGAATCTTGTCTATCAATATTTGCCGTCGCGTTACGGTATGAATCCTGATGACCTCCGCAAAGCGGATGCCATCGAAGTTGTTCTAGGCCAAGGTGCAAAGCCAGGCGGCGGCGGCATGCTGCTGGGCCAAAAGATTACTGAACGCGTCGCTGGAATGCGAACACTGCCGGTAGGAATTGACCAACGATCCGCAAGTCGTCATCCCGACTGGACCGGCCCAGACGATCTAGAAATCAAGATCGGTGAACTTCGTGAAATTACTGACTGGAAGACTCCGATCTACGTCAAAATCGGCGCGTCTCGCCCCTATTACGACACAGCACTAGCTGTCAAAGCTGGAGCAGACGTCGTGGTTGTGGATGGCATGCAGGGCGGTACTGCTGCGACTCAGCAGGTATTTATTGAGAACGTGGGAATTCCCACTTTGGCGGCCATCCCGCAAGCAGTGCAAGCCCTTCAAGAACTTGGGATGCACCGAAAGGTTCAGCTGATCGTTTCCGGAGGAATTCGTACCGGTGCCGATGTCGCTAAAGCTATGGCGCTTGGAGCCGACGCTGTAGCTATTGGTACGGCGGCCCTAATCGCCCTCGGAGACAACGACCCCCGATACGCTGCGGAATATGCAGCGCTAGGCTCGGCAGCCGGCTTTTACGACGACTTCCAAGACGGACGAGACCCAGCTGGAATCACCACGCAGGACCCCGAGCTGGCATCCCGACTTGATCCTGTAGCGGCCGGACGTCGCCTAGCAAATTATCTTCGTGTTCTAACCATGGAGGCACAGACTATTGCACGAGCTTGTGGAAAGTCTCACCTACACAATCTTGAGCCCGAGGATTTAGTTGCTCTTACAATTGAAGCATCCGCTATGGCTCGCGTGCCGTTAGCTGGAACAAACTGGATTCCAGGGGTCAAATAATGGCCGATTCATCCGATTATGTAGTGGTCGGAGCGGGCCTTGCCGGTGCCGCAACAGCATGGAATCTAGCCTCCCGAGGCCATGAAGTTACCCTCCTTGAACGAACGGTTCCGGCAAGTCACGAGGGCAGTTCTCACGGCTCTGCTCGCATTTTTCGATATGCATATCCCGACGATTTCTATACCCGCGCTGTCATCGAGTCCAGACTTCTCTGGGATGAACTCGAGAAAGTCTCGGGGCAAGCTCTGATCACTCGAGTTGGGGCGGTGGATTACGGATCCGAAAGACGTCCGGAAGAACTCGCTCGCATCCTTGAACGAGCGGGGGTAGATCACGAACTACTCAATCCAAGCGAAGCGCGCAATCGATGGCCGCACATTGCCGTTGATACGCCAGCACTTTGGCATCCAGGAGCTGGCGTTATCGATGCTGAAAGTGCGGTCAACACGATGGTCGACCAAGCCAAAATTCAGGGCGCTAGGGTTTTGACCAACTGGGATGTATCCGAAGTCCAACGTTCCCTGAATGGGTATAAATTAGTCTCTTCGTCCGGGGAAAGTCTCGAGGCATCAAATCTCATTATCAGCGCCGGAGGATGGCTCCCAGCCTTACTCGATCTCTTACCACTGCCCGCAGGATTCCTTGGGGGACTGCCGGCAATAACTGTCCGCCAGGAACAGGCATACCACTTTCACTATCTTGACAACCAAGCACCTTGGCCAACATTCATTCATAAGAGTGCAAACATGCAGACCTATGGGTTGCCGGGAGGGCGAGACGCCGACTTTGTTGGCCAGAAAGTTGCTGAATACAACGGCGGAAGGTTCATATCGTCCGCAGCGGAACAAACTGGTCAGATTGATCCGGAAAATCGACTCCGAGTCATTGATTACGTGCGTAAGTACCTTCCAGGCCTCAATCCAGAGCCCTATGCGGAAACTACCTGTTTGTTTACCAATACCCCGGACGAGAATTTCATCATCGACAAAACAGAAAACATCACAGTGCTTTCTCCTTGCTCTGGACACGGAGCAAAATTTGCGCCGTTGATTGGTGAATGGGCAGCCGACCTAGCGACAGGAACACGCGACATTCCCGTACGGTTTCGTCCGGCAACTGCTCATACTGGAGCCATCGAATCCAACTTTTAGCCACGGGAAAGACTTACAGAAATGGACGCACGAATGGGAAATTCTGCGATGAAGCCAGCATTCGGCACGGTAACCGGTCTGATGCAAGACATCGCCCGCATAGGAGCCGACAAGCATCGCGGCGGCTACTCCCGTCCAGTATTCTCCGGCGCCGAGACTGAGCTTCGTAGTTGGTTTAGCGAGCAAGCCGGACGACGCGGGTTAGACGTTTATACGGATGTAAACGGAATTATGTGGGCTTGGTGGGATACATCGATCGGAATTCGTCGAGATGCCGTTGTCACAGGCAGCCACTTGGATTCGGTACCCGGCGGTGGAGCATATGACGGCCCGCTTGGCGTGGCCTCAGCCCTCATTGCGATCGACATTTTAAAGTCTCGTGGAATTAGACCCAGACGTCCTCTGGCCATTGCAGTTTTCCCCGAGGAGGAGGGATCCCGTTTTGGCGTAGCGTGTTTAGGTTCGCGACTCCTCACGGGGGCCATAGACCCCAACAAAGTACGCAACCTCAAAGATGTTGATGGCAATACCTACGCTGATGTAGCCGCTGCAAATGGCCAAGACCCCCGATTCATCGGCGCCGATCTAAGTGCCCTTAACCAACTCGGTCTATTCATCGAGCTCCACATCGAACAGGGAAGAGGGCTGTTTGACTTAGACCAGCCAGTGGCCATCGGCTCTTCCATACTTGGTCACGGAAGATGGAAACTCTCCGTATATGGGCAGGGTAACCACGCAGGTACCACTCTGATGAGTGACCGACATGATCCGATGATAGCCGCTGCAAAAATTCTCGTTGGTATACGGGATGCTGCAACCAAATACCGAGATGCCCGCGCGACCGTTGGAAGACTTCAGCCTATTCCAGGGGGAACTAACGTGATCGCATCCAGAGTGGACATGTGGGTCGATGTTCGCCATCCCAAGGATGAAATCACGGCATCGCTCGTGGAGTCCATTCACCTCAATGCTCGCCTCATAGCCGCCGAGGAGGGATGCAATATAGCATTCGACGTAGAGTCGCTAAGCCCCACGGTTCACTTCAACACGAGTCTTAGAGAGCAACTTAAAGGACTGATTCCAGCCGCACCGATACTGAACACCGGCGCTGGTCATGATGCCGGAGTACTTGCCTCCCATATTCCTACCGCTATGCTGTTCGTCCGAAACCCCACCGGAATTTCACACTCCCCAGAAGAGCAAATCGAAGATGCGGATTCCGAAGCAGGCGCCCTATGTCTGGCAGATGCATTGTCTGGGCTCATCGGTCGAGCACGGCATATAGGCTAGAAAGCCAAGTCCAGCCTATGATGTCTCAATGATCACCCCTCCTCCTTACCATTCGGACCTTCCACTGGACTCAAAAGGTGATGCGGACACGGATATAAGTCGTACCCCAGTTAGTCTTGAACAAATCATCGCTGGACAAGTTCGGCATTACAGGACAGCAAACGGTCTCTCCTCAGCTGAGCTCGCATCGAGGACAAATATGTCAAAAGCCATGATTTCCAAGATTGAGTCGGCCAGCACATCCTGTTCACTGACGACGCTACAACGACTGGCAGATGGTTTGAGGGTTCCGGTGACCGCCCTATTCCGCGGAGCAGACACCGACCGAGATGCTACCTTCACCAAAAACGGAGAAGGTAGCGTAACAGTCCGAAGCGGAACGCAGCACGGACATGAATATCGTGTGCTAGGAACCCTCAAAGGACGACCAGACGCCCTAGAACCAACCCTGGTGACACTGACGGACGCTTCGGACGTCTTCCCCCTTTTTCAGCACCCCGGCACGGAATTTCTATACATGCTCTCGGGTAAAATGATTTACGGACATGGAGCCTATGAATATTCAATGCAAGCCGGTGACTCGCTTCTTCTCGACGGAGAGGGCCCACATGGCCCATTAGTGCTGATTGATTTGCCTATCAAATTTCTTGCTGTTTCGGCAAAGTGAGGCAGCAAGCATCTATCTATTAGATCCGCACAACTTCACTCTCAGAATTTGTATTCTGTAACCAGAGTCAGCGTTTTTGAGCCAGTGGAGGTTTAGCTGCTTAGAAGTTCGCGAGTGACTCAATCGACTTAGCAGTTGAACTTATGCGTTAGATCTTAGATGAACAAAATTCAATGCCGGGCTGAGGATAATTTCCCGCTCACGGCATGTTCCCTGAGCTCAATTAACCGTTGGAAGTTGTTTTGCGAACTGCGACCTCCTTCTCTCGACTAATGCAGCGATTCACCCACATCTGTTCAGCTAAAGTGCTGAACCCCCTCTTTATCAACAATTCACGACTTTCGCTGAAATAGGGCTGCCTTCCATCTCTAACCTCTTTGCTATGGGGCGACATCGATGGGAACAACTCGAACTTGAACACGACATCGGCGATGCAGCAGAGTCCGATCCGCAGTACCAGTCGGATCAGGAACGCATCAAGGGTGGTCGACGCGATGCGGCGCGCGTTGATTCTTCTCGCGGACATTGGCTTCGTCGGAACCTGACACGATCACGCTCCGCTCTGATAAGCGGATCGAAGAAGTCTCCGCGAAATCCAGAGCGGCTTGATCTCACGTGGCGTGTGAAACGAAGCGCAATCCTTTGCCTTCTGGTGGGAGTTCTGCTGTGGATCGCTTTTAGCTTGTGGCTACGCCCAATCCCGCAGTCTCAAGAGCTGGGATCCATCACCAGAGAAGCACCCACTGCAACAAGCCCCAGCTCATCAGCCCTCAGTTTGTCCGATCCAAGCTCATCCAGTTCCAGTCCGATAGGCGAGAGCCCTTCACCTTACGAAGCTTCATCGACGCCGAGTGAGTCGAACCATCCCGAAGGTCAAGTCACGGTCTCGGTTCAAGGTTTGGTGAAAAAGCCCGGGCTTTACACGGTCACGTCTGGGGAACGTTGGGGAAACGTCATCGAGCGTGCCGGCGGCATCTTGCCTGAAGCGGACATCAAATCCATCAATCTGGCCGAGCTGGCACAAGACGGACAGCAGTTGTACGTCCCGAAAGTGGGCGAGCCGCCGCCAGTTGCTGCGCCAGGGTCTGCGTCAGGCTCTGTACCCGGTAATTCGTTAGACGATTCATCGACTAGTGGCGCAAATGCAACCGATTCGGCACCTAGTGTCTCTGGCACCAGCCCCGTCACCAATACGGTCATCAACGTCAACGTGGCCTCCGCTCAAGAACTTGAAGCACTGCCAGGAGTGGGGCCTGCACTGTCCCAGCGCATTGTTGAGTTCCGCGAACAGAATGGCCCTTTCGCTTCCATGGCGGAGCTCGATGCAGTCTCAGGGATCGGTCCAGCGCTCATTAAGAAGTTCGAAGGCCTGGTTGGCTTCTAGTGGCCGCAACAACACAGCGACTCGATCTTCGTCTCGTCTGGCTAGCCACCGGCGCGTGGCTTGCTGCTCTGTGGCTTTTGCCGTCCTCTCTTGAAGTGTCCGCGATTGCGCTCGTTATAGGAACTATTTTCAGCGCAGCTGCTTTGTGGGTCCTCAGCAAACAAGAGGGCATCCTGAGCTGGTTCTCGCCACTCTGGTCACCACTAGCCATGGCACTGGCCGGCGCCACAGTTCTCGCAGGAGCCACTACTCTCCACCATCAAGATCTGAATTCCTCGCCGCTCGTAGGACACATCAACGAAGAGAAGACGGTCAGGCTCAAGATAGAGCTGCTTGAAGATCCTCAGCCGATCACCATGAAGACCGCATTTGCCAGTGAATCGGCTACACCAGCCGTTCCGGCGGTCGGCACAAGTCCGGATTCGGAGCAGGATCCGCGTTCTACTGCGAATGCATGGTTGACGGACATCAGAATCGAACAGTTCACCAACGACGGCAAATGGTTCTCCGCCAACGCGACCGCCACTCTCACGCTGACACCTGAAATGATGAGGTCCTTCGGGAGCTCCTCACCGCTTAGCGGGATGAAGTTCGAAGTACTGGCAAAACTCGGACCCGCCGAACCCGGCCGAAGGAGTATCGCGTGGGTCCGTGCGGTCACGAAACCCCTACCTCTAGCAGCCGAAGAGTCATCAGCATTCGGTCAATGGGTTAGGCACACCCGTGACACACTCAGCCAACAAGCTCAGCAACTTCCGGGCGACGGTCCAGCGCTGTTACCAGGCATGGTGATGGGGGACCGAAGCGGTCAGAGCGATGAGCTAGAACAAGCCATGAAAGATGCTGGCCTCGCGCACCTCACGGCCGTGAGCGGCGCAAACTGCTCCCTGATCCTAGGATTCATTGGGCTACTGCTTCGCTCTCTCGGGCTCTCACGATGGCTCGTCATTCTAGGGTGCCTTTTGGGCCTGGTGTGCTTTGTTCTGATCGTCTTCCCTGAACCCAGCGTGGTACGAGCAGCCGTCATGGGCAGTATCGCAGCACTAGCCGTTTTCGCCGGCCGCCAACGGCAGGCTCTCACAACGCTTTCCTTGAGCATCACGTTGCTCTTAGTGATAGATCCGTTCTACGCGTATGAACCAGCTTTCCAGCTTTCCGTGAGCGCTACGGCAGGAATCATCCTGATTGGTCGACCCTTATCCTCGCTTTTGAGCCATCTATTTCCAGAATGGTTCTCCCAAGCTCTAGCGCTTGCTTTGTCTTCCCAGATTGCTTGCCTGCCCGTGCTGACACTGTTGGCCCCGCAGTTTTCTACTTGGTCTACCTTTGCCAATATTGTGGTGAGCCCACTCATTCCATTCATCACCATTCTTGGGACCGCGGCACTGCTGATCGGCACTGTCATCCCATTAATTTCTCTACCACTCGTATGGATTGCTGGGCTTCTTTCAGCCGTTGTGGGTTGGATTGGTCGGTGGTTCGCTGGCCTGCCATATGCTGTTCTCGAATGGCCATCCGGTGCACCTGGCGCACTCGTCGCGTGGATGGTGGCCGCGTTCCTCTTAGTGGGTCTCTGGAATTTCAAGAGGCCCCTAGTGAGGTTCGTTCTTATCACCGCGGCCTGCGCGGCCCTACTGGCTAGCCTCGTACCGCTTTCCAAGTTTGTTCCCGTTTCACCGGGGGAGTGGAACATCGCGATGTGCGATGTGGGTCAGGGGGATGGATTCGTGATCCGCGCCAGTAACGGATCCGATCCCAGCGCGAACGCCAACGCCAACGAGGTCATAGTCGTTGATACCGGTCCGGATCCTCTGTTGATGGACGAGTGTCTCAAGTCGCTCGACGTCACGCAGATTCACACGTTGTTCGTCACTCACTTACATGCAGACCACGCGGGCGGAGTTTCGGGGGCGGTCGAAGGAAGAAAGGTAGGAAGTATCTATTACTCAAGCTCCGAAGACCCCGCATCTTCCAACGCCCCGGAATCACTGGGCGGCCACGATGTTCCAGTCACGCAACTTCACGAGGGGCAACACGGGAGAATCGGAGGGATCTCGTGGACTGTCCTATCCGCAGACTCAAACGCGTCCAACGAGAATGACGCGTCCTTAGTGGTGAAGTTCGTGATCAACGGCTGGAGTTTCCTCACCACGGGGGACATTGAATCCGACGCCATGGATGCACTCATCGATCGGTCACCCGACAGTGCGCTCGAAGCCGAAATCCTGAAGATCAGTCACCACGGAGCACGGAACGGTGGCACTCGCATTATGGAGGCCGCATCGCCACAGCTGGCCCTGATCTCCGTCGGCCTCGATAACGACTACGGGCATCCCGCACCAACTACCACTGATCGACTCAGCGAATTGGGCATACCCGCTGCTCGCACCGATCAGCACGGCCTTGTGCTGATCACCATCACCGATTCTGAGCGCCTAAATTACCGTGCGATTCCCACTCGAACTAGGATCGAATAGGCCCAACAGAGGAGAACACTCGTGACACCTGCTCCCGCGTCCCGCGGAAAGGCGAAATCAGCTACCGGAACGTCGTGGCGACAAGCCGCGCCCGCCCCATTGATCTTGCTCAGCGGTTCCGACGACTACATCGTCTCCAGAGTGCTCGACAAACTCCGCACAGGCATCCGCCAACAATTTCAGGACGCCCAGCTAGTCCAGTTGGACGCCGCCAAATATCAGGGCGGCGAGATCATGCTCTCGGCGACGCCGTCGTTATTCAGCGACTTCATCATTCTGGAAGTCACCAACGCTGCAACCATGAGCGATGCCTTCCTCGAAGATGCCTTGAACTACATCAAGTCGCCAGCGGAAGACGTAATGTTCGTGCTGCACCACAGTGGCGGCAACCGCGGCAAGAAACTTCTTGACGCACTCAAAAAAGCCGGCGTGTCAACGATCGACTGCGCGGCACCAAAGTCCGAAGCAGAGAAAAACGATTTCGTGATTCAAGAGTTTCGAGCTCTAGATCATCAAATTCACCCCGAAGCAGCTCGCGCTCTCGTGGCGGCTCTTGGAAACGAGCTGGGTGACTTGGCTGCTGCATGCAAACAGCTCTCCGAGGACATCACAGGCCCCATCACACTTGAGCACGTGGACAAGTATTACGGCGGACGAGTCGAAGCAACCGGATTCAAAGTAGCTGACGCAGCGCTTGCTGGACGTTCCACCCAGGCTCTCAGCTCTTTACGTCATGCACTCTCAACAGGCACGGACCCCATTCCCATCATTGCGGCATTAGCGATGAAGCTCCGTCAGATTGCCAAGGTGGCCGGACGACGCGGCGGCGCAGAGTTGGCCGGTGAGCTAGGGATGGCCCCCTGGCAGCTCCGCCAAGCGCAAGACCTCGCAAACTACTGGTCCCAAGACGACCTCATCTCCTGCATTGCACTCGTGGCCGAAACCGATGCCATGGTCAAAGGCCAATCTCGTGATCCGGAGTACGCGGTAGAGCGCCTCGTGACCCAGATTGCCTTGTCTGCCCGGCGTTAGAGCCAAGCGCGCGACGTTGGACGAAGAGAAGAGACATCGGGCCGAGAAACTTGGGACAACACAAAAGTGGCCGCCTCCCGAAGGAGACGGCCACTTGAAGTTCTATGAGAACGCTACTGCTTAGAGAGCAGCAACCTTCTTCGAGATCGCAGACTTGCGGTTAGCAGCCTGGTTCTTGTGGATAACACCCTTGCTAACAGCCTTGTCAAGCTTGCGGTTAGCGGTGCGCAATGCCTTCTCAGCGGCTTCTTTGTCAGCGGAGGTTACAGCCTCGTTGACGGCGCGGATGAGGGTCTTGAGCTCGGAGCGCAAAGCAAGGTTGCGAACGCGAGCCTTCTCGTTGGTGAGAATGCGCTTCTTCTGGGACTTAATATTGGCCACGAATGAATTTCTCTCTGATGATTCGGACAGGATCGTGAGGGTTCCAAGTCGATTGGACCGGCTGCGTGGGGATACAGTTGAAAAGATCGACTTGGGTGCCCGTCGATCTGCGCGGACACACAGCTGTATATCCTAGCAGGAATAACAGTTGATTTACAAAGATACGGGCCGCTAGCGGAGTGTCAGAAACTCTCGCGCATGGCTTGAGCTACGTCGTCGTACGTCTCGCGGGAAAGAACTGCGCCCTCACGACGGATGCCATCCTGACGCAAGCGAATCACACGATCCAACTTTGCCTCGCTCGGGCGACCCTTCGAATCCCAACCGCCAGTACCTACATCAATGTAGCTATGGTTCTGACGAACCGAATTATCCCGATCCTTCGTGGTCAGCATGAGCCCCAGCAGGTACTCGCCGTCTCTACCAATCACTAGGACGGGCCGGTCCTTGCCGCGAGAGTAGTCCTCCTCGTACGGAACCCACGCCCACACCACTTCACCGGGATCAGCAGCACCATTCGGGTTGGGAGCGTATGCAGCGGCTACGCCCTGCGACGAGCGCGCTGGGTAATCACCCGGATAACCGCCGCGTTCCCACGAACCTTGAGCGGCGTCGTCGTATTGGCGTGAACTATCAGACGTATTTCGGGACGGGGAAGGAGTGGATGAACTGGTACGCGTCGAGGATCCGCTCTTCTGACCGGACTGCGAACCGGAGCGGTCATTGAGACGCTCACGAATGATGGGCTCGGCAATCCGAAAAATCTGGCGGGCGACCCGCATCAAAGCGTTCGCATCAAATTTCATGTCCCCACGCTATCAGCGCTGCAACGAACCGGGGGAGCTTCATGGGACAATAGGAAATCCGCATCCGATCCATCGACATGCGGAATTCCATTAAGAATGATCCGCAAGCGAGGCTATTTACGTGTCACCTCAGGCCCGCACCGCTCCGGTGCCCGCCGCCACCGATCCGGCGCTCATCCGAAATTTCTGCATTATTGCGCATATTGACCACGGCAAGTCAACGCTTGCCGACCGCATGCTGCAGCTCACCGGAATCGTTTCCCAGCGTGACATGAAGGCTCAGTACCTCGACCGCATGGACATCGAGCGCGAACGTGGCATCACCATCAAGAGCCAGGCCGTTCGCATGCCATGGGAAGTCGATGGCACCGCGTACGCACTGAACATGATTGACACGCCCGGTCACGTGGACTTCACCTACGAAGTGTCACGTTCTCTAGCAGCGTGTGAAGGCGCCGTGTTGTTGGTGGACGCAGCTCAGGGCATCGAAGCCCAGACGCTCGCGAACCTCTACCTGGCGATGGAGAATGACCTCACCATCATTCCCGTGCTGAACAAGATCGACCTTCCGGCAGCGCAGCCAGAAAAGTATGCCGCTGAACTTGCCAACCTCATCGGTGGAGATCCCGAGGACGTGTTGAGGGTCTCCGGTAAGACCGGAGAAGGCGTGGAAGCGCTGCTTGACCGCATTGTTGGCACGCTCCCAAACCCTGTGGGTGACGCGAACGCGCCGGCCCGCGCCATGATTTTTGACTCCGTGTATGACACCTACCGGGGTGTGGTCACCTATGTTCGCGTGGTGGACGGCAACTTGTCTCCGCGCGAGCGCATTCAGATGATGTCCACGCGCGCTACCCACGAACTCCTCGAGATCGGCGTGAGCTCGCCGGAACCAGTTCCTACCAAGGGTCTTGGCGTTGGCGAAGTGGGCTACCTCATCACTGGCGTGAAGGACGTTCGTCAGTCCAAGGTGGGCGATACCGTCACCAATTTCGCCAAGCCAGCAACCGAGTCGCTTGGAGGCTATGAAGACCCCAAGCCGATGGTGTTCTCTGGTTTGTACCCGATTGATGGCTCCGACTACCCGGCGCTTCGCGACGCTCTGGATAAGCTCCAGCTCAACGACGCTGCCCTCATCTATGAGCCGGAAACCTCCGTGGCTCTGGGCTTCGGCTTCCGCGTGGGCTTCTTGGGTCTTCTGCACCTCGAAATCACGCGCGAGCGTCTGGAGGCCGAGTTCGGTCTGGACCTCATCTCCACGGCACCGAACGTTGTGTACGAGGTCATGACGGAAGACAAGAAGATGACCACCGTGACGAACCCGAGCGAGTTCCCGTCCGGCAAGATCTTGGAAGTCCACGAACCCATGGTGGCAGCCACCATTTTGGCCCCGAACGAATTCGTCGGCGCCATCATGGAGCTGTGCCAGTCTCGTCGTGGCATCATGCGCGGCATGGATTACCTCTCTGAAGATCGTGTGGAGATCCGATACCACTTGCCGCTGGCTGAGATCGTCTTCGACTTCTTCGATGTTTTGAAGTCCAAGACCCGCGGCTACGCTTCCTTGGACTGGAAGGCCGACGGTTCACAAGTTGCAGACCTTGTAAAGGTGGACATTCTGCTCCAGGGCGAGCAGGTTGACGCGTTCAGCGCCATCACGCACAAGGACAAGGCTTACTCCTATGGCGTCATGATGACGGGCAAGCTTCGTGAGCTCATCCCGCGCCAGCAGTTCGAGGTGCCCATCCAGGCAGCCATTGGATCCCGCATCATTGCTCGCGAATCCATTCGCGCAATCCGCAAGGACGTTCTGGCCAAGTGCTACGGCGGCGACATCTCCCGTAAGCGCAAGCTGCTTGAAAAGCAGAAGGAAGGCAAGAAGCGCATGAAGATGGTGGGCCGCGTGGAAGTTCCACAAGAGGCCTTCATCGCGGCGCTGTCTTCCGGTGAAAGCTCCAAGGACAAGAAGAAGTAACCCATGCCGTCAACTCTTCCTGACGGGGATCCGGCGCCAGCTGACGGTCGGCTCCCCGAAGGAACGGCGGGCCGTTCTGCGGGCCGCGATTTCTCGCTCTACGTCCACATCCCTTTTTGCGCTGTGCGCTGCGGGTATTGCGACTTCAACACCTATACCGCGCACGAGCTCGGCGGGGGAGCATCGCAAACAACGTATGCCTCCACGGTGAGCCAGGAGCTGGTCTTCGCGGGGCAGGCGCTGCAGGAGTCCGGCATAGAATCACGCCAGCTCTCCACGGTGTTCTTTGGCGGCGGCACTCCCACGTTGCTGCCGGCCGAGGATCTTGCGCGCGTGCTCGCAACCGCGAAAGAAGTGTGGGGCTTGGCCCCTAACGCGGAAGTCACCACTGAGGCGAACCCGGACTCGGTGACCCCCGAATCGCTGAAGGTTCTCCGGGACGCGGGTTTCACGCGAATTTCGTTCGGTATGCAGTCCGCCGTGCCGCATGTACTCAAGGTTCTGGATAGGACGCACCGTCCCGAGAACGTGGGCATCATGGTGCAGGCTGCCAGGGATCTGGGCTTGAGCGTGAGCGTCGATCTGATTTATGGCACCCCCGGGGAGTCCCTTGAGGATTGGAAGACCAGCCTGGAGACGGCGCTGAGCTATCAGCCGGACCACATTTCTGCGTACTCGCTCATTGTTGAGCCCGGAACCAAGCTTGCTGCCCAAATGCGGCGCGGTGAGGTTCCTCCCGTGGACGAGGATGATCACGCCGAGAAGTATGAGCTTGCCGACTCGATGCTCGCCGCTGCCGGTTACTCCTGGTACGAGGTCTCCAACTGGTCTCGCACTCCGGAGGATCGCAGCGAACACAACCTCGCGTACTGGCGTGGAAACGATTGGTGGGGTGCCGGCCCTGGCGCGCATTCGCACATCGGTGGAACGCGCTTTTGGAACGTCAAGCACCCGAGCGCGTACCAAACGCGCATCGATGGGGGAGTCTCACCTGCGGCCGCCCGGGAAACTCCGGACGAGGATGCACGGTACCTGGAAGATCTCATGCTTCGGGTTCGGATTTCCGAGGGGCTTCCGTTGAGCGTGCTTCGCGATGATGCACGACGACGCGTGGCCGGCTTGATTGCCGATGGCTTAGTAGAGCCCGGACCGGCGTTAGGCGCACAAGGCGAAAAGCGCTTGGTGCTGACGCTCAAGGGCCGCTTGCTTGCGGACGGTGTTGTACGTACCCTCGCGGACTTTTAGTCAATCAGTCGAAGGTTGAAGCGGTAACGGTACGGCCGTCCCTTGTTCACTTCGATACCCGCGATCACACCGTTGATGGTCAAGAACAACCACAGCAACACGGCGATGACGGCGAAGAACCCACCAACGAACGGGATCATCGAGAGCAAGTTGGCGACGATCGCGAGAATGGTGGGGGGAAGCGTGAAGTTGAAGGCTTCCTTAGATTCTTGCGCCGTGAACGGTCCACGTTCGCGGAAAACATAGTGAATGATTCCAGAAGGAATGCATCCCAGGATCGCACCAAAGTGCGCAATGGTTGCCCACTGACGGTCTTCGCTAGGAGTCAACGGTTGGGGCTGCTGAGCGGATGCTTCAAAGCGGGGATCCTCTGGAGAGTTCCCTGAATTAACACCACCGTTGTGTATCCCGCCGTTCACCGTTGTTGACTCCTTGAAAGTGTTTTCATGCATCAAAAATACTCGGCAGGTGCCGATGAATTCTCGCCTATCTTAACCTGCCAACACTGCAATAACCGCATGGCTCGCGGAAACCAGGCGCATCTTTGCCTCAACTGCCGACGGAAAGCACGACGACACAATGCCGCGGCCTTTTGGAATAGGACATGCAGAAATGTGAATATCTACGAGTGAAACTTGTTACGGCACTTCAATCTGAAGCTAAATCCAGCTGTTCGAGCCAAATGGTTGGGGCCGCCGTGGATGACTTAGCATCCGCAGAACTCGCAAACACCTTTAAGGCATTGAGCGATCCTTGCCGCGTCCGGCTCCTGTCCATCATTGCAGCCCACGAAAACCAAGAAGCCTGCGTGTGCGACTTGAACGAGTCCTTCGAGCTTTCGCAACCCACCATCAGCCGTCACTTGAAGATTCTTGCCGACGCTGGTCTAGTCACTCGCGATAAGCGTGGTGTCTGGGTCTACTACCGCGCTAACAACGACGCGCTCGTCAAGCTGGCCGACTTCCTTTGGCCAAGTCAGCCTGCCGAACCGATATCGAACCGTCGTGCAGCTGCCCCTGCAAAGTTGGCGGCAAGAGCGTGACACCTACAGGCCTTCAGCGTGTCGTCGCAGAGTTCCTCGGGACCGCTTTCCTCGTGATGGGCGTGATCGGCTCGGGCATCTATGCCTCGAAGCTATCCACCACAGATGACGGACTAGCGCTCCTCGAAAACAGCATCGCCACGGGTGCCATTCTGGTTGCCTTGATCATCGCATTCCAAGGAATTTCGGCCAGCTTCAATCCCGTAGTGACCTTGGTCAACCGTTTCCTGGGACATTTGGACACCAAGCTCATGTTCGCCCTCATGGGTGCGCAAATGACGGGTGCGTCACCGGCACGTTGCTCACCCACATCATGTTTGAAAAGCCAGCGTTCACCATTTCCACGAATGATCGCTTCGGCGGGCATCTTTGGATTTCCAAAGTCATTGCGACGATAGGGCTCTTGCTGATCATCTTGTTGACGATCAAGAGTGACAACGCGAGATATGTCTCCGTGGCCGTGAGTGGTTACATCGCCGCCGGGTATTCGTTCACGTTATCCATGAGTTTCGCCAAACCAGCCGCGACGTTCGCGCGAATCTTCACGGACACCTACGCCGGAATCGCTCCAACTTCCGCGTGGCCCGATAGGGGTCTGACCGGTAGCAGAACAGTGGTTGGCGCCATAGAATCTTTTGGTGCGGCATGCTTCAGGCATGGCCGGTGGACAGGTGACGATAAATAGATGCCCGGGAGACCCCCAAGGCCTTGACGATTCGGGTGGGACTTTAGCCGAGGGCGCGCCTGGCCCGGGCGGCTGCGAGGGTATCGGCATCCCCGACGGTGGTCAGGCCGCGGGTGCGACCCTGGGCACAGGCGGCGGCGAGACCGGCCATGGTGCGTTCACGGATTATGTCGCGCTCGAGTTCGGCGAGCGCTGCCATCATGATGAAGAAGAATTTCCCTTCTACTGTTGGGCTGTAGGTTCCCGTCAGTGTTCCGGTGAGAATAAGCAGGCCTACCCCCTGGACGTGGAGGCCATCGGCGATGGTGAGCACTTCCTTCACCGACCGGCCGAGCCGGTCCAATTTCCACACGCATAGGGTGTCCGTCGGCCGGAGATGGTCAAGTGCTTCAACGAGTCCCGGGCGGGCGGTGGCGCGACTGGAGATTGTATCTTCGAAGACTCGGCCGCAGCCGGCAGCCTCAAGGGCATCCCGTTGGAGCTGGGAGTCCTGCCCATTGGTAGAAACACTGGCGTAACCGATGAGATTGAAATGCTGAGTTGCCACTGATCAACTGTCGCACAACCGTTGCTGGTTTTCCGGTGAGTAGGTTTTCCAGTTGCAGGCCGGTGGTCTTCTCTTCGCCTTCAAGGTCGGTGACGGCGCTGTTCCAGATGAACTCGATCTTCGGGTGAGCCAGTGCCCGGTCGGCCATGGTCTTCGAAGCGCGCAGGCTCTCGCGGCGGTACACGACGGTGACCTTGCAAGCGAATTTGGTCAGGAAGAGCGCTTCTTCCAGGGCGGAGTCGCCGCGGCCGATCACGGCAATCTCTTGTCCGGGGAAGAAGAATCCGTTGCAGGTTGCGCAGGAGGATACGCCGTGGCCGGTCAGTCGCTTTTCGTTCGGTACGCCTAAGGTGCGATAGACCAAACCCTTGGAAAGGATGACGGTGTGTGCCAGATAGGTGGTGCCGTTGCCTGCCGTGACCTTTTTGATGTCACCGGCCAAATCGACGTGAGTGACGTCGTCAAAGAGAATTTCGGCGCCGAAGCGTTCGACCTGCTTCTGCATGTTCTCCATCAGATCCGGGCCCATGATGCCCTCGGTGAAGCCGGGGAAGTTCTCCACCTCAGTGGTGTTCATGAGTTCTCCGCCGGCGGTGACCGAAACAGCAATGACTAGCGGGGCCAGATCCGCGCGGGCGGTGTAAATTGCGGCGGTGTATCCGGCGGGGCCGGAGCCGATGATGATGACGTTGCGGATGAACTCGGAGGTACCAGGGCTCATGGGGAAGCCTTTCAAAACAGGTACGAATCGATGAGTGAAGGATTTAGTGCGAGGCGAGGAGGCGGTGCTTGAGCTCATTGACGCGGGTGTGGATGTCATCGCGAACCAGTTCCATGCGTTCGCGTCCCTCGATGCCGCGTAGGCAGGGCTCATCGGTCTCCCATACTTCGATCTGGACGCCGCCCAGGTCGGGAACGCTGGCCTCGGTGCCTAGTACGACGACGAGTCCGGCGGCGCGCATGTTCTCCTCGGTCAACAGCTTGGTGTTTTCGGCGCTGAGGTCGATACCCAGATCCGCCAGGACCTCAGCAGAAAGAGCGTTGAGGGCTTTTCCTAGTTGGGTCCCGGCCGAGGTTACGGTGATGTCGCTTCCGGCTTCATCAGTCCGGCGGCCATTTGGGACTTGCCGCCGTTCTTCACTCAGACGAACAGGACGGCAGGACGGGCTGCTGGTGAAATGGTGCTCATGGGTTAGGCCTTCGGGATTAGGGTTGCGGCCAGGGAATCCAGGGCGCCGGGAACTAGAGAGTAGTAGGCCCAGACTCCGCGCTTTTCGCGGTTTAGCAATCCGGCTTCGACCATGATTTTTAAGTGGTGCGAGACGGTGGGCTGGCCGAGGTTTAGCGGCTCGGACAAATCGCAGACGCAGGTTTCGGCCGTCGGGGATGAGGAAACGATCGAGAGGATGCGTAGACGGTTCGGATCGGAGAGCGCCTTGAAGCGTGCGGCCAGGGCCTCGGCCTCGATCGCAAGCAAGGAATCCTCGCCGTGTGTGGGAACGCAGCACGGAGCTTCGATTTCCTGCTCGGAAACCGCGGGGGTTTCCTGACGGGTTGGGGTGGCAACGGGTGTGGACATATACCTCGCCTCACTTTCCTTAGGTCCCCGTAAGAAATATTGACAATCGTCGATATATGCAACAATACTCGATACATCGAGGTTCGTCGATGTCTAGTTTTGGAGATAATTTGCCGTGACACACACCCCCGCACCCGCAGACACGGGGCACATCACCGCCAAGCTATCCACTTTGGATCGCTACCTGGTCATCTGGATTCTGGCGGCCATGGCCCTCGGGCTCGGACTAGGACGACTCATCCCAGATCTGGGCCACGCCCTAGACTCCATCAAGGTCGCCGGAGTCTCCCTGCCGATCGCCCTGGGCCTGCTGGTGATGATCTACCCGGTCATGGCCAAGGTTCGCTACAACGAGACCGGGCGCGTGCTGAGCGATAAGAAACTGATGATCACCTCCCTGGTGATCAACTGGGCCCTCGCTCCGGCATTCATGTTCGTCCTAGCCTGGACCTTCCTGGCCGATCTTCCCGAATACCGCACCGGGTTGATCATCGTCGGACTGGCCCGCTGCATCGCGATGGTCTTCATCTGGAACGATCTGGCCTGCGGGGACCGCGAGGCCGCCGCCGTGCTGGTGGCCATCAACTCCGTCTTCCAGGTTCTCGCCTTCGGCGCGCTGGGTTGGTTCTACCTCCAGGTGCTGCCCACATGGTTGGGTCTACCGACTACCAGTGCCGAGTTCTCCGTCTGGTCCATCACGCTCTCGGTCCTAGTGTTCCTAGGCATCCCACTCATCGCAGGGTTCCTTACCCGTACCTTCGGCGAAAAGGCCAAGGGCAGGGAATGGTACGAGGACAAGTTCCTCCCCAAAATTGGCCCTTGGGCCCTCTACGGGCTGCTGTTCACCATTGTCGTTCTCTTCGCCCTGCAGGGTGATGCGATCATCGCTAAGCCGCTGGACGTCGCACGCATCGCGCTGCCGCTGCTGGTCTACTTCGCGGTGGTGTTCGGCGCGTCAATGCTCATTGGCCGCTCCCTGGGCATGGGCTACGCACGGACCACTACCTTGGCGTTCACTGCGGCGGGCAACAACTTCGAACTGGCCATCGCCGTCGCCATCGCCACCTTCGGCGTCACCAGCGGCCAGGCCCTAGCCGGAGTCGTCGGACCGCTCATCGAGGTCCCGGTGCTTGTAGCACTGGTCTACGTCGCCCTCTGGTCTCGCAAGTTCTTCGCTTCCTTCAACACCGCAAAGGTCAACGCATGAACACCACCGCTAAGCCCTCCGTCCTCTTCGTCTGCGTCCACAACGCCGGACGCTCCCAAATGGCAGCGGCCTTCCTGAGCAACCTCTCCAACGGGCAGATCGAGGTCCGCTCCGCCGGCTCGCAGCCAGCTAACACCGTGAACCCGGCTGCCGTCGCTGCGATGAACGAGGTCGGCATCGACATGTCCAACGAAATCCCCAAGATCCTCACCACCGAAGCCGTCAAGGAATCAGACGTGGTCATCACCATGGGCTGCGGCGATACGTGCCCCATCTTCCCGGGCAAGCGCTACGAGGACTGGAAACTGGAAGATCCAGCAGGCAAGGGCGTCGATTCCGTGCGCCCCATCCGTGACGAAATTCGCGCGCGCATCGAGACGCTGATCAGCGAACTTCTACCAACTCGCTAGTTATCCACTTCCGTCAGGAAGTCGATAATCTCCTCGACGCGACCCAGCAAGGCGGGTTCAATGTCGGCGTAGTTGGTGACGCGAGACAGAATTCGCCGCCAAGCCAGGCCCAGATCTTCGGGCGTGGAAGCTGGCCAGCCAAACGCGGTGACGATTCCGGTCTTCCAGTCTTGGCCGCGGGGGGCAACTGGCCAGGCGGGAATTCCCAGAGCGCTGGGCTTGACCGCCTGCCACACGTCTACGTACGGGTGACCCACAATCAGGACATTGCCGGCCGCGCCGGGAACTTTCATGGCGCGCTCGGCGATCTTCTGCTCCTTGGTGCCCATGACCAAGTGGTCTACAAGGATTCCCAAGCGACGCTGTGGGCTGGGCGCGAAGTCAGCGATCACCGCAGCCAAGTCGTCGACGCCGTGGAGCGGTTCCACCACAATGCCTTCCACGCGAAGGTCGTGGCCCCACACCTTCTCCACCAGCTCGGCGTCGTGCTTACCTTCAACCAAGATGCGGCTGGCACGTGCGGTGCGCGCTTTCAATCCCTGGACCACTACGGATCCGGAGGCAGAGCGCGTGACGGGAGGCAGCGTCGTCGTTTTCACGGGAGCAATGATGCGGACGGGTTCGCCGTCCAGAAGGAAGCCGTAACCGGCCTTGAAGGAACGGGTCTTTCCGCCGCGGCCCTCCAAGTGGAGCACCAACATGCCGCCGGATTTCTCAATCCGCATAATTTCACCCACAAAGCCGGTCTCGACGTCCTCGATGACCATGCCTTGCGCGGCAGGCACTTCTCGCAATAATTTCCGAACCGGCTTACCAATTGCTTGCGGTCCCCATGAGCTGTAGTCCACATCTCTCCTCTCCGGCCTTTGATGCTAGCAATGCCTCAAAAAGTATTAGACTTAGCACTTGATCGTGTCGAGTGCTAAAAGTATGAGCACTAGAGGGAGGTGCCGCATGGATCAGTTCAAAGCTAGCCGACGAGATACGTCCAAAACGGAACCTCGTCGCCTCGAAGTTCTCCGGGCGATCGTTGAGGATTTCGTGCAGACCCGTGAGCCAGTGGGCTCTAAGGCTCTCGTGGAACGTCATCTCTTGGACGTCTCTGCTGCCACCATTCGTAATGACATGGCGGCGCTTGAGGACGAGGGCTTCATCGTTGCACCACACACGTCGGCCGGCCGCATTCCCACGGAAAAGGGCTACCGCCATTTCGTGGACATGATTGAGGAAGTTCGCCCGCTCTCGGCGGCGGAGCGACGTGCCTTCCAGGTCATGCTCGAGGGCGCTGAGGATGTTGACGAAATCCTGGACCGCACGGTTCGCATGCTGGCTCAGATTACGCAGCAGGTTGCGGTTTTGCAGGTTCCCATAGTGGACGACGACGCTGTTCGGCATCTCGAGCTCGTTTCGTTGGGTGCCACTCAAGCATTGATCGTGCTCATTTCTTCCACCGGCAAGGTGGAGCAGCGCGTCATTGTGGTTCCACCGAGCACCACGGACGAGGTGTTGAGCGAAGTACGCACGGCCATCCTGAGCACCATTCAGGGCGAGCCGATGATGGTCGTGGGAGCCGAGGCTCGCGTCGGCGTCACCACGCTGCCGTTCCCACTGCGAGAGCTTGGCGAGCTGGTTGCCGCCGGACTCGAAGTCATGGCGAATCAGGGCAACAGCTCGCGCTATTTGGTAGCCGGTACTGGAAACCTGGCCCGCTCCACAAGCGACTTCCAGCAGACCATCACACCGATCTTGGACACCCTTGAGGAACAAGTTGTCCTCTTGCGGTTGTTGTCAGAACTAGAGCAAGACGCGCACGGAATCGCGGTGTCCATTGGACACGAGAATTCCTACGGAGGACTTTCCGAAGCTTCCCTCGTGGCGTCCTCCTACGGACCCGGGCAGCTCGCGAAGCTCGGCGTCCTTGGCCCGACGCGCATGGATTACCCCGCAAGTATGGCCGCCGTGAGAGCGGTAGCCCGGTACTTGTCACGAATTTTGGCCAGCTAGCACCTAGCTGAATCGCTAGAAAGGAAACTGCCACCACATGGCAACCCACTACGAGGTATTGGGCGTCTCCCAGGACGCCACCGCGGAAGAAATCAAGAAGGCATACCGCAAGCTCGCCCGTAAGCTCCACCCGGATATCAACCCGGGCGCGGAGGCTGCTGAAGAGTTCAAGCTCGTCACGCGCGCGTATGAAGTGCTCTCCGATCCGGATAAGCGCAACATCTACGATCAGACGGGTAACGAGAACGGCACGTCTCAAGGCTTCGGCGGCGGCGCTGGCGACTTCGGTTTCGGCGACATCTTTGAGCAGTTCTTCGGTGCCGCGTCCGGCGCAGGTCAGGGTCCCATCCCACGCACCAGCCGCGGACGCGATGCACTCATCACGGCAACCATCGAGCTCAAGGACGCCGTGCAGGGCACGGTTTACCCCTTGGACATTGAAACCGCCGTCACCTGCCCGGTCTGCGATGGCTCGTGCTGTGAAGCCGGCACGCAGCCGGAAACCTGCACCATTTGCCGCGGCCGCGGTCAGGTTCAACGCCCGGTTCGTTCTTTCTTGGGACAGATGATGACCCTCGAAACCTGCTCCGCTTGCCGCGGACACGGCACCATCATTCCTAGCCCGTGCCGCGAGTGCCAGGGCCAGGGCCGCATCCGTGAGCGCGTCACCAAGCAGCTCAAGATTCCAGCAGGCGTCAGCACGGGCACGCGTATCCGCTTGGACAGCCAAGGCGAAGTGGGCCCCGGCGGCGGACCTGCCGGTGACCTGTACGTGGAAATCGACGTCAAGCGCCACGCCGTCTTCGAGCGTGAAGGAAACGATCTTCACGCCGAAGTCACGCTGCCAATGACCGCTGCTTCGCTCGGTACCACCGTCAAGTTGGACACCTTCGATGGCTCGAAGGACGTCACCGTGGATCCAGGTACGCAGACGGGCCACACGGTCCGCTTGCCAGATCTTGGTGTGCCTCGTTTGCGTGGCTCGGGACGCGGAAACATCGTGGTTCACATCAACGTCGAGACTCCTACCAAGCTCGACGATGAACAGCGCGAGCTCCTCGAAAAGCTCGCCGCACTGCGCGGCGAAGAGTTCGCTGAGGGCCGCGTGGAGAACCGTGGAGGCTTCTTCTCGCGCCTCAAGGATCACTTGAACTCGCGCTAAAGCCGCCGCAGTTCACACCGCAGTTCACGTTGACGCTGAAAGACGCCGAAGGGGTCGCATGAGCAATCAAGCATTTTGGTACGGTTCGTCCTTGGCTGCAGTTGTTGCCGGTGACGAGCTGGAGCTCGGCGGCCCCGAGGGTCATCACGCGTCCAACGTAAAACGCATCGCGGTAGGTGAGCAGGTTGATCTCGTCGACGGCGAAGGTCACCGAGCTGTCACCGAGGTGACGGCAACCAGCAAGTCTGGCCTGTCCCTGAAAGCCCTCCAGCTCCACACTGAGGCCGCTCCGCGTTTCCCCGTCACTCTGGTGCAAGCCCTCGCCAAGGGAGACCGGGATCTTCAAGCGGTGGAGTCCGCCGTTGAGCTCGATGTCAGCCACGTTGTTCCATGGCAGTCGGAGCGCAGCATCGTCAAGTGGCCGGCCGATCGCGCGGCAAAAGCACTCGCCAAGTGGGAATCGCTGATCCTGTCTGCCACGAAACAATCACGCCGTAGCTTCCGGCCCAGCGTAGAAACGGCCATCACGTCCACGCAGCTGAAACGGCGCATCGGCGAATGGACGGCAGATGGCTCGCTCGTGGTCATCCTGCACGAGGCCGAAAACAACGCGCTAGCTCACGTGGTCTCTGCTTATCTCAACCAGAGAACCGCGCAAGGCGGACTTGAGGACGCAAGCGGCGCCGTCGTACTGATTGTTGGCCCTGAAGGCGGCATCAGCCCGCAAGAAATTGAGAAATTCACGCAAGCAGGAGCCGTTCCTGCGCTTTTGGGCCGCAACGTGCTGCGCAGTTCTAGCGCGGGGCCGGCGGCCATGGTGCTGGTGCGTCATCTCACCGGGGAGCTGTAGCCTTCCGCTCCTGTCAGAGTGGGACGCCCCAAGGGGACAGCGAATCGTTAGCTCATCGCGAAGGACTTGGTGTCCACCGCAACGCGTTCGCTAGAGCCTTCATTCTGACCCCACACCACCAATTGGTAGGTGCCAGGCTCGAGGTCCAACTCAAGGCGGAATTCTGAATCCGTGGGGAGCTTATTCGCCTGTGAGATTGTTCCGTCTGCCACGACGTCGCCCGTTTGGCCGTTTTCTACGCGCAATACCTCGTAGAAGGAGCCACCCGTGAAGCGCGATGTCAGGCCGAAGACTTTGAGTTTCTCGCCGTAAGTGGAACCCTCGGCCGGATCAATGACCCACAACGGCGCGCGGAGAGCACTATTTCGCGTCATTGGCTTGTCCAGCGTGACGAAACCCCACGCTTTGTAGCCTGTGCGGCCATCGACCGCGATTGACACGGTGGGATCCTGCTTTCCGGTCAGCAACCCGGAATTCGCGGCCGCAGCGGTAGCGGTGTACACCAATTGCTGGATGCTGCGTTCGGCCAAGCCCTTGTCAACGGAACGGTCGAAGGCATCGGAGGAGATGTCTACCGTGATCTCGTTCTCAGCTGTGATAGTTGCGCCGATGCGCTCAGCAGGGGACCACACATTGAAGTAGTTCGGATCCTTGGGCGTTCCCTCAAGCATGTACTTAACGCTGGTCACTACCGGATCGCCTTGATCCGGCACCGAGGAGAACTCGCGATACAAGTACACGTTTTCCGCGTTCTCGCCCAACCAATAGGTGGGGGAGAGCTGATTAGCGCCGAGCGTCTCGAGTCGCGATTCAGAAGCGACCGGAACAGAGGCCGACGAGGACGCTTCGCTCTGGGCAGGCATCGTTGACTGCGCAGGAATGATGGGACTTTCATCGGTCGAACAGCCCACAGCAGCAATCGCCACTACACCGGCTACGGCCGCGACTGCAATGGCAGCGCGAGCACGTCCTTTCGACAAATTCATCAAGTACTAATCCTCATTAACGGCAAAAAGCGCGGGGGATGCGCGTCAAACAGGCTACACACGAACAATTATCCATAACATTGTTATTTACAATATTGCCCATTCCGTAATCAATTCTTGACCTTTCAGTATGAAAGGGACTGCGCTGTGAGCGAGGTTCTTGCTGCCTTCCGGGTGGGAAGTGGGCGCGTGAACTAGAATCAAAAAGCGCGGATTCATTCGCAGAAATAGGGAAGATAGGTGTCCAGCCCGCATGGCAGATGAGCTCGAAAATTCAGTGAGCTTCAGCGTTCCTTTCGAAACGACCCAGGAAATGGTTGCGGCCTTGGGTGCTCAAGATGAGCTCCTGCGGGTCCTCTCTGGTGTTTTTCCGTCCGTGAGTGTCACTCCAGTTGACCAAGATTTGACCGTCCGTGGCCCCAAAGAAGAGGCCAACGGTGTCAAAAACGTCCTTGAAGATGCGCGTCAGTTGGCGCGGCTCGGCACCACGGTGACCCTTGAAGTCATCGAGGAATTGGTGCGTCATCACTCGACAAAGGTAGGCGCGCCCGCGGTGACGTCTTCACGAGGAAAGCACGACGCCGCAGCTGGGGTTGCGCCGTCTTCTAGCGGTTTCCGGGCACTTCCGCCACAGTCCTTTGGTCTGAACATTCTCACCAGCAAGGGGCGCAGCATCCGTCCAAAGACGGTGAACCAACAGCGCTACGTGGACGCGATAGACAACAACACCATCATTTTTGGTATTGGTCCGGCAGGTACAGGTAAGACCTACTTGGCAATGGCGAAGGCAGTTCAGGCTCTGCAGGCTAAGGAAGTTTCCCGCATCATTCTGACGCGTCCCGCTGTAGAAGCCGGCGAGAAGCTGGGCTTCCTGCCAGGCACGCTCACGGACAAGATCGACCCGTATTTGCGTCCGCTCTACGACGCTTTGCACGACATGGTGGACGGTGAAACCATCCCGAGGCTCCTAGCTGCGGGAACCATCGAAGTGGCACCCCTTGCCTACATGCGAGGACGTACGCTCAACGATGCGTTCATCATCCTCGATGAGGCCCAAAACACCACCCCAGAGCAGATCAAAATGTTCCTGACGCGTTTGGGCTTTGGCGCCAAGATGGTCATCACCGGCGACATCACTCAGGTGGATCTGCCAGGCAATACGCGTTCCGGCTTGCGCGCCGTCACCGAGATTCTTGACGGTGTGGATGACATCTCCTTCCAGTATTTGGAATCCTCAGACGTAGTACGACACCGGTTGGTGTCCCAGATTGTGAGTGCGTACGAGAAGTGGACGGACGAACAAAGTTCGGAGCCGCGCTCGGGTCACCGGAAGATCGGAAAAAAGAATGTCCATTGAAATCAGCAACGAAACCTCGATCGCCACGGACCTCGATGAGGTTCGTAAGCTAGCCCGTCACGTTCTCGACAGCCTGTGGGTTCACCCGGAAGCTGAAGTAGGCATCACGCTGGTGGATGAGGAAGCCAGCTCACGATTGCACGTGGAGTGGATGGACCTCGAAGGCGCCACGGACGTCATGTCCTTTCCGATGGATGAACTTACTCCCGGCACCCCCGGAAAGCCCAGTAGCGCCGGCATGCTCGGTGACATTGTGATCTGCCCGATGGTGGCACAGGATCAGGCGAAGGCGGGTGGGCACTCCTATTTGGACGAAGTGCTCTTGCTAACCACCCACGGGCTCTTGCACCTCCTTGGCTTTGACCACGATGAACCAGATGACCGCGAGGAAATGTTCTCGCTGCAGCGCGAGCTTTTGGAGAAGTTCCTGGGTCGCCCTGCTCCCAAGGAGACCATTCAATGATTCCTGCCACCCTTGCGATCGGAGCTCTTGCGTTTCTTGCGATCGCTGGCCTCCTGTCCGCTGTTGAGGCAGCTTTCTTCTACCTGAGTCGGCAAGAAGCCGAGCAGCTCTTGGCACACAAACCCAAGAGCGCTCTGCGTGCCATCCTGGACGATCCCGTCCCGCACACCAACGCTCTTCGCTTGTGGCGCTTGTGGTTTGAGATGGCAACCGCCGTCGCCGTAGCCATGCTGTTCACGTTCCTGATTGAGAACTTGTGGATCGCCGGGTTAGCGGCCACCCTGACCATGTCACTCATGGCGTTCGTGGTGGTGGGAGTTTCTCCTCGCCGCTTGGGACGCAACCGTGCTTCCTCCTTCGTAGCAGGCACCGCCCCGCTCATCCGACTCTTGCGCATGGTCCTAGGTCCAATTCCGCAATGGCTTGTGGCTGTCGGCAATAAGTTGTCTCCGGGCGAGACCAGCGGCGACGAAGCCTTCTTCTCCGAAGAACACTTCCGAGACATGGTGGACCGCGCTAACGAAGCGGACATGATTGAAGACGTTGAGGCAGAATTCATCCATTCCGTCTTCGACCTCGGAGACACCCGGGTGCGTTCCGTCATGGTTCCGCGCACAGACATGGTCACCGTTGATTCGGGAACATCGCTCGCCGACTGCATGACTTTGTGCTTGAAATCCGGCTGCTCCAGAATTCCCGTGATTCAAGAAACCAGCGACCACATCGTGGGCATCGTGTACTTGAAGGACATCGCACGAGAACTGCACTTCAAGTCAGATCCAGATTCCACCGTCGATGACATCGCTCGAGACGTCCGCTACGTTCCCGAATCCAAGTCTGTGGCAGAACTGTTGAAAGAACTGCAGATCGAGTCCACCCACGTGGCGATTGTGATTGACGAGTACGGCGGAACTGCCGGCCTGGTCACCCTCGAAGACTTGATTGAGGAAATCGTCGGCGAGATCGACGACGAGTACGATCGCTCCCGGCCAGACGTTGAAGAAGTACGTCCCGGCGTGTTCCGAATCAGCGCCCGCACACCACTCGACGACCTTGGCGAACTCTTCAACAAGGATCTTGAAGACGACGAAGTAGATACCGCCGGTGGCCTTCTAGCCAAGTACTTGGGCCGCGTGCCCATCGTGGGTTCGGAGGTTTCCGTCGAAGGAATCCATCTCCACGCAGAAACTCTCGAGGGGCGCCGCAACAGAATCGGTTTCCTTCTGACCTGGTTTGAACCCGAAGACACCGAAGAGGACGAAGAATCTCACGGTTCTCACGGTTCCAGCGGACGACGCGATTCTGCAGACATTCACCACCTCGAAAGCGAGCAAGCCTCATGAGTAACACCACTGAAACCACGCCGGAAAACTTCCGTGCCGGATTCACCTCCTTCGTAGGACGTCCCAACGCCGGAAAGTCCACGCTCACCAATGCAATGGTGGGACAAAAGGTGGCCATTACCTCCAATAAGCCGCAGACCACGCGTCACACCATTCGCGGAATCGTGCACCGCGAGGATTCTCAGCTGATCCTCGTTGACACCCCGGGACTACACCGCCCCCGCACGCTTCTAGGTCAGCGACTCAACGACCTCGTTGCGGAAACCTTGGGTGAAGTGGACGCCGTGGGCTTCTGCCTCCCAGCCAACGAAAAGATTGGCCCTGGCGACAAGTTCATCGCCCAAAAGCTCGGTGGACTACCCCCTCGTACGCCCATCATTGCCCTCGTCACCAAGACGGACCTCGTCAACCCAGCGCAACTGGCCGAGCAATTGCTCGCCGTCACCAAGCTGGGAGAGGAACTCTTGGCACCCAAGGGGTTTGCCGCCGTCGTACCGGTATCTGCTAAGGACGGCTACCAAGTCGAAGAGGTCGCTAAGGTCCTGGCACAGCTCATGCCAGTTTCACCGCCGTTGTACCCAGACGGGGAACTGACGGACGAGCCGGAAATGAAAATGATTTCCGAGCTCATTCGCGAGGCCGCACTCGAGGGTGTCCGCGATGAACTGCCGCACTCGTTGGCTGTTGTGGTTGAGGAAATGATCCCTCGCGAAGACCGTCCCGCCGATAATCCGATGGTGGATATTCACGTCAATCTCTACGTCGAACGGCCAAGCCAAAAGGCGATCGTCATTGGCAAGGGTGGAACGCGACTTCGAGACGTCGGCACCAAGGCTCGCAAGGAGATCGAAACCCTGTTGGGGACCAAAATCTACCTTGACCTGCACGTGAAGGTCGCGAAGGAATGGCAGCGAGACCCCAAACAGCTGGGACGACTCGGCTTCTAAGCCACCAGTAATTACGACACTCGGTCGTTAACAAGTCGCGAAGTGGGGCTAGGGGAGTGCTAGGGTCGAAACATGCTTTCGGGATTGCTACTACTTAGCCGCCGCGGCGGGGCCTAAAGAGCGCAGGCGCTCTGGCCGATCCCCGCTGCGGAGTTTGCGTCCCCGGCCATCGCTCATAGCGACCGAAATTTCTCTTACACAGAAGGCTAAGCAATGCAGAATTTCCAGAAGCCCTCCGGAATGCCCATCCACAAGTATGTGCCGTTCCAAGACCAAATCGTCACCGCACTTCCTGACCGCACCTGGCCAGACAAAGTCATCACGAAGGCACCACGCTGGTGTGCAGTTGACCTTCGCGACGGCAACCAAGCGCTGATCGAACCAATGAGCCCAGAGCGCAAGCACAAGATGTTTGACCTCTTGGTCCGCATGGGATTCAAAGAAATCGAAGTGGGATTCCCGTCCGCTTCACAGACCGATTTTGACTTTGTTCGTCAGCTCATTGAGCAGGATCGTATCCCCGACGATGTGACCATTCAGGTGCTGACTCAAGCACGCGAACACCTCATTGAACGCACGTACGAAGCGATTCAGGGTTCAAAGCAAGCCATTGTTCACCTGTACAACTCCACCTCCATCCTCCAGCGCCGCGTGGTTTTCGGTGAGGATCAGGACGGCATCTTGGACATCGCCGCCTCGGGTGCGCGCTTGTGCAAGAAGTACGAAGAAGAACTGGCCGGTGACACGAAGATCACCTACGAATACTCGCCGGAATCCTTCACAGGAACAGAGCTGGAGTACGCCGTGCGCGTTGCGAACGCTGTGGCTAACGAGTTTGGGGTAACACCTGAGCGTCCAATGATCCTGAATTTGCCGGCAACCGTTGAGATGGCAACCCCAAACGTGTACGCCGACTCCATCGAGTGGGTTCACCGCAACATCGCCAACCGCGATTCCATCATCATCTCGCTGCACCCACATAACGACCGTGGAACCGGCGTCGCGGCAGCGGAACTCGGCTACATGGCCGGCGCCGACCGCATTGAAGGCTGCCTTTTCGGCAACGGTGAGCGCACTGGAAACGTCGACTTGGTAACCCTCGGCATGAACATGTTTAGCCAGGGCATCGATCCAGAGTTGGACTTCTCCGACATGGACGAAATCCGTCGCACCGCCGAATACTGCAACCAGCTGCGCGTTCCCGAGCGTTCACCCTACGGTGGCGACTTGGTGTTCACCGCTTTCTCCGGCTCGCACCAGGATGCCATCAAGAAGGGCTTCGAGCACATGGAGCGCGACGCTGCGGCGGCCGGCAAGACGGTCGACGAAATCCCTTGGGCAGTCCCGTACTTGCCGGTGGATCCCAAGGACATTGGGCGTAGCTACGAAGCGGTCATCCGTGTGAATAGCCAGTCCGGTAAGGGTGGCGTTGCGTACTTGCTCAAGAACGATCACCAGTTGGATTTGCCTCGTCGCGCACAGATGGAGTTCTCTGGCGTTGTGCAACGACGTGCGGACACCGAGGGCGGCGAAATTTCCGGCGCACAACTCTGGACGATCTTCAAGGACGAGTACTTGCCGTCCGATGATGCAGACAAGAAGTGGGGCAAGTTCCAGCTCGGCGGTGTCCGCACCGACACGGGTGAGAACGGCGAATTTGAGCTGACTGTCAAGCTCTTCGTTGATGGTGAAGAGCGGATCCGTACCGCTAGCGGCAACGGTCCCATCAGCGCTTTCGTCAACATCCTCACGGCTGAAGGCATCGACATCCGCGTCCTGGATTACTCCGAACACGCTTTGAGCGAGGGCGGTACGGCTCAAGCCGCCGCCTACATTGAAGCAGCCGTTGGCGAACGAGTCCTCTGGGGTATCGGCATTGACGCCAACACCGGAACCGCATCGCTGAACGCAGTGATCTCGGCCGTCAACCGCGCCTTGCGCGAATCTACGCCGGCCGCATAGCGAGTGAGGGTACCGCGCATAACGCGCGGATACTGAAGATATATGTCACGACACGCGTCCTTCGCGGCACGCTCCTACCGAACCCACGGGATAGTGCTTCGCACCTACAAGCTAGGCGAAGCAGACCGCATCATTGTGATGCTCACTCCCGATCGTGGGCAGGTTCGAGCGGTCGCGAAGGGCGTTCGTCGTACCACCTCTAAACTCGGTGCAACTTTAGAACCGTTCATGTACGTGGACGCGCAAATTGTCCAAGGCCGAACTCTGGATATTGTCACTCAGGCGGAGCTCAAGCGTCCCTACGGTCAGTACATTGCAACGGATTACACACTGTTCACCACGGCAAATGTCATGGCCGAAACCGCGGAGCGCTTGACCCAAGCTGACGACGAATCATCGGCCGTACAGTACCGGCTATTCCATGGGGCACTGGCCACCTTGGCACGCGGCGGACATAACCCGACGCGCGTCCTGGATTCCTACTTATTGCGCGCTCTCGCCGCCGAAGGCTGGGCACCCAACTTCGAAGAATGCGCGAAGTGCGGAAAACCTGGACCTCATGCTTCCGTAAATGTTGTTGGCGGCGGAAGCGTGTGTGTTGATTGCCGGCCTTCAGGTTCGCTCTCGCCAGGGCCATCGACTGTCTCTCTGTTGGCGGCTCTTTTGAGTGGGAACTGGGAAGCTATAGACATCGCGGATCCCGCTGATCAGCGTGCTGCCTCCGGAATTGTTACCGCTTTCGTACAATGGCACCTTGAGCGTGGCCTGACGTCCATGCGACATATTGAAAGGATTACCGAGTGAGCGGCACGTACCAGGCTCCCTATCCGCACCCTTCGGGAGCAACGGCGCCCGCGATGGACCCGCGGTTTATCCCAGAACACGTCGCAATCGTGATGGATGGCAACGGTCGATGGGCCAATCAGCGTGGATTGCCCCGCACCGAAGGACACCGGGCGGGCGAAGCCGCTTTGCTGGATGTCATGGCGGGCGCCGTTGAGCTGGGTATCAAGTATGTTTCCGTCTACGCATTTTCAACGGAGAACTGGAAGCGCAGCCCCGAAGAAGTCCGCTTCCTCATGGGATTCTCTCGAGATGTTCTTCGCCGGCAACGCGACACTCTGAACTCTTGGGGTGTCCGCATTCGGTGGGCGGGTCGCAAACCTCGCTTGTGGTCCAGTGTTATCAAAGAACTGCAGGCCGCTGAAAAGCTGACCGCACAGAACACCGGAACACAGCTGACCATGTGCGTAAACTATGGGGGTCGCGCTGAGATCGCCGATGGTATTGCCAAGCTTGCCGAGGATGTCCAGCGTGGGAAGCTCTCACCCCACGGCATCACAGAGCGCACGCTCAATAAATACCTTTACGCGCCTGAGCTACCCGATGTTGACCTGTTCTTACGCACCTCTGGCGAGCAGCGCACATCGAACTTCCTGCTGTGGCAATCAGCGTACGCGGAGATGGTGTTCATGGATAAGCTCTGGCCTGACGTTGATCGCCGGACTCTGTGGGAAGCAGTGGAACTCTACGCGCAACGCGACCGCCGATACGGTGGCGCGATCGATCAGGCTAGCGCAAGTACCCCTGAGACCAGCGCGTAATCGCCGCGTACGCACCTTCGCGCACGTCAGAAGACGAACTCAAAAGGTCGTGCATTCCGTCCGCAATTCGAACTACTGTCACGTTGCTGCCTAAGCTCAATACCCGTTTGAGGTTCACGTCGACGTCGAGTACGGAATCGGCGGCCATCATTTCGGGGACGAAGCTCAGTCCTAGCTTCGAGCGTTCGGAATACAGTGCCAGAATTGGCGTCTGAATGTTCAGCCCTTTGCTGACCTGAGCGTGTCCGTTCAAGATGGCCAGCAGCCAGCCTGCGCGGATAGGGAAGGCCAGACGAGGCCGCCATACCGGGTGCAGATCCCATTCGCCGTCGGCTTCCCGGCTCAGTGAGCGCCAATAGTGATCAACCTCTGGCAGCTTGACCAGCTGGCGTGGATTGCGCCTCGCCAGAGGTGTCAAGAGTGATCCCACGGTGTTGCGTAGGGGAGTGGAACCGTAGAACTCAAGCCACGGTGAATTCAAGATCAACGCCGCGAAAGTTTCTGGATGGCGTGCGGCAAATAGAGACATCACCAGTCCACCCGTGGAATGTGCCATCCCGACCAACTCAACATCGGCTTCATCGCCGAGCAGTGCTTTAAGGTCATCGTGGATCCGGCCTATCGCTGTGGTGAGATCCTCATCGTATTCAGTCAGGTCAGTAATGAATCCTGGCGTGGTCCACTTGCGAAGGCTTCTGCCAAATCTTCGAAGATCCAGTGCAAAGAAGTGAACACCTTGTTCGTGCCAGTACTCGGCAAGTCGACGGTGGTAGAAGTAATCGCTCCACCCGTGTAAATACAGGACAGCGCGAACGCGACCCTGCGTCGTCGTACTAACCGTCCCTCCACCAGAATCCGGGCGAAACCGTACGAGGGTCGCCGAAACCGGGCCTTCGTCGTCGTCCTCAAAATGTAGCGTCGTGTACTCAAAACCGTCGCCCAGAATATCCGGCCGCCACTCACCGTCAACGGTGTCCTCCGCGAACTCGCCGAAGGGGACGCCGTCACGCGAGGTGTGCTGCTGATCAACTGGTGGCACGGTCATGAACAGAGCCTACTGAAAAGCGGGGGATTGCCGCAGCGGAGCAGGTCAGGCCACGGACGAGAGCGTCGAAACCTCAGCGGACCCTCGCCAGTTATTTGGTGAGGTCTGCGTGACGCTGGAAGAATACTTCGCATGCGCTTTTATCCCACGTTCTTTAAAGTCTTCTTTTCCGGTATGGAACCTGAAAAGGCTCACCACGTGGGATTTTCCATGGTGCGACTCGCAGAAAAAACGGGCGCCTCCGCAGTACTTCGCCGCATGACCGCACCCGATCAGTCCCTGGAACGCACCGTCATGGGCTTGACCTTCCCCTCACCGTTCGGCCTCGCAGCGGGCTTTGACAAGGAAGGACACGGAACCACAGCGCTTTGCGACCTTGGTTTCGGCCACATTGAAGTGGGTACCGTGACCGCAATCGCGCAACCCGGTAACTCTCAACCGCGCCTCTTCCGCCTTGTTGAGGACAAAGCGCTCATCAACCGTATGGGCTTCAATAATCCCGGTGCAGCAGCCGTTGCACCGCGCATCCGCGAATCTCTTACACATCTGTCACGCCGCTTCGGCCGCACTCGCCCCATCTTGGGCATCAACATTGGCAAAAGCAAGGTTGTGGAACTCGAGGACGCTGTATCCGATTACCGGACCAGCGCGGCGACCTTGGCACCACTTGCCGACTACATGGTGGTCAATGTTTCCTCCCCGAACACTCCGGGTCTTCGTCTCTTGCAGTCCGTGGAGAGTCTCCGTCCCATCCTTGAAGCGGTCCGCGATGAGTCTGAAGCAAAAGCCCAGCGCCGTGTACCCCTGCTGGTAAAAATCGCACCCGACCTCGCGGACGAAGACATCGCAGAGGTTGCGGCGCTGGCAATCGAGCTCAAGCTCGATGGCATTATCGCCACCAACACCACCATTTCGCGCGAAGGTCTCTCCACGAGCAGCGATGCCGTCGAGTCGATGGGCGCCGGCGGCTTGTCCGGCGCACCGCTCAAAGACCGCTCCATGCAGGTCCTCCAGCAGCTTCGTGCACTGCTTCCAGACAGTATCGCCATCATCTCCGTGGGCGGAGTCACCGATGCTGAAGACGTGATCGATCGTTTGAACGCCGGTGCAGACCTTGTTCAGGCCTACACCGCGTTCCTCTACGAGGGTCCATTCTGGGCATGGCGCATCAATGCGGGGCTGAAGAAGGCGCAGCGCGCCGGGCGTCTAGCTCGCAGCTAGCTTCCCTCAGTAGTCGGCGAGCTTGCCTCGGCTTCCGGAGGTTCGGCGAGACGATCCACGCGGCGCCGGCGTTCGCGGAGGTAGGTCTGTTCGTATACACCCTGCTTGGGATTCCGCTGACGGGCTTCCTCGAGCGAGTGGCCCAAGAAGGTTCCATCCTTACCAAGGCCTCCTTGCTTGCGAAGGGACTCCCAGTTCTGAACAACCTGGCCCCATGTAAGCCTCGAACTCATCGTCGTCATACCTATAACCTCCTGTAGATGTTTACACACAAGAAGACTATGAGCACCCCCTGACACTTAGAACTGGGGAAGTAGTTCACACAAAAAAACTGGGCCGGTACTGCATACATGATGCGGTACCGGCCCAGCTAAAAACTGACTGAAGTGCGCTTACTGTGGGTGCTCGCCGCGCGCAACCTGCGGCTTCGGCAGACGAAGCTTGCGGAACTGCATGCCACGAGTCGCCGCGTACCAGAGCACGCCTCGCTCCACGGTGCCGAACTTCTCCAGAAGGCGCTTCTTAAGCTTGCGGGTCATGATGAGAGTGTCCACCACGGTGATGAGCAGAACTGCCCACATGGCCAGCGTGATGTAGGACTGCACGCTGATGTCCTGAATGAGGAGCGCAACAATAATGAAGGCCAACAGGACGAACATCAGGTATTCAGAGAACATGTAACGGGCGTCTACAAAGGCACGGGCGAAGCGCTTTTGCTCCCCACGATCCTTCGGCAAGAGGTAACGCTCATCGGCGGTCTCATTCGCAAGGCGGAACTGACGCTGACGCTCTTCGCGTTCTTTGATCTTCTGTTCCTTGCTGAGCTTACGATCGCTCGGCACCAGCGGACGCTTGTTTTGAGCCTGCTGCACCGATCGCTTCGGCGTCGGTGCCCCCTTCCCAGCCTGCGGGTCACGGTCGGTGACTTCCGGCTCAGTGGTTACAGGGGTCTCGGTCTCTTTATTCTTGCGTCCAAACACCCCACAATCCTACCGGTCAGTGGATAGAGTGAAGAAATGGCAACACACTCAATCCCATCTCAAGATGCCGTAGACGTTGACGCGATCCGTCAGATTGTCTCGAAGAACTTCTCTACCAGCGTTGAACATCTCAAGAACCTCGCCCGGATTCCGTCTGTAGCGTGGGATTCGTTTGACCCGATTCATGTGCGTCGCAGTGCTGAGGCGGTCGCCGAACTCGCGAGGGAACTCGGTTTTAACGATGTCCGCATCGCAACGGCTCCCAAGCCCGATGGCACCGAAGGTTCCCCGGCGGTGCTGGCAAAGAAGCCGGCGGCCCCGGGAAAGCCCACCATCCTGCTCTACGCTCACCACGATGTGCAGCCTCCAGGCGATCGTGAGCTGTGGGACTCGGAACCGTTCGAACCTGAGCAGCGCGGGGACCGCCTGTACGGCCGCGGTGCCGCGGATGACAAGGCTGGCGTGATGGCCCACTGGTCCGCCATCCGGGCGCTCGAGGAGTCCACTCCCGATCACGGTCTGGGCATCACCTTGTTCATTGAGGGGGAGGAAGAGGCGGGTTCGCCGTCGTTCCGGAATTTTCTCGAAGCGCACCGTGAGGATCTTGCCGCCGACGTAATTGTGGTGGCAGACTCCGCGAACTGGTCCGTGGGCACTCCCGCACTGACTACCTCGTTGCGCGGCATGCTGGGCGCCGAGTTCGAGATCCGCGCATTGGATCACGCCGTGCACTCCGGAATGTTTGGTGGTCCGATTCTGGATGCCCCGATTCTCGCGGCACGATTGGTCGCTTCATTACATGACGCCGACGGAAATGTTGCAGTGGCCGGCTTGGAACAAAGAGACACTGCAACGGTGGAATATGACGAAGAGCAGTTCCGCTCAGATTCGTCCGTAGTGGAGGGCTACCGCTTGGCGGGATCGGGAAAGATCACGGACCGTTTGTGGAACCGACCGGCAATTTCGCTCATCGGCTTGGACATGGTCAGCGTCGCCAATTCGGCAAACGCACTGATTCCACAGGTACGCGGCAAGCTCAGCGTGCGCTTGGCACCGGGCCAGGATCCCGTGGCCGCGGGGGAGACCTTGCGCACCCACATTGAAGGCTTGGATTTGCAGGGAGCTGAGGTTCGTTTCACGGTGACGGAAGCGGGCAGCGCTTATTTACAGGATGCAGAGCACGACGCCGCAGCTCGCCTCATGAACGAATCCTTGCGGGATGCTTGGGGCACCGATCCGGTCAATACGGGCATCGGCGGAAGTATTCCGTTTATTGCCGATCTTAAGGAGCTGTACCCCTCGGCGCATATCTTGATCACGGGCGTCGAGGATCCGGATTCTCGAGCACACAGCGCCAACGAATCATTACACCTACCCGAATTCGAGAAGGCCATTACTGCCGAAGCGCTACTTTTGGCTCGACTAGCAGCTGGTGGATTAGGCGCCTCATCTCCTGAGTAAAAGGGTGCAGTACCTACCGCACATGCTCGGGAAGAAGTTTGCAGACTAAGCCGTTGAACATTATGCGAAGGTTTGGTGCGGCAACTTAGCCCTTGCAGACGTAAGATTGATCAATAGATGCGGTCCATCACCATCCGGGCCGTGAGAAAGCGAGTTGATGAAATATGAGTACTGTCACTAACGATGTACAGGCTTCTGCTGAGGAGATGCCAACGCACGAAGTGTTGCTCTCTGATGTAGCTGCGGGCAAGGTTCGCAGCCTACTGGAGCAAGAAGGACGTACGGATCTTCGCTTGCGCGTTGCCGTTCAGCCAGGCGGTTGTTCCGGCCTGATCTACGAGCTCTACTTTGATGAGCGCGTGTTGGATGGCGATTCCGTGCGTGATTTCGATGGCGTTGAGGTCATCGTGGACAAGATGAGCGTTCCGTACTTGAGCGGCTCGTCCATTGATTTCGAGGACACCATCAGCAAGCAGGGATTCACGATCGATAATCCCAATGCTGCAGGTTCTTGCGCCTGTGGAGACTCCTTCCACTAAGCAGAGCTGACTTGGAACTTCGCTCCGGCATGTCATTTACACGCGCCGGAGCGTTGTTTTCCTTTTTCTGGGCACAGAAGAGGGTAAGCTCTACAGGGAGTAGTAGAAGAACAATGATGCGCTGGTACTTCTAACGAGCCAGGGAGTGGGAAAGTTCCCACGGACTCGAGAATCCACCATCGCCACCGCCGCACCAACGAAGAGGAAGGGCCGTCTGTGAGTTCGCAAGATCGAACCGGTAGCCGCCGGATGGTTGCAAAGGTTACCGCCATTGCTGCCGCCGGCACGCTGCTGTTGACGGGTTGTTCGGAAGAAGTTCAGCGAGGCTGGCTTCCGAACGTCGTAAAGGACACCACAAACCACACTGGTGCCATTCAAGAGCTCTGGGTTAACTCTTGGATTGCATCTCTTATCATCGGCTTGCTGACTTGGGGCTTGTTGCTCTGGTGCATCATCGCCTACCGCCGCCGTAAGGGCGACGAGGGGTACCCGCGCCAGCTCAGCTACAACATGCCGATGGAGATCTTCTACACGGCTGTGCCGATCATCATCGTTTTGACGTTCTATAGCTTCTCGAACACTACGCAGCACGCAATCGACGAGCCTGTCGATTCGCCGCTCGTTATCGACGTTCGCGCTAAGCAGTGGGCTTGGGACTTCAACTACCAGTACGAGGGCGAAGAGAAGTACTTCGCTGGCGTACAGGCGCACCTTGACGGCGAAGCAGGCGCCGAGGATCGTCTCCCCACTTTGTACCTTCCGGTTAACGTTCCAGTCACCTTCGAGTTGAACTCGCGCGACGTTATCCACTCTTTCTGGATCCCAGCCTTCTTGCAGAAGCTGGACATGATTCCAGGTAAGACCAACCACATTTACTTGACCCCTCAGGTGGAGGGCGAATTCCAGGGTAAGTGTGCAGAGCTTTGCGGAGAGTACCACTCCGAAATGCTCTTCAAAGTCAAGGTTGTCTCTGAGCAAGAGTTCAACGACTACCTGGCGACTCTTCCTGACGGACAGCTCGGCGAGGAATACGACCGCCAGCCGAACGTCGTCAACAGCGCAGTACAAGGCGAAGGGGAGTAGGCACAATGACTACCTACGAATACGCCACGGACGAAGCGAAGGCTATTGCCCCTCGCGTGGTCCCGGTATCTAAGGGAAAGATCGTCGTTGACTGGATCACGACGACCGACCACAAGAAGATCGGTTACTTGTACCTGATCACTTCGTTCTTGTTCTTCTGCATCGGCGGCGTCATGGCACTCATGATTCGCGCTGAATTGTGGGAGCCAGGAATGCAGATCCTTCAGACGAAGGAACAATACAACCAGCTCTTCACGATGCACGGCACGATCATGCTTCTCATGTTCGCTACGCCGTTGTTCAATGGCTTCGCTAACGTTTTGATGCCACTTCAGATCGGTGCTCCGGACGTCGCGTTCCCACGTTTGAACGCCTTGGCCTACTGGCTGTACCTCTTCGGTTCCACGATCGCCGTGGCCGGCTACATCACCCCGCAGGGTGCTGCATCCTTCGGTTGGTTCGCTTACGCTCCACTGGCTTCGACCACCTTCAGCCCTGGCGTTGGCGGCGACTTGTGGGTCTTCGGTCTGGCACTGTCCGGTTTCGGTACCATCCTTGGTGCCGTCAACTTCATCACCACGATCATCTGCATGCGTGCTCCTGGCATGACCATGTGGCGCATGAGCATCTTCACGTGGAATACGTTGATCACCTCATTCTTGCTCATCATGATCTTCCCGCCATTCGCAGCCGCTCTGTTCGCCCTTGGCGCTGATCGACGCTTCGGGGCGCATGTGTTTGACCCCGAACACGGTGGACCTATTCTCTGGCAGCACCTCTTCTGGTTCTTCGGACACCCTGAGGTGTACGTCATAGCACTGCCGTTCTTCGGTGTGGTATCTGAGATCTTCCCGGTCTTCTCTCGTAAGCCAATCTTTGGTTACAAGGGCTTGATTTTCGCAACCATCGCTATTGCAGCGTTGTCCGTCGCAGTGTGGGCTCACCACATGTACGTCACGGGCGTCGTCCTGTTGCCATTCTTCAGCTTCATGACCATGCTGATCGCAGTTCCAACCGGTGTGAAGATCTTCAACTGGATCGGAACTATGTGGCGAGGATCCATCACCTTTGAAACTCCGATGCTTTGGTCGATCGGCTTCTTGGTTACCTTCCTCTTCGGTGGTTTGACCGGTATTACGCTTTCCGCTCCTCCGCTCGACTTCCACGTATCCGATACCTACTTCGTGGTTGCTCACTTCCACTACGTGGTTTTCGGCACCGTGGTCTTCGCGATGTTCGCTGGCTTCTACTTCTGGTGGCCAAAGTGGACCGGAAAGATGCTCAACGAGCGCCTTGGCAAGATTCACTTCTGGCTCTTGTTCGTTGGCTTCCACATGACGTTCCTCATCCAGCACTGGTTGGGCGTCTTGGGTATGCCACGTCGTTACGCTGACTACATGGTGGAAGATAACTTCGCCGCTATGAACGAAGTTTCCACTGTTGGTTCCATCATCTTGGCCATGTCCATGATCCCGTTCTTCTGGAACGTGTTCATCACGGCTCGCAACGGCCGCAAGGTTGAAGTTGATGACCCATGGGGCTTCGGCGCTTCGCTCGAGTGGGCAACGTCTTGCCCACCGCCACGTCACAACTTCCACTCGATCCCACGTATCCGCTCCGAGCGTCCTGCGTTGGATCTGCACCATCCTGAATTGTCCGCATTCCGGACGACTCCAACCACTGCCGCAGCGAAGATCTTCGGCCCGGCTGACCAAGGGGATAAGCGCTAATGAAAGTTGAAACTGGCATCTTCCTCGGTGGAGCGGCATTCTTCCTTCCAGTAGGAATCGTTTACGGTTTCCTCACCGGATTCAACGAATGGGTTGGCTTCCCAGCCATCTTGATGGTCGCGATCATGTCGGCATTCATCGGCTTCTACTTGCAGAAGACCGCAAAGAGTGTTGGCCCCCGCCCCGAAGACCGTAACGATGGCGAAATCCACGAGAACTCTGGTGTGGTTGGCTCGTTCAGCCCCTGGAGTTGGTGGCCACTGGTTCTTGCCGGTGCAGCTGCTATCGGGTTCTTGGGACTCGCAGTTGGCTTCTGGGTAACGTACATCGGTGCCGGACTGGCAGTAGTCGCCCTGATCGGGTGGGTCTACGAGTACAGCCGCGGCGATCACGCCCACTAAGCTCTAGCTAAAAGGTCTGGCCCTTCCTGTTGTTTCAGGAAGGGCCAGACCTTTTTTGTGTCCACTCTTGGCTTCCTTCTCCGAGAATCGATCACCAATGACTAAGTCACCGAGAATCATTCGCTTCGAACCACCGTCCGCCAATCGCCGGCACATCACCTGCCCACCAATGGCTCGTCGCCTGCCGCTCATCCACTCGTCACCCTCCGACGCACTTGTCCTCTCCCAACAGTGCGGCCAAATTTCTACAACTCCAGTGCGTTTTCTCGTCGCAATCCGTACTCGCATAGGGGTGGGTTGTATTGAACTGGCCTCATATTGGTCATGTGAAGCTTTGACATCTAGCTGGAGTTGCGGCGGGCCAATCGACGACCTCTGATTGAAGCGCAACGCCTACTTCGCTCAAACCCGAACGACAACACCGGTGACGCTTCAGTCGAAGCTCTAAGATGGTCGCATGCCATCGTCACTGCCGAAGTATCAACGAATTCGTCTGGAACTGAAGCAAATGGCGGACAACCATCCCAACAGCCGAGATCCCATTCCATCCGAGCGCGACTTGAGCCAGCGCTTCGAGGTTGCCCGCATGACGGTTCGTCGGGCCATCGACTCTCTCGTTGAAGAGGGCGTGCTGGAGCGAGTTGTTGGCGTCGGAACGTTTGTTTCGCGTCCCAAAGTGGATCTCCACGCACGATTGACCTCCTACTCGGAGGAAATGCAGCGACGAGGCATGGTCCCAACGTCCAGACTCCTCTATTTCGATGAGCGGGCCGCAAATGCTCATCTCGCACGAGAAATGGAACTCAGCGAGGGTGAACCAGTAATTCGCCTCCAGCGCCTTCTACTGGCCGATGGAGAGCCGATGAGCCTCGATGAGAACTATCTGCCCGCCAAGTACGTCCCAGGCATCTTGGACGAGCCGGCGCCATCGTCTCTGTACAACCTCCTAGAGGTCCGCTACGGGATTGTGATGCAGTGGGGCGAGGATCAAGTCGAAGCAACAGCTGCTAGCCCCTCAGAAGCGCGTCTACTGGGCATAGACGTCGGCGTCCCTCTTATGCGCATCCAAAGGCACGCCTTCGTAGGTCAAGAGCTGATGGACTACTCGGTGTCCTTGTACCGGGCCGATCGTTACAAGCTCTGGGTACCGCTGGAGCGAGTGCGCACGAGTTCACGTCGAGCGGCTCCCGGTCGCCCCTAAATCCTACCTCGTCCTACTTCGACCGAACCCTACTGCTAGCTGTCCCGCCAGAAGAGCACATGCGCTGCCGCCCGGCAGTAGAGGCATGAAGTCAGCGTCAGCAGATTATGGCCGAATACAACCTCACCAGCCCACAGCTAGCATTTGGTGCATGAGGACGGCCTCGCGCCTCACAGTCACCCGATCACTCTGGCAAATCTCTTGGGTACAACAAACCCTGTACCTGGCATCTATGGACGACCTTCTGGTTGGTGCTAGTGGTCGGGCACTGCCGGCGAACATCTAGTTGGTACTGGTGCTTGGCACTGGTGGTCAGCTGAGGTTTGGCGGGCACCGGACTTGCAGAAGCGTAGGGGAGTGGACCGCATATGTGGAACGCAAAAAGGGTCTGCCCCTCACGAAAGTTAATTCGTGAGGGGCAGACCCTTAGCTGTATGAAGGCTTAGTGCTTCAGCTCTTTAGCCGAGTAGCTGTCGCCTTCAACTGCGTGGTGACCGTGAGCCATAGCTTCTTCAAGCTCGCGTGGCGTCACTGGAGCAACGCGGTCTTCGAAGAACAAGCGGGAAAGTTTTCCACGCTGCTTCTCCCAGAACGTGACCTTGCCCTGCTCGTTTGGCAGTGCAGGGATAACGTCTGGCGACTCCCAAGCAACCAACTTGTAACGCTTGTACTCATCCAGGTACTCGTGACGCTCGGAGTATCCGCCAACTGGGGACATCTCGATGATGCCGGCTTCGCGACCGTGCAAGACGATCTCGCGATCCTTGCGCTGCAGCGAGAGGCAGATACGGCGAGTGATGATGAAACCAAGGATGGGGCCCAAGAAGAAGAGGGCACGCAACCAGTAGGTGACGTCATTCAGTGCCACGTGGAAGTGAGTTGCAATCAAGTCAGAGGAGGCAGCAGCCCACATGACGCAGTACCAGATGAATCCGGCGACGCCCACAGCCGTACGGAATGGGGCGTTGCGTGGACGCTCTGCGATGTGGTGTTCGCGGTTGTCCTTCGTGATCCAACGCTCAATCCAAGGCCAGCCGATCATCACACCAATGAGGATGGCGGCAGGAAGCATTGGAGCCAAGACGTTGAGAACCAGGTTGTTAGCGCCCCATGGCAGTGGAATAACCCACTCGAAGGAGAAGTCGCCAAGCACACCAGGCATCAAACGAAGAGCACCGTCAACCCAGCCGATGTACCAGTCAGGCTGTGTACCTGCGGAAACGGGGGATGGGTCATATGGACCGTAGTTCCAGATCGGGTTGATCGTGAAGAAGCCCGAGATCAGAGCGACGATACCGAAGATGATGAAGAAGAAGCCGCCGGCCTTAGCGCCGAAGACGGGTCCAACCGGTGCACCAACAACGTTCTGCTCCGTGCGACCTGGGCCAGCGTACTGAGTGTGCTTGTGCAAGACCACGAAGATCATGTGAAGCGCAATCATGAGCAGGATCAGAGCTGGAACAACCAGCACGTGAAGGATGTAGAGACGGCCGATAATCGCGGTGCCCGGGAACTCGCCACCGAAGAGGAAGAACGAGATGTAGGTACCAACAACAGGGATGGCCTTGATAACACCGTCGATAATGCGAAGGCCGTTACCGGAAAGAAGATCATCGGGGAGGGAGTAGCCGGTGAAGCCAGCAGCCATACCCAGGATCAAAAGAACACAGCCGATTACCCAGTTGAGTTCGCGTGGGCGGCGGAATGCGCCGGTGAAGAACACGCGGAGCATGTGCACTGCCATAGCGGCAACGAACAACAGGGCCGACCAGTGGTGTACCTGGCGGACGAACAAGCCGCCGCGGATGTCGAAGGAGATGTCCAAAGACGAGGCGTAAGCCACGGACATCTCGACGCCCTTGAGCGGGTTGTAAGAACCGTCGTAGGGAGTCTCCGCCATGGACGGATCAAACCAGAAGGTCAAGAAAGTGCCGGACAGCAACAGGATGACGAAGGTGTACAGAGCCACTTCACCAAACATGAACGTCCAGTGGTCAGGGAAGACCTTGCGGCCGAATTCCTTGACCATTGCCGAAGCGGATACGCGCTGATCTACGAAGTTCGCGATCTTGCCCGTAGTCGTCTTGGGCTGGAATTCCTGGCTAACAGTGCTCATCGTTCACCACGCTCCCAGTAGCTAGGACCAACAGGGGACTTGAAGTCGCTCTGAGCCACGAGGTATCCCTCAGGATCCACGGTGATCGGGAGCTGCGGAAGTGCGTGACCTGCTGGACCGAAGATGACCTTGCATTCCTGCGTGAGGTCAAACGTCGACTGGTGGCAAGGGCACAAGAGGTGGTGGGTCTGCTGCTCGTACAAAGCGACAGGGCAACCAACGTGGGTGCAAATCTTGGAGTACGCAACGATGCCGTTCACGTGCCAGTTTTCACGACCGGGGGAGATCTGCATCTTCGAAGGATCCAGACGCATCAAGAGAACAACGGCCTTAGCCTTCTCGTTCAGCTTGCCTTCGTGCAGTTCGTTCAAGCCATCAGGGATGACGTGGAATGCAGAACCGATCTGAACGTCGGATGCCTTGATTGGAAGACCGGAAGGGTCGCGAACCAAGCGAACATCCTTGTCCCACATGGTGTAGCGGAGACGGTCAACCATCTCGCCAGCACTGAGCTTGGAGGTGTCCAAGTCGCGGAACATGAAGATTGCCGGAAGAGGTGCAAGTGCCATGGCACCGATCAAGGTGTTACGGATCAGCGGGCGGCGCTTGATGCCAGATTCGTCGAGGATGTCCTCAACCATCTTGGCGGCTTCCTGGCGATCTTCTTCCTTGGTGATCTCATGACGCTCTTGGACCCACTCGGTGTCCGGCATCAAGGTCTTGGTCCAGTGGACAATGCCTACGCCGATGCCCAGCATGGCGCATGCGGTTCCCAAGCCCAGAAGCATGTTCTGAAGGCGAAGGTCAGCAATGTTAGTGGTGTGTCCTACAACAAAGTAGGAAACGAAGAAGAGGAGCGTGCCAAGAATGGAGATGATGAACAACCAAGAAACTTGGCGTTCTGCTTTTTTGGCAGCTGCTGGATCGGTGTCCGCGAGCCGTGGCCGGTGCGGCGGTAGACCCGGATCCAGGAATGTTTCCGAGGAATCCGGGCCAGCCGTAGCAACGGTGCCGGACTCATTCGGCCCCCCGTGACTATGGTTGCCCATATTGTGTCTCATCCTTCTCTCAATAGGAATGTTTGCAAGTGATGTTTGGTAGTGAGACTACCGAAAATTCAAGGAATTACGAGGAGCGGGAGGTGATCCAGATGGTGAATCCGATAACCATTGCAAGTCCGGCAGTCCAGACCAACAAGCCTTCAGACACTGGGCCAAGCGATCCAAGCTGCGCGCCACCTGGCGATCCCTGAGCTTCGATTTCCTTCAAGAAGGTGATGACGTCGCGCTTCTCTTCTGGGGTGATGTTGGAGTCATTGAAGACTGGCATGTTCTGTGGGCCAGTCGCCATTGCTTCGTAGATGTGCTTTTCAGAAACACCAGCAAGGGTTGGAGCGAACTTACCGCGGGTCAAGGCGCCACCAGCTGCAGCTGCGTTGTGGCACATTGCGCAGTTCACACGGAAGACGGTTCCACCGTTGGCGGAGTCGCCGCCCTTGTCCAAGTACTCCTCGGAAGGAATGCCTGGGCCTGCACCAAGCGATGCAACGTATGCGGACAACTGTGCAATTTGTTCTTCATCGAACTGAACCGGCTTAGCCTGGGCCTGCGGTCCCTGCATCTGCATTGGCATACGTCCGGTGCCAACCTGGAAGTCCACAGCTGCGGCGCCAACGCCAACCAACGATGGGCCAGCGTCGCTGCCTTCAGCGTTCATTCCGTGGCAGGTTGCGCAGTTTGCCACGAAGAGCTTTCCACCTTCTTCAACGTCCTCAGCGGACGCCGTGGTGGACGCACTAGCGCCACTCAAGTTTGTTGCGGCGAAATACAAACCGCCGGTGACCAACAGACCAATCATGAGAAGCGCAAATGCGGCGAGCGGATGGCGACGCCGTTGCGAAATAGCCTTCACGAGCTTTTTCCTTACCTAGTGTGAGCGATATCAGTCTTTAGCGGCTTCTACTTGAGGAAGTAGATGATTGCGAAGAGCGCAATCCACACCACGTCAACGAAGTGCCAGTAGTAGGAGACAACAATTGCTCCCGTTTCCTCGAACTGGCCAAAGTTGCGGGCCAATAATGCGCGACCGATGATCAGCAAGAAAGCGATCAATCCGCCGGCGACGTGGATGCCGTGGAAGCCAGTGGTGAGGTAAAAGGCTGAACCGTAAGCGTGCGAGCTTAGGGAGATTCCGCGGTGAACGAGTTCGACGTATTCAAACGCCTGAACCGAAACGAAGATCGCACCCATGATGAAGGTGAGTACGAACCATTCGACCATTCCCCATTCCTTGAACTGGAAGAGGCCACCGGATCGGCGGGGCTTGTGCCGTTCGGCAGCCCAGACACCGAACTGGCAGGTTACCGAGCTCAGGACGAGGATGATCGTATTCATAAGAGCGAAGGGGACGTTCAGCTTCGCCGTTTCCGTTGCCCACAATTCGGGCAGAGCGGCACGCAGTGTGAAGTACATTGCGAAGAGAGCGGCGAAGAACATCACCTCGCTTGAAAGCCAGACGATGGTGCCGACCGAAACAAGGTTCGGGCGATTCGGCACCGGGTGGGCCGGGGCGTTTAGGGCATGAGTTGCAGTGGTCACCCACCTATTATGTCGGTGACACGCCCAAAGTCCCAACGCAATTTCAATCGCGTCGCATGTGTTTCTTCCCTAATTAGTGGGGAATCCGCGAAATTCCGCGGGAGAAACATTTCCTCTGTTTCTACGAAACGTAGATAACCTATCGGTGTGTCAACGAAACAAGTAGCTCAGAAGTTCCCAAATTGGCCCACAATCATCACCCGATTGATTTCTCACGAGGATCTTTTGGTACAGGATGCGAACTGGGCGATGGCGGAAATCATGGCCGGCAATGCCGCTGATGCTCAGGTCGCGGGCTTCCTCGTTGCGTTACGTTCTAAGGGCGAAACGGTCGAGGAATTGAGCGGTCTCGTTGAAGCGATGGTTGCGGCTGCAAAGCCCCTGAATATTGGGGGAGAGAAGCTGGACATCGTGGGTACTGGCGGCGATCGCCACAACACGGTGAACATCTCGACCATGGCTTCTCTCGTGTGCGCCGGTGCGGGTGCCCGCATTGTTAAGCATGGAAATCGGGCCGCGTCCTCTTCTTCGGGTTCGGCAGATGTGATGGAAGCGCTCGGTGTGAAGTTGGATGCGCCGGTAGATCAGCTGGAAACCATCCTGGATACCGCTAACATCACGTTCTGCTTCGCTCAGGTTTTCCATCCGTCGATGCGTTTCGCTGCCCCTACCCGCAAGCAGCTGGGAGTGGCGACGGCCTTCAATTTCATGGGCCCACTAACGAATCCGTCCTTGCCTACTGCTTCGGCTATCGGTTGCGCGGATGCCCGCATGGCCCCACTCATGGCTGGCGTCTTGGCTCGCCGCAATCAGCGCGCCCTCGTCTTCCGTGGCGCTGACGGGCTCGATGAGCTCACTGTCACCGCAGAGAATTCTGTGTGGGAAGTTCGCAATGGTCAGGTGACTGAGTCAGTGTTTGACGCTCAGTCACTCGGCATGCCCCGCGCCACCCTCGAGGATTTGCGCGGTGGCGACGCCAAGCACAATGCCCAGGTGGTTATTGACATCCTCAACGGTGCCCGCGGTCCGGTGCGCGACGCCGTCGTACTGAATGCCGCAGCCGGGCTAGTTGCGTTCGATATCACCGCTGAAGATCCGCTGTTGGATCGTCTTGCCGCGGCAGCCAAACGCGCAGAAGAATCCATCGATTCCGGTAAGGCTCTCACCGCCCTCGAAAGTTGGGTCTCGGCCACCACGCGTGCCATGAACGAATCGTAGTCACAAGCTATTAGGCTTGTTTTTATTGATACAAGCTTCTAGGCTTGTCTAATGATGGTTCTCACGATTGACCAACGCGGTTCTCGTAAGGGTTCCGACAAGGTTCAAGCACTACTTGAAGATTTGCGTAGTGTGCGAACTGTACGACCTTTTCAACGCACTGCCGGGGATGAAATTCAGGCCGTCCTGGATGATCCGGCAATTGCGCTGGGAATTGCGCTGCATTTAGCGAATTCTGGGTCATGGTCCGTGGGTATCGGCGTGGGACCGGTGAGCACCCCGCTGCCCGCGGAAACACGTGCCGGCTCGGGTGAGGCCTTCATTCTGGCGCGCACGGCCGTAGAGAGCGCCAAGAAGAACTCGGCGAATATTTGCTTGAAGGCCCGCCCGGAACACTACATTGCCGCGGAACGCATCGATGCGTCCTTACAGTTGGTTTCCTTGATAGAACGACGACGCAGCGCGGCTGCCGCGGAAGCCGGTGCGTTACTAGCCAGTGGGCTCACGCAACGCGAAGCTGGCGAATCCCTCGGCATTTCGCAGCAGGCTGTTTCGCTACGGCTTTCCAATGGATTGTGGCATGAGGCCGAACGCATGAAAGCATGGATCGTCACCGATCTGGGGGAGCTGAGTTCATGATGTGGAGCGCGTTAGTAGCATTTGTGCTCATTGCGCCGATATCCGTTCCGCTGATCATCAAGCGGTACCAGGAGTCCTCTAAAGCCTTAGTGTTCGGAAGCGCAATCACCATTCTGGTTCTTGGCGCCTACGCAGCAATCGTGGGCAGTATCAGAATCGAAAGTGCCCCCATTCCCGGGGTAATCGTTGCCATCTCGGGTGTACTGGTCTCCGCGCTCGGTGGCGGACCCATCACCGTTGCAATCCTGCGGGCCTCGCACCGCGTAGATCTTGATCAAAGCGAAGAATCAGCCCCCGCACCTGCTGCTGCAACGTCCGCGACCGTCAACATGCCAACGTCAGTTCCCGGAGCCGAAAGCATCTCCGCGGTTGAACTGAAATCCTTATCCGAAGAAAACACCGAACACGATCCAGTCCTGCGCGGGGGATTGTGGATTGGATTGCTTGAACGCATCGCCGTCACCACCACACTCTTAGTGGGTTGGCCTGAAGGCATTGCCATTGTCCTTGGCGTCAAAGGCCTTGGACGATTCAAAGAACTTGGAAAAGAAGGTGCCGCAGAACGATTCATTCTGGGCACCTTCGCAAGTGTGTTGTGGGCTTGCGCAAGCTACGGAATTATCCAGCTCCTGCGCTAGCGCTCTAGGACATCACCTCAGTGGTTTACTCGAGGCCGATCGAGAACGCTGCTTCCAGATCATGCTCTGAGTAGGCACGGAACGCGATCTGAGTGTTCGTCTCTTGGACACCCTGAACCTTGGACAGCTGGTTGGCGATCACGTCAGCCAGGTCCTCGTGCTTACGCACTCGCGCAATGGCAATGAGATCCCAATCGCCGGCGACCGAGTACACCTCACTAATTCCCTGAAGTTCGGAAATCTCCTGAGCACATTCTGGGATGCGATCAGCCTCAACCTGGATCATGACAAATGCGGTAATCATCACTGAGCCTTTCTACTATCGAAACCTACTTCGAGCTTAGGCCAGTTCGCCGAGACTTTCGCGAAATCAACGCCCGTATTGCGGCATGAGCCACCAAGAACAAGCCCAGCGTCACGAAAGTGACGATTTGGAACGCAGGCGCCGCCGTCGCACCAAAAAGTACGCGGAAAACCAAACCTAAGCCCGCCGTCACTAGCCACGTAAGAACAGCATCCGGCCAGATACCTCCCACGCGCCGCGGCCACGCAAAACGCGCAACCACGGAAATGAGGAAGTAGGCAAGGAGAAACGGGGCTGCTGTCTGAGCGATGCCAAGGATGGAGAGGCCATGCTCATGAGTCTGACGGCCCAGCATGGTGAAAACCACAATGAGAACAACGTCAACAAGGTAGCGACTTACAGAATTCTTCATGTTTCCACTGTAGATACTTGCCACGGCTTACAAGGAGTTTGAGTCCGGCAATTGAACTCTAGGACGGCCGGTCGGATTCACTAAAGGGGCCAGCGGGGGAGAGCGGGTTCACCTGGCCATTACCAATGGATATGTCTTCAGAGGGTCGGCGTTAACTAATTGTTTGCCCGCTGATAAATGCTGGCCAGAACTTACGAGCATCAGATCATAGATTGACGCACAGAGCGAGAATGAGATCTGCCGAGAACAAGGCAGACAAAGCTCAACACAATGGGCACTCAGGCGATAATGAGCTCAATAAGCTACGGCCACTGGGGAGGCCCGATAAACATTACTGGCACGTCTGCGTATCAGGTTCGGGCGTGTTGCCAGGACGTTCCCGGATGGGGTGGGTCGACTGGGCGACTGGGTGCACCGCGGTTTCTTACGCGTACTACCCGGCTAGAGGTGTCCTCGGGCCCACCGGTAGGGTTCAGACGAAGTTGGCGCGGACGCGGGACGTCTCGTCGTCGCTGAGCCACTCCAAGCGGTACCGCGTCGGTTCCTCGTTCCGGTAGGGCTGGCCGGAGAACTCGCCACGCTCCCACGAGTCGATTTCATCATCCAGCTCTTCCTCGTCCAGCATGGCATCGTCGAACTGCCCGTCCGGGTAGTCCATGTAGAGCATCACGAATTCGCGCGGGGCCGACCAGCGTCGCCACCACATGTGCCCGCTGACTTGAGTGCAACACACGCCCACATCTGCATAGATCAAACCGGACGCGCCGTCTGGACCAATAATTCGGCCAGCCCGTCGGCGATACGGGGCAAGGCGCGGGTGTGGAACTTGGTCAGGCTCAGGAAATGCAGGAGGGTTCCACGACATGGACCCATTCTGTCAGCTCGAAATCGATGGGAACCTAGGGCTGCCCTCCTCGACATTGGATCCATTGCCGGGCCGATGTTGTGGCTCTGCCGGCAGGGGTTAGGACGGCGGGACGTTGTGGTTTGCCTTCAGGTCGGCGTAGCGTGCCCAGGGCTGTGCGGAGGCTTCGGAATGGAGGAACGCGACCTGGTGGCTGAAGCCGAGTGCGTCGGCGACCAGTGGTGGCGGCGCGGCGGAGAGGTGTTCGTCCAGGGCTGTGTTTCGCGCGCCGCGCAGTTCGAGGCCGAGGCTGCGGAGCCTGTCCATGATGGTGTTGGGGTGGAGATGCTGGCCTGTCCGGGTTCCCGGGAAAAGCCAAGGGCTGTCCGACCCCGATCCCGTTCTGAGATTGGGACGGTTTTGGAGGTACTGCGTGAGGAGTTCCGCGAATGGCTGCGGGACGGGCACGGGATGCGTGCCGAGGGTGATGCTCAGCGTCCCGGTGTTGTCGTTGACGCTGATTGCGTCGCTGCGGAGCGCGGCCACCCGGACCAGGGGCTGGGCATAGAGGAGAAGCAGTATGCCGGCGACCCGGTAGGGCGGGGACTCGCTGTTGCCGGTGAGCATTTCCCGGAGCCACGCGAGGCGTTCCTCCTGCGTGATGGCCGGGCGGCTCTTGGCCTTGTAGTGGCCGATCTCGACACGCGTGTTCGTGCCGGTCTTCTTCGCGAACACGAAGAACGTCCGGATGGCCTTTCTTGTGGTTGGTCCCGTTGAGAGCCAGGTGTCAACGTCCTGCTGGGTGCTGGTGGAGGCGGTGCGCTGGTGGGTCTGCCAGAGCCAGCCGAGGAATTTGATGGTTTCGGTGATCTCTTGTTTGGCTGCGTGCACGGGACCGCGGGCAGTCGAGTCCGGAGTTGCCATGACCCGGATGCGCCTGAGGTGGTGCCATTTGGCGAATTGTTCGATGGGTTTGGCGACTTCGGCCGGCAGGGCGCGGAGCTTGTCGTCTATCCAGGTCTCGAAGCGGCTGAGGTACGGGTCGCGCTGGGGGAGAAGTTCGTGGTGCATGAGCAGTGCCCGGAGGTGCTCGGCTGCTCGTCCTGCGCTGTCGCTGTGACTGTCCAGCCCTTCGTGGGTCAGAGGTGTCTGGCCGCTCGAGAGGGATGCCAAAAGCGCTTGGACCCTGGGGGAGCGCTTCCAGGTGATGACACTTTCGGGGCGCTCGGCCTCGCAAAGGACGTTGATCAGCCTTGCTGCACTTTTCGGATCGTCTGGGTTGGTCAGCAGCAGGGCGGTGAGGTCGTCCCTGAGGGCGCAGCGGGCGCAGATGCCGCGGCGGTAGAACTCGCCTTCGTGGCCGCAGCGGGTGCAGTGGAAGTCGTGGTGGATGCCGGCGCACGGTGCGCACCGCGGTCCTCCCTCGCCTGAGGGTGGGCCGGGGAGGAGTCTGTGCTGTCCGCAGTCGGGGCAGGTGCCGCGGGTTCGGGTCGCCAAGGTGAAGCAGGGACCGCAGATCTTGCCTTCTGGCCAAGTCGCCCGTGCCCTGCCGGCGGCGCGGCCGCAGCGGGAGCACTGGACGGAGCCGTTCGTGCGGGGGCGGCCGCGGGCGGTGTTGCGCCGCGTGAGTCCTGCGGGTGGTTCAGTCGTCATCGTCGATGATGCGGGCGCGGCGTGGGCGGACAGTCCGGTTGAGGTCCACGACGTTGGGCGAGTTGTTGGTTCCGGTCTTGCGTGCCCGCACGTCGGCGGCGGTGACGGTGATGAGGTCTTCGGGTCCGCAAGAGAAGATGTCGCAGATGGCGGCTATGACCTGCAGGGCTACGCGTTCAGGCTTCTGGTTGACGATGCGGTAGACCTGGGGCCTGGAGAGATTGATTCCGCGTTCGGCCAGCAGGGGGATGAGGTCGGTGGTGTTGTGCAGTCCCCGGACCGCCATCAGCTCGGCCAGCCGCCACGTGTATTCGACTTGGCGCTTCATTGCTCTCCTCCGGATTGCGGTCCCAGCGCCTCGCCCAGCGTGCGGTCCAGAGAGGCCCGCAGGGTGGTGTTGCGGAAGTCGTCGCTGACGAATTGGTAGATTCCGGTGGTGGAGGCGTGTTCGTGGCCCATTTGGTATTGCACGAATCTAGGATCCCACCCGGCTTCGAGCAGGTGCGTCGCGTAGGAGCGCCGCAGTGAATGCAGGTCAAGCCCGTCCGATGGCATTCCAAGTTCGTCGAGGTACCGCCGGAGCCGGCGCAGGAGGGTGGACTCCACGATCAGGCCGCCGCGTTCGCTGGGGAAGAGGTCGGGCGTGTGGAGTGTTCCGCGGCCATTGGCGAGCCAATCCTCCAGGATGCCTGCGGTCCAGTCGAAGACGGTCAGCACGCTGCGGGGCTTGGGCGGCGAAGCCCTGCGGGACTTGCCGAAGCGGACTTTGCAGACACCGAATCTCCCGAAGCCGCGGGCGCGGGGGTTGGTTGCGAAGTCGACGGACTGCAGGTGCCGGAGCTCATTGAAGCGCAGCCCGTAGGAGTAGGCCACCTTGAGCATGACGGTGTCGCGGTAGGCCGCCTTCCAGCCCTTCTTGCCCGAGGCCTCGATGAGTCCGACCTCGTCGTCGGCGTGGTCGAAGACCCTCTGGAGTTCCTCCTTGGTGAAGGGCCGTTTGGCGGGGCGGCCCTCGAACCCCTGCACGTGCGTGGCCGTGTTCCACTCGTAGAAGACCTGGGAGGGATGGGTGCCGAAGAGCTGCTCGCAGGCCCTATCCCAGCCGTAGTCGGGGTTGGAGACGTATGTGGTGAAGTGGCGCAGTGCGGACTGGTGGGCGCGGAGTGTCGCATGGCTCACGCGCCGGATCGAGCGCAGGTCCCCGAAGTACTCCTCGACGTGGGCCGGCGTCCAATTCCAGGGAAACTCGTTCACGTGGTCCACGAACCTGCGGACATACCGGGCGCGCTGGTCGATCGTGTCGAACTTGAGGTTTCGCGAGAGCTGCTGGTTGCGCCAGCCGTCCAACATCTCGTCCAAGGTCTGCTGTTCGGGATGCAAGAGCGGAATGGAGCCCAGCAGATACACCCGACCTGATCCGTCGACCGCCATTCCGCCTCCAAGTCCGTTGTATTGATTGAATCAATGATTCATCAATTGCATCATCCGGGCAAACGAACAGGTCAGACGCGGTTTCTGGCGGCCTAAGCCCCTGATCCGCGCAGATCCGCGGAAGGACTGCCGCTACCGTTCCAATTCGGTGGACCCCTGAAACACCGCGGCCCAGGGGGCGGCAAGTGTCCGGACCCGAACGGCCGCGGGAGAGGGCCTGACTGATTCATCCGATGAGATACGCAGAGTACTTAGTTTACATAATGTATATTATCGGCATTATAAATAAACGTGGGAGCGGCCAGGAATTCTCAGGAATTTCACCAAACACAACCCTCACTGAATAACGCCCACGACGTTATCCCAGTTCCACGCACGTGCCTTCTGAAATCACACGGATGTCACCATCGACCACGGCAATTGCTGAATCGTCATCCATGGCGAAGGCTGGATGATCAATCTGCTCAAACCATTTCTCAGCAGCCTGCAACGAATTGGTCGGCATGTCCGGATGGTTCAGGTGCGGGAAGATTGAAAACTCGATGGCACTCAGACCGGCGTCTGCAGGCGCTGGAAGATCTTCACGGCCCCAAATGTCTTTTGATCCAGAGGTCATGAACTCACGGCCGATTCGTGGCGTCAACACCATGCTGCCGGCGCTCACACCCACCCAGACGAGATTCGAGAATCGTTGCAGCTCATCCCAAAGGCCTGATTGCACCAGCCAATGACGAAGATAGATTGCATCGCCGCCGTCCACCAAGAGCACATCCGCCGCTTCAAGCCACGGCAACCAGCGTTCCTTGTTCATACTCGGTAACGCCAGTAGCTCTAACAGCCCCACGGATTTCCATCCCAAGCCGGTCATATGGGACGGCTGCTCACCGGCCACAAAATTCCACATGCTCTGTGGTGTACACCAGGGATGTCCGTATTGCGCGGTGGGAATACACAGTGCCGTGGATTCGGAAACGGGTTTCCCCGGGAGCCTCTCGAGGGCCTCCCGAATGCTGTCGTTAGTGATGCCGCCGGAGGTCAGCAGGAGTTTCATGACGTTGTTCCACCAAGCATGCCATCTAGTGTGGCACGGCACTCGCGAAAAACAACGATGGGTTCAACAATCACATCTTCGGCCGACAACTCCCCCCAGCGCATCCAGCTAGTCCGCCACAGCGCAAGCGAAATTTCGGCAACCAAAAGCAAGCTCGCGGCGTCGTAATTCGGCAAATTCCGTTCTAAGGACTCCCGCAAAACCTTGCCCAAGTACTGCTCCTGAGCGGCCGCAAGCGAGCGCATATCCCCCTCTGTCGCCAGTAGGCGGGCGATTCTGCGGTGCTCCCCCGCACTCGGTTGATTTTCGGAGAGCATCACGCTTTCGGCGACGTTAGCCATGATGCGCAATAGATCAGAGGTGCTCTGAACGTTACTGAAGTCAACGGATGCCATGGCGTCCACCATGCGTCGTTGACCAGGCAACGCTGCCTGCTCCTTGCTGGCAAAGTATCGAAAGAACGTGCGCGAGGAAATGCCTGCTGCGTCCGCAATATCCTGCACCGTAGTGGCAGCCACGCCCTTTTGCTCAAAAAGCGTAATCGCGGCTTCGTGGATTTCGTTTTCCGTTTGAAGTCGACGCCGCTCGCGCAATCCGAGGGGCTGCTCACTGGATTTACTGGGGCTCACTACCCCTCCCTTACGTCGTTGTATCGAATGTCACCAGTATATGTCACTTACGACAACTTGTCACAGTGTGCCATAATTTCAACAGAGCACTTTCGTGCAATCGAGGTCACCCTCCAGCCACACAGAAACAGGTACCCGCATGTCTTCATCCCTCCAGCCGGAGGAATCCGCGCCATCACAGACGGACGCTGTTCAAGCGCTCGACCGCAAGGGCGTCACTACCATCATCACGGTGCTGGTCATCTCCGCCTTCTTGATGATCCTGAATGAAACCGTCCTTTCGGTTGCACTTCCAAATCTCATGGCCGAGTTCAACGTTGATGCAGTACAGGTCCAGTGGCTCACTACAGGCTTCTTGCTCACCATGGCCGTGGTCATTCCGACGACCGGCTTTCTAACTCAGCGGTTCACAACGCGCACACTGTTCACCGTGGCGATCTCGCTGTTCATTGTGGGCACGCTCGTCGCAGCGCTAGCACCGTCTGTTGGCGTCATTTTGTTGGGCCGCATCATTCAAGCGGGCGGCACGGCCATCGTCCTGCCTTTGCTCATGGTTACCACGCTTACGCTGGTGGCACCTGCTCGCCGCGGTACCGTCATGGGATTGAACTCCGTGGTGATTTCTGTGGCACCGGCCATTGGTCCCACGCTCTCCGGACTCGTGGTGAACACGTGGGGTTGGCGCTGGATCTTCGGGGCCATTGTGCCGCTGGCGGTCATCTTGTTGATCGCGGGCTACGTCTCACTCAAGCACAAGAACCCGACTCGCCGCGCTCCCCTAGATCTCCTCTCGGTTGCTTTCTCGGCGGTTGCCTTCGGCGGGCTGGTCTACGGTCTCGCGTCCATCTCTTCCATCATCGGCGGATCTATGGCCCCTTTGGGCGCCTTCGTGGTGGGTCTCATTGCATTGGCGATCTTTGTCCAGCGACAGATTGCGCTGCAACGCAAGGATGATTCAGCTTTGCTGAACCTCAAGCCCTTCAAGTTCCACAATTTCCGCATCGCCGTGACCATTCTGGTGATCGCCATGGGAAGCATGCTGGGAACCGTCATGGTCCTGCCAATTTACCTGCAGAACGGCCGTGGATTCAGCGTGCTCGAAGCTGGCCTGGTACTCCTTCCAGGCGGCCTGATCCAGGGCATCGCCTCACCGTTCATCGGCCGTCTCTATGACAAGCTCGGCGCACTCCCCCTCGTGCTTCCGGGCGCCGCGCTCTTGGCGGGCGGGCTCTGGTGGATGACCACCCTCGACGCCGAAAGCTCATTGACTACGGTGATCATCACGAACGTGGTGTTCAGCTTGGGCATGGCCATGGTCATGACTCCCCTGATGACGACGGCGCTTGGCTCGCTTCCGCGCGAGTTGTACGGACACGGTTCAGCGATTTTGAATACGCTTCAGCAACTCGGTGGCGCAGCAGGCACGGCGGGCTTCATTGCCGCCCTCTCGATTGGCGCGGCGACGGCAGCGAGCAGCGGTTCTGATGAAGCTCACGCCGTTATTGCCGGCGCGGACGTTGCGTTCTCGCTCGGAGGCATCCTTGGAATCATCGCCATCATCTTGGCGTTCTTCCTGCGCAAAGATGCGTCGAATCAGTCCGCTTAAGCGGTCACATACTCTTTGAGGTAGCGCCCCGTGAGCGTGGAGGCATCGGCCACCAGCTCCGCGGGCGTGCCCTCAAAGACCACGGTGCCACCGTCAACACCAGCACCCGGGCCCAGATCAATGATCCAGTCCGCGTGAGCCATCACGGCCTGATGATGCTCAATAACAATGACGGATTTCCCGGATTTCACGAGTCGGTCCAGCAAGCCCATGAGCTGTTCCACGTCCGACAGGTGGAGCCCGGTGGTGGGTTCATCGAGGACGTAGATTTCGCCCTTATCCCCCATCTGGGTTGCTAGCTTGAGGCGTTGGCGTTCGCCGCCGGACAGAGTGGTGAGCGGCTGGCCAAGGCTCAAGTAGCCCAAGCCCACATCAGACAAGCGCTGCAGGATCTTGTGCACCGCAGGGATTTTGGCGTCTCCTTCACCGAAGAACGCCTCGGCCTCATCCACGGGCATCGAAAGCACTTCGTGGATGTTCTTACCAGCGAGCCGGTACTCGAGCACCTCCGGCTGGAAACGCTTGCCCTCACAGTCCTCACAGGTGGTCCCCACAGTCGCCATGAAACCGAGCTCCGTGTAGACCACGCCGGCACCGTTACAGGTGGGGCAGGCTCCCTCAGAGTTGGCACTGAAGAGCGCCGGCTTGACCCCATTCTCCTTCGCGAACGCCTTGCGAATAGGTTCGAGCATCCCAGTGTAGGTCGCGGGATTGCTCCGGCGAGAACCACGAATGGCCGTCTGATCGATCGACACAACGCCGTCATTCTTGGCGATGGATCCATGAACCAGCGAGCTCTTACCTGATCCTGAAACGCCCGTGACAGCCACCAGAACGCCGAGTGGCACATCCACATCAACGCTTTGAAGGTTGTTTTCCGAGGCACCCCGGATCTGCAGAGTCCCCTTGGGCTTGTTCACGCTGGCCTTCAGGGTGGAGCGATCATCCAGATGCTTTCCGGTGACGGTGCCGCTCTTGCGAAGATCCTCGACGGATCCTTCAAAGCAGATCTGTCCACCGCGCGATCCCGGCCCTGGGCCAAGGTCCACCACGTGATCGGCGATCTCAATCATTTCTGGCTTGTGTTCCACCACTAGCACGGTGTTGCCCTTGTCCCGCAAGCGCTGCAGGAGCTCGTTCATGCGCTGAATGTCATGCGGGTGCAGTCCCACGGACGGCTCATCGAACACGTAGGTCACATCCGTGAGTGCAGATCCCATGTGGCGGATCATTTTCACGCGCTGGGATTCACCGCCGGACAGAGTGCCGGACGGCCGATCCAGCGTCAGGTACCCCAGGCCAATTTCCACGAACTGATCCAGGGTGTGCTGCAGGTTCTCGACGAGCGGACCCAAGGCCGGCGCTTCCAGAGAACGGAGCCACACAGCCAACTCGTTGATCTGCATGGCGCAGAGATCGGCGATGTTTTTGCCGTTGATAAAAGAGTTTCGCGCAGGTTCCGCTAAGCGAGTGCCATCGCACGCGGGGCACATTTTGAAGGTAGCAATGCGGTCCACAAACGCCCGGATATGCGGTTGCAAAGCGTCCCGATCCTTGGAAAGGAAGGACTTTTGAACTTTAGGAATCAGGCCTTCGTAGGTCAGGTTAATGCTGTCGATCTTGACCTTAGTGGGCTCTTTGTAGAGCAGGTCGTGCATCTCAGACTCGTTGAACTTCGCGATCGGCTTGTCTACGTCGAAGAAGCCCGATCCGGAGAAGATCCTCATGGCCCATCCGTCGGCGGTGTAACCAGGGATCTTAAATGGTCCTTCGGCCAGTGACATCGAGGAATCGTAGAGTTCGTCCAGGATGATGTCGGAGACCTGTCCGCGGCCCTCACATTCGGGGCACATGCCGCCGGTCTGGTTGAACGTCTTCTTCTCGGCGACTTCTTTGCCGCCCTTGGTCACTTTCATGACGCCACTGGCGCTGACGGAGGGCACATTGAACGAATACGCGTTGGATGAGCCGATGTGCGGTTCGGCGATGCGACTAAAGATGATGCGCAGCATGGCGTTGGCGTCTGTGACGGTGCCGACGGTCGAGCGCGGGTTAGCGCCCATGCGCTCTTGGTCCACGATGATCGCCGTGGTGAGCCCTTCCAGCAGATCCACTTCTGGCCGGCCGATGTTGGGCATGAATCCTTGCACGAAGGAGCTGTAGGTCTCGTTGATCATGCGCTGCGACTCCGCAGCGATGGTTCCGAACACCAAGGAGCTCTTGCCGGAGCCTGAAACCCCGGTAAACACCGTGAGTCGACGCTTGGGAATCTGGACAGACACGTTTTTCAGGTTGTTCTCATTCGCGCCGTGAACGCGAATCATTTCGTGACTGTCAGCCAACGGCACTGCGGCCATGAGTCCTCCAAGGGTGACAAAACAAGGGCTTAGCGAATTGATCCTACCGGCGGCGCTTGGAAGAAGTCGTGAATGATTACCACTGCCCGGCGTAGACCACCACGGGAATGCCGGTTCTGCTGACGGTGTGCCGCTCAAGACGCATGCCGACCTTCTCCGCGACCCGCCGTGACGCGAGGTTCTCGGGGTGAATGATGGAGATCAGTCGCTTGTGCCCGAGGGACAAGGCCAGATCGCGGCTCGCGATGGCGGCTTCCGTCGCTAGGCCCTGCCGTTGCCATCCGGGGCGCACGTGGTACCCAATTTCCAGTTCTTCGGTGCCGTCAATTTCCTGCCACGTGAGTCCGCAGTCCCCTATAAAGGACGACGACGCAGCTCGACTCCCGCTGTCTGCTTGTGTCGCGCTGGGCGTGGGTTCGCCGACTGGGGTCACGTCACTGCGAGCGCGAAGGATCCAGAGACCGAGTCCGTCTCGCTGATAGTTGCGTTGGTTCCAGTGGATCCGGGGTCCGGGGAAGATCTTCTCGGAAATTCACGCTAACGACGTTCCGGTGTTAGCTCCGGCAAGGTCGGTGAAATTCGATGGATCTAAGCGGCTGCCTCGACGGCCCGTTTGATGGCACGGTAGACGGTTGACCGGGCTACGCCGAAGAGTTCGGCGATTTCACCAGTCGTGTGCGTTCCCGCCCCGTGAACGGAAACCAGGTGTGCTTCCTGGGCTTTGGAGAGTTTGGGTTGTTTTCCGCGTAGCCGGCCCTTTGCCTTGGCAACGGCCATCCCCTCACGGGTTCGTGCCCGAATCAGGTCTGCCTCGAATTCGGCAACCATTCCCAGCACATTGAAGAGGAGTTTGCCCACGGGATCGGTGGGGTCATGGACGGAGCCGCCGATGCTGAGCTTGACCTCGCGACGGGTGAGCTCGTCAACGATGTCCTTGGCATCTCGCAGTGACCGGGCCAGGCGGTCAAGCTTGGTCACGACCAGGGTGTCCCCACCCCGGCAGGCGGCCAGCGCCTGCCCAAGCCCAGGCCGCTCCCTATTCGCACCGGTGAGGCCCTGATCGGTGAAGGTCTTCTCCGGCGACACGCCCAAGCCAAGCAAGGCGTTCTTCTGGACGGTGAGGTCTTGGTCATTGGTGGATACGCGCGCGTATCCGATGAGGAGTCCGGTCATGGTTTTGAGTGTACCGTTTAGCCCCCCATCACCGGGCTTAATTGCGGGCACGGTATACGGGAATCTGACATGTGCGGAAACACGCGGTTTTGAAAAAAGTCCGAAGTCGTCTGCACACGCTCCGCTGGCCGACCGTCTTACGGGACAGGGATGACCATGCGTGATGTCAGGGTCTTGAGGTAAGAATTTCCTGTCTGTGACAATCCGACTTATCTAGAAGTTGGCTCGGGGTGAAGGGTTCGAGTCATGTAGTGGCTGTGAGTATCTTCAATGTAGGAGCCGAATGGCTGACATTGATCGAACCCATGTTTTTTGTACAGTGCCCGGGCTGGTGCGAAAAATTCCATAGATCCGGTCTCCAGAGATATGCGATCTACCTTGCGCGCTCTCGCCGTGGCCAACACATGGTGTAGCAACTGCGAAGCGATTCCTTGTCCGCGAAAGTCCGGGTCGGTACGCATGCTCTTGAGCTCCTCGTGTCCCGGTGTCAGTACCGCCAACGCGCAGGTTCCCGCTATCCGTTGTTCCTTCCACGCTACCCAGAGTTGAACTGTGGGCTGCCGAAGTGCAGACAGGTCCAACGCGTGCTGAGATTCCAGCGGAGAATGGGGAGCCATGTCGGCAAGGTGCTCTTCAAGGAAGATACTCAAAGCGGGATCGTCGAAGTTTGCGAGTTGAATGTTCAGCGTCATAGCCACAAGTTAACAACTCTATGTATCGGGGATGTTAAGTGCGGAAAATTTCCCGTCAACCATCAAACCGATTTCACAAACATTTCCGTTAGACCTTCCCTTGCGGGCGGGGATATGTTCAGGGAAATGTTGCCTCGTTTAGGTCTCCAGGTCCTCATCGGGGTTCCTCAATGGCCGAAGTTCGGTTCCTGTGGCGCCTGCAGTGAAAGAGTAGCGGCCCAGCATATTGATGTGTTCCGAAACCAGCGGCGACAGGCGTTGCACGTCCTCGTCTGCAACGTTGTGGCCGCGGTCGCGGAGCCCGCTGAGTGCGGCGTCCAGGTAGCGGGTGTTCCACAGGATGACGGCGTTCAGGACCAGGCCAAGGGCGCCGAGTTGGTCTTCCTGGCCTTCCCGGTAGGACTGCCGTATCTGGCCCCTCCTGCCGTGGAAGATGAGTCTGGCCAGGGCATGCCGGGATTCCTGCACAGTCAACTGTGTATGGATTTGCCGGCGGTACCCCTCATCGGCATCGATGAAGTCCAACAGATGCTCGGTCTTGGCAATCCTCCCGTACTCCGCCAACGCCTTCCCGAGCAGCGTCGGTGCCCCGCCTCCCTGGGTGACCCGCAGGACTTCCGAGGCACGCACGGTCCCGGCAGTCAGGGACCCGGCAAGGCGGAGCATGTCCGGCCAGTTCGACGTGATGAGATCCAGGTTGATGCGGTTGCGGCCGGCCACCGCGTTCAGCTTCCCATAATCCGCCGTGGCGTCGATGCGCCAGAACCGTTGGTCCGGCAACCCGGCCAGTCGGGGTGAGAACCGATATCCGAGCAGGGTGAAAAGCCCGAAGACCTGGTCCGAGTAGGAGGCCGTGTCAGTGGCGACCATCTCGGGGCGTTGGCCGCCGTCAAGATCGAGCAGCCCATCGAGAATGTGCAGGGAATCGCGGACCGTTCCCGGAACCACGACGGCGCCCAGGCCGGAGACCTGGTCGTTGAGATAGTTCAGCCAGGTCAGGCCGCGGCCCTGGCCGAAGTAGCGCGGATTTGCCCCGGCATTGACGGTGGCCACCGGCACCACGAACCGCATCCCGTCGACGGACGCCAGCAGGCCTGTGCCCCAGCGTTGCGCGAGTCCGAGACCGGACTGGGCCTTGATCAGGCGGGCGTTGGCCGCGCGCAGCGTATCGGCACGCACATAGTTTTGGTCGACGTGGCTCAGGCGTCCACGTGTCAGGGCGGGGTGGCCATCCCTTACCACCGGTGTGAGTCCGACGTTGCAGGCCTCGGCCACCAGGAGGGCTGCGACGGAGACATCGAGCTGGACCATCCTCGCGGAGGCCTCCGAGACGTGGCTGAATTCCGAGAGGAATCCCGTCCAGGAATGTACTTCCAGCAGCACATCGGGCAGGTCCACCCTCGGCAGTATCCCGGAGACCATCCCCCGCAACTGCGTCAGGGACTCCGGGACCTTTTTGGCTTCCAGGGGTGAGAGGTGGACTTTGCCGGCATCATCAATCCGTACCGTTGGATTGTCGGCCAACTGCTCAGCCGCCGCACGATATCGGGCATCAAGGCGGTGGCGCACACCAGCCAGATGCTCCGTTGGCTCTTCGGGCAGCTGGAGTGCCCTCAAGGTCTCTTTTTTGGTGGCCTGCCACGCCGGATCGGTCAGCAACCGCGCCCGAGGGTCTCCCCAGCGACGCCCGCCCACCACGAAGATGTCCCGGCGCCGCAGCGCCTTGTGGACGGCCACCGTCACTGCCACCGTGTAGGCCTTGCGGTCGATTTCCTCCGAAGCCGTGACAAGGCGCTGCCAAGTTGGAGAGAGTACGGACAGATCAACCTCGGCAGGGTCTTTCTTGCGGCCGTCCAGAACTTCCGGCAGTGCCGTCAGCGCCGCCAACGTTGGCGTCCCGCCCGCGGTGGCCCCGAAGGGTGCCGCCTCGGCCAATGCTGGCAGGAACGAGCGCACGGTGGCGAACCGGCGCAGCATCTGCCCCGCAGTGTCAGCCTCGGCACCCTCGGGATTCACCACTTCGTTCACCACCTCCAGCGCGGCGCGTAGCTCGGACAAGGAAACCTGATCGGCCAGCACCGAGGCGGCCTCTGCGCCGGAATAATCCGTGTTGTCCAACACCTCGACCAGTGTTTTCGCGGCCTTCGCCAATTGCAGCGAGGCCTTGGACAAACGGGGCAGGGACTTCAACCGGGCGGCAGTGGATTCCCTGGTTGCCTTGCGCAGAACGCGTTCGTTGACAATGGCGTCCAGGGCATCACACAAATCATCGGCAACCTCCGACGTCAATGCGCGCACGGCACAAAGCAGTGTCGCACCCCGGCGCTGTCCCGATAGTCCTCGAAGCGATGAGGCCTTGCCCGCCAACCCGTAGCGGGCCAGGGCGTTCATCCGGCCCTCGGGGATCATCTCCACATCAATGGACCCGGCACCCAGGGACCGCAAGCGACCCAGCCGCTCCAACTGCCGCAACAATTCCGGCACCGAGACCCTCGAAGGCCCGGTCCGCAGCCGTTCCCACGCGGTCAACCGTGACCCCTCCCCAACGCGAAGCAGACCTTCCAATTCCAGAATCAATGCGGGGCCGGCCGCGTCCACCAGCATGGAATGGAGGCGGTCATTTGCTCCGGAGCGGACCTCTAAAACCAGTCGTGTCAACGTGGAGACGCCGGGGAGAAGGACCTTGCGCTCACGCAGCCAGAGAGCTGCCCGTTCAAACAAACGCACCGGTCCCTCCGACGAAGTCCAGGCCCGGGCCTCCAGAAACAGCCTCAGCTCTTCGTACCTGGCCGGATCGGAGAAATCCGCATACCCGTACTCGGTGGAGATTTCCGCGGCGTGCTCGTACCCGGTCTGTCCCCGCTGCGCATACAGCTTGAGCACGGAAGCATCGGCAATGCCCAGCTGCCCGGCCAGGGATTCCACCACCGGCCACGGAACAGCCAATGGATCCGTCAAAAAACGTCCGACTACCCGCACCGTGATCAGTTGAACAGCAAATCCCAGGCGGTTGTGCATTCCCCGGCGGCGACCAACCACCGACAAATCGGCATCGTCCAACCAACAGAAACGTTCCAGGTCCTCCGCTGGTACCTCGTCGGGGAATCCGCTGAACCCTGCGACCTGCTCATCACTTAGAAAATCGACCGCCATGTCACCCATTCAACAGGCCGCTGACTCCTTAGCGTGAATTTCCGGGCGATTCTTCCCCAGACCCCGATCCAGGCGAGTGCTTCTTCGCGGGTTTTGGGTCGTGGGTAGTACGTCATGGTTTCCGGGTCTCCCAGCAGCTGGGCCATCTCGCTGAGATCGCTTTCTTGCATGCGCGCGTACTGGAGCCGATGCGAGCGCGGCACGATGATCTGATTCATGGGGTAGTAACCCTAAATCCCGAAGGGCGCGGCGTAGCGGACGGTGCCCGCTGGGAAAGTCGCTACCGAGTCTTCTTCAAGGTTGAGCACCATGAGCGACTCTTCGGGTACGTCGATGCTGAGTCCTACTCCGAACGTCGCGGCTCGTTTGAATCCAAAGCGCGGGTAGTACTCGTGATGCCCTAGGACAACCACGTATTTCTCCCCTTGTGCTCGCGCGGCGTTGAGGACCGCGGTGATCGCGGCGGATCCTGCTCCCGTGAATTGATACTCGGGAAGGACCGCGCACGGGGCAAGGGCGAGGGCGGGCGTCTCCCCCACGTAGCATCGCGTGAGAAGCGCGTAGCCTACCGGCCGGTCTCCATCGCACGAGAGCATCGAGAGCCCTGGCATCCATGCCTCTGGATTCTTGCGCAGAGCATTCACGAGGTCTGCTTCTTCCTCCGTGGGGAAGGCGGCGGCGTTGATGCCATGGATATCGGCTTCATCTCCTGCCTGTTCGGCTCGTACCGTCCACGCTGACGCGAGTGGCTCACCGCTCTCCTCGGTGATCTTCAGCATCGCCTCTCCGGAGGTTGCATCCACGGGCACTGACGCATGCTCATGAACAATGAGCCACTCTTCGCCGATTCGCTCAAAAAGCCAGGTCACCCGTCGGCGTTGGTGCTCGGTAGGAGTGAAGTGTTCTTCGCTATCACCGGTGACCAGCGTGTGCCGCACTAAGGCACTCACGCTCGCTGCGCCGTCGTACTCCCTGAGATCCAGGAAAGAGAACGAAAGAACCAGCCGCTCACCACTGGCGGCGCGAGCCAAGAGCGCACGCGCAGATTCCCGCGCACCATCCGCCCCGCGCCGCTCCCACACCATCTGCGCATCGAAAATACGGGCGCTATCACTGAATAAGGAAGCAAACGCTTCGACGTCCTTGTCATAGATGGCGTCCCGATAGCGCCGAAGGAAGGCCCTCAACGGGAAGGTGGAGCTCACAGCGTTCACGTCCTTCCTAGTGATCGCTACTCGTCACGGGCAAATACCGGTTCCACCACTCGAGAATTGCCTCGAAGCGTTGCTTACGGTGCCATGGCGTACCGGCGCGTGAGAGCTCGTGGTTCTCCCCCGGGAACACCAACATTTCCACCTCGGTGCCTTGCAGCTTGAGCTTGGTGAAGTACTGCTGCGCTTGTTCGAACGGGCAGCGGTAGTCCTCTTCCGAATGAATGATGAAGGTGGGGGTGGTGTTGTTATCTGCCGCTGCGTAGGGACTCTGGCGCCGTTGCGCTTCAGCGTCACGTCCCATGTATTCGCCCAAGAAGAACCAGCCAATGTCGGAGGAACCCTGGAACGCGTACGGCTCCAAGCAGCCGCGTTCCACAATGGCTGCGGTGAAGCGGTGGTCGTGGCCGATGAGCCAAGACGAGAGGTAACCGCCATAAGAGCCGCCCATCACGCCGAGCCGCTCACCGTCCAATTGCGGGAAGCTGGCGACGGCTTGCTCGAGGAAGGTGAGAACGTCGCTCGCGTCTACGGTGCCCATTCCACCCTTGATGGCCTTGCCATGGTCCAGACCGTAGCTGGCAGAACCTCGCGGGTTGCAGTGCAGTACCGCATACCCGGCGCCGGCGTAGACCTGTGGCTCGTCGAAGAACGCCCAATCGTGTTGGTGGAACGGCCCACCGTGGATATTCAGCAGGACCGGGTGCGGTCCTTCACCTTCGGGGATAAAGACCCAGCCGTGGATTTCCGTGCCGTCACTGGCCGTTGCAGTAAATTCTTGCGGCGCAATCACGGTGGTTGCATCACGCAGTGCGGCACCGAAGTCGGTGATCCGCGTGTAGGCGCCGTTAGTGAGGCTCGCGAGATCCGCTGGCGTCTGTGGGTCTGAATAGGTCACTACGACGACGCCGCCTTGCGTTGCCGCAATACCTTTGACAACGCGTTGGCCTGCGTCAATGCGCTGGGCGCCCTGAGACGACACGAGTACCGGCGACGCGCTGCCTCGGTGGCGACTAATGGCCCAAACGCCAGCGGTTGCGGCCGGAACCAGAGCAGAGGTTTCGGAGAAGTCATCCGCATTCAGGTCCGTGAGCAACCTAAATTCATTTCCCGGGGTGCCATCCCCCAAGGAGTAGACGCCTACCGGTTGCCCCACGAAGTCGGTTCCCGTCGATCCCAGTGCGCCACCGAGCGCGTACAGGATGCCGTCCTTGCCAAATCGCGCCGATTCCACACCGACCTCACCGGACGTGGTGGTGACCAGCTCCGGAGCGGCAACTTCAAGTGTTACGTGGTTATCAGACAAGTGTTCGAAGATGCGTTCTAGAGGGACACGGTAGACATCAAATTGGAGGTCCGTCTGCGCAGATTCGTGCAACGCGGCTCCGAAATACAGCCATGCTCCATCGGGGCTGAATTCAGGTGCGACAGCGTCCGTGTCGATGCGCGTCACTAGAACTGCGCGCGGAACACCCTTTTCACCGCCGAGAACGCCCAAATGTGTTTCATCAACCGTTGAGGTTCCACTCGCCGGATCCTGGCTTACATCTTGGCTTACATCTTTGCCGGCGCTCGCAGAAGCGGACTTCTTCTCTGCCTTAGCGGCTCGGCCCTTGAGCTCCACGTAAGGTTCTTCGTCCACGGGAGGAACAGCGAGCACGTAGAGGCCACTGCGTTGATCAATCGTGAAACCGGCGCCGTTGATGCGGTACTGCACGGTGGTGATGCGACGCGCATCCTCTTGACCACCAGAGATTCCCTCCGTGGTTCCGTACCGGTCCTCTTCTGGTCGCGCCGCTTCAAAGGCAATCCATGTGCCATTTGGGGAGAACGTGAAGGAGCTGACGCCGAGCGGCGCTGCCGTAATAAGCCGCGCTTCTCCTCCATCGCCAGGGGCAATCGCCACTTGAGGCTTACCGTCCGAGTCTTTGCGCAAGAAAGCCAGCACGCTGCCATCCGGAGAAAACTGAGGCGCCCGGTCACCCAACGCTTGAGTGATGCGGCGCGCGCCGGAGCCATCGACCTTTATGTCCCACAACTGGCCCGTATAGGAGTCATTGCGAAAATTGGGGCGAACAGCTGCAACAACCACTCGCGAGCCGTCAGGATGTAGCGCTGGCGCAGATAGGCTAGTGAGCAGGTCGATATTCTCCGGTTTCATGTCGCGAGCCTACTCGATTCACCCCCTTTGTGAAACAGTTATTGAACGGTATTTTTGTGAATTACTCCCCCGTGACCGATTGGTCCGACGTACTGGTATGCCCCGTCTGCGCAAGCGAGTTGGTGCTTTCTCAGTCCGAAATGCCTCACCCCTCAAAGCTCGCGTGCGAGAACGGGCACCAGTACGACGCCGCACGTCAGGGTTATTTCAATCTCCTCACCGGCAAGGGCACCAAGTTTCGCGAGGACACCCAGGACATGGTGGCAGCGCGCTTGAGGTTCTTAGAAGCGGGTCACTACGCACCCATCGCCGAGGCAGTGGCGTCAGCTGTTCCTACGGATGCGTCCCTGATCTACGATGCCGGTTCCGGACCGGGCTACTACCTTGAACGCGTCATGAACGGAATGAGCTCTTCAGATGGCACGCGGGCTATCGCCATGGACATTTCCCGCGCCGCCGCAAAGTTCGCGGCTAAAGTTCCAAAGACCCTTGCACTCGTCAGTGACGTGTGGAGTGTCCTGCCAGTAGCGGCAGGAAGCGTTGACGTTGTCCTCAATATCTTCTCCCCGCACAACGCCGAGGAGTTTCGGCGGATTCTGCGTCGCGGCGGTCGCGCCATTGTGGTCACACCGCTCCCCCATCACCTCCAAGAGCTACGCGACGCGCAACTGGGGTTGCTGACTATTCAGCGGGAGAAGCAAGCCAAAATCCACGAAACCTTCTCCGAGGGCTACGCGCTCATCCAGGAAGAAAGTCTCGAATTCTCGCTGACTTTGAACCCTGACGAGGTCGCTGACCTTGTGGCGATGGGTCCGGCAGGTCACCACGAGCCCACGTCAACGGAAACTGAACAGCGGACGGTGAGCTGCGGCGTCGTCATTACCGTTTTTGAAAAGAAATAAGCAACCTACAAAAATTCGGTAACTTTTTTAACGCAAGTACGCCTCAAGGCGGACGAGATTGCGATCCAAAACAGGCATAGTGGTACTCGAGATTTGTATCTAAATGGTCAGTCAGGAGCGAAAAACCGGCATGTTTGAGTGGATTATCGCCAATGGGTGGGTGTTCTGGCTGGTGCTGTTCTTGGTGCTCGCTGTCATCGAAATGGTGTCTTTGGACCTCTACTTCATCATGCTGGGGCTCGGCGCGCTGGGCGGCGTCACAGCCGCACTGTTGGGGGCCGAATTCTGGCTACAGGCCCTTGTCTTTTGTGCGCTTTCTCTTGTTCTGATTTTCATGTTGCGCCCGCTTGCCATCAAGCATCTGCGGAAAGCGCCGGAGTCGTTGCGCACCAATATTGAACGGCTCATTGGCGAGGAGGCTCTTGTCTTGGAGCCCACCAGCAGACTCATGGGAAGCGCCAAAATCGGTGGCGAAATCTGGACCGCTCGCACCGAATCAGGTGCACCCCTCCAGCCGGGAACTTACGGGTCTGTGGTGCGCATTGAAGGCGCCACCGCCTACCTACGCCCCCGAGACACCGAATAGTTCAGTCACTATCAATCAGCAGCACATCTGAAAGGGGGACGGATGCCAAGCAATGGTGGCGCAACCGCAACAGCGATTGTCCTTATTGTTCTTGCAATCTTCGTGATTGTTGTTCTCATCCGCTCAGTTCGAATCGTTCCGCAAGCCCGCGCGGGAGTTGTGGAAAGACTCGGAAAGTACCAACGCACGCTCGGCCCGGGCCTGACGTTGCTCATTCCGTTCGTGGATCGACTTTTGCCGCTTCTGGATCTGCGCGAACAAGTGGTCAGCTTCCCACCGCAGCCGGTCATCACGGAAGACAACTTGGTAGTCAGCATCGACACCGTGGTGTATTTCCAAATCACGGAGCCACGAGCAGCGACCTACGAAATCGCCAATTACATCCAGGCCGTCGAGCAGCTCACCACCACCACGCTTCGTAACGTGGTGGGCGGATTGAACCTCGAAGAAGCACTCACCAGCCGCGACCAGATCAACGGCCAACTGCGTGGTGTGCTGGATGAAGCCACGGGTAAATGGGGCATCCGCGTTTCACGCGTGGAGCTCAAAGCTATCGATCCGCCGCTGTCCATTCAGGACTCCATGGAAAAGCAAATGCGCGCCGAACGCGATCGGCGTGCCGCGATCCTCACTGCCGAGGGCACCAAGCAGTCACAAATTCTGACAGCGGAAGGTCAGCGACAAGCGGCCATTCTGGCCGCCGAAGGCTACGCTCAAGCCGCCGTCCTTCGCGCTGACGGTGAAGCTCAAGCTATCCAGAGAGTCTTCGACGCCATCCACGCCGGCCGGCCGGACCCCGAGCTTCTCGCGTACCAATACCTTCAGACGCTGCCGAAGCTGGCTGAAGGCAGCTCCAACAAGTTGTGGATCATCCCCAGCGAAGTGGGAGAAGCACTCAAGGGAATCGGCGGAGTCTTGGGAAATGTGGGACACAGCGCCGGAAACGTGGGACACAGCGCTACAGAAGCGTCTGCCCCGAAAGCCGACCCTGCGTCGTCGTCCTCCGAAAATCCGGAACCGCCGCGCCCGTAAACAGGCGTCTGCGTGCAAACCAGTAGCAACAAGCGCCCCATAAGTGAGCAATCGCCCAGCTTCGAACCCTAGATGCGCCAGAAGCTGGGCGATTTCGCTATACTTGAGTGTCTTTGCGGGAATGATTCTAGGATCTGGCTCGTTAAGTAAAGGCGAGTAGTTTATCTAGCGGAGGGAAGACAGTGAGCGATCGCAGTTTGCGCGGTATGCGCCTGGGAGCACAGAGCATGGAGACGGAGTCTGGCGTTGAGCCGGCACCTCGCCAGCGCGTCGAGTACCGCTGTGAAGACGGCGAGCAAGTGTTCGTCATGTTTGCCGCCGAGGCGGAAGTACCACCCACCTGGACATCTAAGACCGGCAAGGAAGCCGTGTTGGTCAACGGCGAAAAGCCTGTTGATAGCAACGAAAAGCCAGTTCGTACCCACTGGGACATGCTCATGGAGCGCCGTTCCGTGGACGAACTCGAGCAAATCCTTGCCGACCGCCTGACGAAGCTGCGCGAATCCCGCGGCGAGGTCAAGGCTTCTAAGTAGTTCTTAGAACGACTCCCAACGACGAAAAACCTCAACTTAGTGTCTACGTTGAGTACGCTCGTTGGGAGTCGTTTTTTATGCCTAAGCTACGGGATTCTCACACGTAGACATCTACAAACAATAAAGAATCGGCGGCGGTTCACTCCCAGTAAAGGGGGTGAACCGCCGCCGATTCTTGTTGAAAAAGAGCTTGCCACTTCCCGCTCACAGCGCGGAACGGTAGAGCCTGACGTTCTAGCGTCCCAAGCGACGCTTGATCTTTCCGGACAGAGTTTCCACGCGTGCCGAAAGTCCCCAGCGAACAACGTTCACCATTGCCTCCGTGACAATGTTTCCGCTCATCTTTGAGACGCCGAGCTCGCGCTCAACGAACGTGATGGGAACTTCCACGATGCGCGCGCCCATGCGGGCCACGCGGAATGTCATGTCCACCTGGAATCCGTAGCCCACGGAGTCGATCTGGTTGAAGTCCATTGCCCGCAGGGTCTGTGCCGTGTAGGCGCGGTATCCGGCGGTGATGTCACGGAGCTTCAGTCCCAGCATGATGCGAGAGAACTGGCTACCGCCCAAGGAGATGAACTTTCGGTGCAACGGCCAATTCACAACAGAACCGCCCTTGACCCAGCGCGAACCGATAACCAAGTCAGCGCCGCGCGGAATTTCAGCCAAAAGACGTGGAAGCTGCTCGGGTTGGTGGGAGCCATCTGCGTCCATCTCAACAAGGACGTCATAGTCCCGTTCGAGTCCCCAGCGGAAACCGGCGATGTAAGCAGCGCCAAGTCCTTCTTTACCCTTGCGGTGCATCACATGGATGTTGGAATCATTCGCAGCCATCTCATCCGCGATGGCACCGGTGCCGTCAGGGGAATTGTCATCCGCAATCAGAATGTGCACATCCGGTGCCGCGGCACGAAGACGGTTGACGGTAATCGGCAAAGACTCCCGCTCGTTATAGGTGGGAATGATTGTCAGTACCCGCACGGGCGGAATCCTCCTGAAGAGACATAAACATGACGTCCCCCGTCACTACCGGATGAGGGGCACTCATTACCCTACAGGCAGAAATGAGGGAGTCCGCGAAACTTCGGGCCAAGACTCGACAGTGTGACGCATCTTGTTTTCTAAGGTTTCACGGACTCCCTCGTGCAGTGCTGGTTTTACCAGCCAGGAAAGCCTTTCGACTCACCCGTGACCTTCCACACTAGTAGCTCTGACGAACGTGTCAACCGCTACCTGACTAGGGAATTCCTAAATACAACCTAGTCACTTCGGAGTGGCGACATCCTTTAATCTACTAGTTTGACAATTGATCGAACAGAATGTTTCCATCCTTGACCGTGCGGAGGCACTGCGGGCTTCCGCTGTCCAAGGTCGGCAACAGCGGCGTTCCGGCCCGCGTGTCGGTGCTCCACGCGGAAACTCGCTCATCCGGGGTCTGGACAGAAAGTTCCCATGGCTCCCACACTGCAAAGGTTGCCGGGGCACTTGGACCCAGTTGGCCCAAGAACGGGCTCGCCTCACGAATGGCACGGTAACCGGCCCGAGTGTGCGCAATAAAAGCGGCCTTGGCAGACAAACGTGCGGCCGCGTGGTTCAGCGAGAACGCCGCAGCTACAGTTCGCCAAGGATTCGCTTCGGTCACTGGCGAATCAGAACCAAAGGTCACCGGAATGCCGGCGGCCAACATGGTTCCAAAACGGTTCATGGTTTCAGCCCGCTGTTCACCGACGCGCTGCGCGTACATGCCGCCAGACCCACCCCAGTGCTGATCAAAGAGAGGTTGAACCGAGACAGTAATGCCGAAGGCTGCCAATGCCTGAATGTGCGCATCGCTAGCCATTTCCACGTGCTCTAGGCGGTGTCCCGCACCCCTGAGTCGGTCCGCGCCCACGACGGCGGCGGCGCGCTCCAGCGCCTCTACTACGGTGTCCAAACCGCGTTCGCCGATCACGTGGAAGCCGCCTGGAATTCCCGCAAGGGTGCACGCCACGAGGTGAGCTGCGGCGTCGTCCGCTGAAAGATACAACTGACCGCTTTCGGCGGCAGCGTCCGCGTAAGGTGCGTTCAAAGCGGCCGTCCTAGATCCCAAGGATCCGTCAACACGCAAATCGCCGGCCAAGCCGCGGACCACGCCAGGACCAAACGAACCAACGAGTTCGCGAGCATGCGCCTCATCGCGCGCCAACTCTCCCCACAAGGAGTAAACGGTGGGAAGCGAGTCCTGCTCAGCGTTGGCCAATGCGGCCAAGGATTCCAAGTCAGCGCGGCCAGAGATATGTGGAGCAGCATTCTCCACCACAGCTCCGTAGCCACGGGACGCGAAGTGCTCGAGCGCCTTGCGCTGAAGCAGCTGAAGCCCGGATGCCGAAAGTTCGTTGACGGACTGACGTGCAGCAACGTGCTGCTCCCCCGTCAGCCGGTCCGCATCGGCGGAAAGACCTAGGCGGTTCTGGAGCGACTCGTTAGCAATTCCCGAGTGCGCATCCACGCGCGTCAGATACACCTCTTTGCCGCCGGAAGCGCGCTCAAGCTCTTGCGGGGTAGGCACGCGGTGGCCGGCCCAGCGAGACTCATCCCAGCCGTGGCCCACTACGCGATCATTGGTTTTAGCGTGCGCAGCAACTGCCTCAAGAACCGCCTCGGCGCTCTCTGCTTTGCTCAGGTCCAAGCCCGTGAGTGCCTGTCCCGTCTCCGTGACGTGCACATGCGAATCAACAAACGCCGGCGTAATGAGCGCGCCGTCAAGGTCGATAACGGTCATGCGGGAATCCTTCAAAGACTCCGCGGCCGCTTCCCCGCCGATCCACGCCACTTGACCGTTTTCCACGATCATGGCCGTTGCATAAGGATCCACCGTGGAATAGATGAACCCATTGCGGTAAAGCGAAATCTCCGACACTGTACTGGTACTTCCCTTTCGATGCACGGCTTAGTCAACTTCTCCTAAGCCAATATGAATGACGACGCCGCGGCGTACGAGGTCTACAGCCCTGCGGCAGTTCTTGGCGAACTTGGGCGAAATTCCCTGTACCTTCGCAAGCTGATCAAGCGAATCGATGACCTGCTTTGCCCAGCGCACAAAGTCGCCCGCAGCCAAGTCCGTTCCCTTGATGGCGTCACCGAGGTCTTTGCCGCGTGCCCAATGGAACATCGGCCAGACCAGACCAAGTTCGGGTGCCGCGGTCTGCGGCAGGTGGTGTTCTTCCTCCAGGTCCGTGAGCTCGGACCATTCGCGCACCGCAACATCCCACGCGTCATGGATGCCAGGGCTCGGGAGCTTGACGTCCAACATGCGCTCTTCGCGTTTCGCTTGGAACACCAGCGTGGTGATGAAGGCCGCGAGCTCTTCCGGATCCAGGTTTTCCATGACACCGGATTCCAGCACCAGCGAGGTCAGCATGTCCCGTTCGCCGTAGATCCTGCGGAGGCGCTGACCGGCCTGTGAAATGAGGGCCGATCCGTCGATGCCTGCGGCGTCAAGTGCCGGATCCGCAAGGTCTGTGCCTGATTCGGGTACTTGTCCGGCGCTCGAATAGCGTGCGTGCGAACCATCGGCGATCGAAGCCATTTCCTCGTCCAGCTTGAGGTAGCCGTAGTGATTGAGCACGGCGCACACACGGTCATAGATCTTGGCGATGGTGTTCGTGCGGCCGCCAATCTGCGCCTTGAGCTGGTCCGTCTCCTTCCGAAGTGACCACCAGCGGTCGGCCCAGCGCGCGTGTTCTTCGCGATCCGAGCAACCGTGGCACGGGTGATGACGAAGCTCCTTGCGCAAGCGGGTAATCTCGGCCTCAATGCGATCCGAGCCCTCATAGGAGAATGCTCGCGAGAAGTGCTTGGGCGGACGTTTGTCCTGAAGCAGGTTACGCAGGCTCGATGCCAAGTCGCGTCGTTCGCGAGGTGTACGGCCTGTGAAATGGTTCGGGATGCGGAGACGCTCGTGAACCACCACGGGGCTGTCTAGCTCCAGCGGGTTCAAGCGTTTGATCTTGCCGTCCTCGGTGAGGATGGTGGGCGAAGGATCGCGGAGGGAGCGAGAGGTTTCCAAAACAACACACCGAGTGACCCCGCGGGGACCCTTAGCTAGGAGCACGTCCCCACGCGAGATACCTTCGAGGCTCGCTGCGGCAGCGCCGCGACGCATGCGCCGCTCGGAAGAGCTCGCATCCTTTTCCGCTTGGCTCAACTCTCGGCGGAGCTTCGCGTACTCAGAGAAGTCCCCCAAGTGGCACTTCATGGATTCCGCGTACCCAGCGAGGGACTCTTCGCGACCACGAACTTTTCGGGCCAGTCCCACGACGGAGCGGTCCGCTTGGAACTGGGCGAAAGAGGATTCCAGAATGCCGCGGCCACGTTCTCGACCAAACTGGGCCGTCAAGTTCAGGCTCATGTTGTAGGTGGGGCGGAAGCTGGAGTTCAGAGGGTAGGTGCGCTTGGACGCCAGACCGGCTACGGCCGCTGGATCCGTTCCGGGTTGCCACAGCACCACGCCGTGACCTTCCACATCGATGCCTCGGCGACCCGCGCGTCCGGTCAGCTGCGTGTACTCACCCGGGGAGATCTGCACATGCTCTTCACCGTTGAACTTCACGAGCTTTTCAAGCACCACAGAGCGAGCAGGCATGTTGACGCCCAACGCGAGCGTCTCGGTAGCGAAGACCGCGCGGACATAGCCTTCAGCGAAGAGTTTTTCTACGACCTCTTTGAAGACCGGAAGCATTCCCGCGTGGTGGGCTGCGAAGCCATTGATCAAGCCGTCGCGCCAGGACCAAAAGCCCAGCACGTCAAGATCGCTGGGGTTCAGGTCCTTCGCGGCATCATCCACAATCGCGGCGATTTCGCGGGATTCAGCATCATTGGTGAGCTTCAGTCCCGAGCGCACGCATTGGCTGACGGCCGCATCGCAGCCTTTTCGCGAAAAGATGAAGACGATGGCGGGCAAGAGTCCGGCGGCTTCTAGGGCGCGAATCATGTGGGGACGTGACACGTTGAAGCGCGGAGCTTCCTCGGTGGTTTCCCACTTGCTCGAGCTATCTCGTTTGCCCGCACCGTCACGACTCTTGGAGCCATCCCACGTGCCAGATCCATCGCGGTTATTGAAGCGCCGATCGCCCTTCCCACGCCCGGCTCCGCCGTGGGCTTTTCCACCGCGGGAGGCGCGGAACTCTTCGCGGTCCCGCCGTGAAGAACCGCCGCGACCGCTACGCGTCAAGGTAGTGGCGCGATCGTGACGAGCAATCCGCAGCAACTCCGGGTTCACGGTCAACGCCTCACGACGCTGTTCCGTGCCGGCTTCGTCGAAGGACACTTCCTCAGCGAACAAGTCCACAATTCGTCCGCCCACCATGACGTGCTGAAAGAGCGGGATGGGGCGGTGCTCGGACACGATGATGGCGGTGTCACCGCGGACAGCATCAAGCCAGCCACCGAACTCTTCGGCGTTGGACACAGTTGCCGAGAGGGAGACCACCTGCACGGAATCGGGCAAGTGAATGATGACTTCTTCCCACACGGCTCCACGGAACTTATCCGCCAAGTAGTGGACCTCGTCCATCACTACGAAAGACAGCCCACGCAAGGTGTCCGAGTCGGCGTAGAGCATGTTCCGAAGCACCTCGGTGGTCATGACGACGATCTCTGCTTCGGGATTGATGGAGGTATCGCCGGTAAGAAGACCTACCCGTTCGGGGCCGTATTTCTCAGAGAACTCTTGAAACTTCTGGTTGGAGAGCGCCTTGATGGGCGTGGTGTAGAAACATTTACCGTCACGTTGCAACGCGAGATAGACGGCAAACTCGCCCACTACGGTCTTACCAGCGCCAGTGGGGGCTGCGACGAGGACTCCTCGGCCTGATTCGAGCTCTCTGCAGGCTTCGATTTGGAAGCCGTCGAGCTCGAAGGAGATTTCCTGTCGGAAAGAATAAAGTAGGGTTTTCGCCTCCGCCGCTCTAATTTTGGCGGCTGCGTACCTTTCGGCCGGAGAGGTCATAACGTTCCCTTTCCGGTCCGGTCGCGGACCTGTAGATGTGACGCTTTGGGGGATGTCAGCGCCATAGTGTGACTTTAACCCGGAAGCCACGCGAACGCGCAGTAGGCGCTCGCGTGGCTGCGTGGGCTAGTCGATGGTTTCTGGCTTTGGAAGAGAAGATCCCTCTCCCCGAGCCATACGTTCGTTCTCAGCTTCTTGTTCTGCACGCTTCTTAGCTACTCGCTTGTCACGAACCAAGCAGAAGATCGTGGCTACTGCGAAGAGGATCAAGAGCGGTCCAGCGAGGACGAGCATGGTGAGCGCGTCACCGCCAGGAGCGGCCATGGCGGCCACCAAACAAATGAGGAATACCGTGATGCGCCAGTGCTTGACGATCAGCTTTCCAGGCAGGATGCCCATGAAATTCAGGCCCACCATCAGGACCGGCACAATCATTGCTATGCCGAAGGCCAGCAAGAGCCGGAGCACGAACGGCAAGTACACGTCGATACCAATGATGTTGGTGGCGGTACCTGGGGTCAGCCCCATGAAGAACTGGAGAGCGTGCGGGAGTACCCAGAAGCCCAAGTACAGGCCCAACAAGAACAATGGAAGAGCTGCACCAATGAAACCCAGTGCGTACTTCTTCTCATTCTTGTGCAGGCCCGGGACGATGAACGCCCAGATCTGATAGAGCCAGATGGGAGCTGAGAGCACGACACCGAGGAACACCGAGACCTGAATCATGGTGTCGAAGGGTGACACTGCGGTGGTGAAGTTAACTTCTCCGCCGAGGCTCTTGACCGGTTGGATCAAAATGTCGAGCACCGGGTAATACAGGAAGAACCCGGCAATAGTGGTTACGAGAAGCGCACCCAGAGCAATGAACAGCCTATTCCGGAGCTCAATCAAGTGCTCCTTGAGGGCCATTCGCCCCTCGGGGTTAGCTACGCGCTCTTTCCGCGAGGCCACCGAGACTTAGAGGTTAGGCGTGTCGCGCTTGCGCTCAGGGTCAATGATGTCGCCCTCAACGGTTTCACGCTTCTTTGCCTGAGTCTCGTCGACGCCGTCAGCGTCCTTTTGGTCCTCGTCCTTCATTTGACGCACTTCAGACTTGAAGATGCGAAGAGACTGGCCCATCGAGCGCGCTAGTCCTGGAAGCTTTGGTGCTCCGAAAAGCAAGAGAGCCAAAACAATAATGATGACCAAATGCCATCCCTGAAGTCCACCCATTGCACGGTCCTTTCGTCGATTTAAGTTTACGCTACAAAGCTCTGCCCAAATGCCCGGCGTGAGCCCTTATGAAGTCAAGATGGCTGGTTTCCGCTCTCAGCGTGCATCTTTGACGCATCTTCGAGCCATTCTTTGATTTCTCGACGCTTCTCCGGGGGTGCCACCACTTCAAAGTGCCCGGCGTGCGAGGTCACGAGGTCTCGCAGAGCCTGGTCTCCGGCGCTGGAAATTTCGGCAATTACCGATCCGTCAGACTGTTTCGTCGAAACCTTTGTTGGCGTGAATTCTGGGAGCAACGGCCGCAAGCGAGCACCAAACTTCACCACAACATCGTCCGCATTCGCCAGCGGTGAATACAGATCGGTGGGCACCTTCGCAAGCTCTGCGGCGTCGTCCGCAAAATGCTCATCCAGCACCGTGAGCGAGCGAACGCGATCCATCCGGAACACCCGAGGCGCGTTGGCAGACGTGCACCACGCTTGCAGGTAAATGCGACCAGTCTGCTCCTTCAGCCGGACCGGCCAAATCACGCGCTCCGTCAGCGCGTCGCGTCCTCCCGAAATGTATTTGAGCCGAGTGACGCGGTGATTCTCGATAGCGTCATAAAGCTGGGACCATCGTTCGGGGTCTTCGCTTGCCACAAAACGTGCCGTGATGGCGTTGGACAGATTGCTGAAGTGGCCAGTTGCCGCCTCAATCTTGGAACGAGCGCTCTCCACTACCGAGTCGTCGCCCACTCCCGGAACAGCGCTCATCAGCTCAAGCGCCACCATGAGGGAGAAGGCCTCGGCAAGATTCAACCGCACCTTGTGGTTGAGGTGCTCGGCGTTCAAAATATTGACGTCATCGCCGACGATGATGACATCGAGGAGTTCGTCGTGCAGCCCGCCGGGCAGTCCGCACAACGAGAGCCGTTCGAGTTCGCTTTGAAGCGTGCGGCGGTCAAGATCAAAGTGCTCGCTCAGTTCCGCGAAGGTTGCTCCCCCGTGGTCATGAATGTAGGACACCATATCCAGCGCGCGGGCTACCTTGACGGTCTCCGGAATTCTTCCGGCGGATTTCTTTGGCTTGCGGAGCTCATAGGTTGGGACTGCGGTCCGGTGCGCTTCGAGGGCGCGTTCCACTAACGACGACGCAGCTCGCTTGAGGGAGGCCGGCTCCAGGACTCTCGCGGCATTTCCCAAGGCTGCGACGTCTTTCGCCATATCTTCAACGTTGTCGAAGCGGACGGTGAGTCGGTCCCAGCCCTCTTCACTTTCGACGATCTCCTCGGCCCGCGTGCGCAACGAGATGCCGCGTCCTTCACGGAGTTCTATTGAGGCGGAGCTGGTGCCCGTATCAAGTTTCATGCGATTGAGGGCTTCGCGCATTGAGAAGTCGGACGGCCGCTCATGCGTGAACTCATTTGCCGCGCGTTTGACCTCATTGAGGATTCGCGAGAGTCGGAAGATGCGCTGAGCTTGACGGTCCAGATCCCAACCCGTGACGTACCAGTGGCCGAAGCGCTGCCCCAGCCCCCATGGTTCGAGGACTCGGACGGACTGCTCCCCCACCGGGTTGGCGTAGGTGAAGGTCACCGCGAAATGTTCAGTGATGGCTTCGAGGAGCTGACCAAAAGCGGGTTCAGAGCTCGAGACGCGCGGTTCAAAGACGGAATGCTCTAGCTCAGTGGACTCTACGCCAAGCCGAGCGAGCGCCCGTTGAGCGGCGTTGCCCAGGGCGTCTTCGCCCCAATAGCTCGCCGCCATGGCAATGGCTGCTGCTTCAGGAGCGGAAAATTCGATCTCATCCAACCGGTACTTTTCCGGAAGGATGCGGTAGAACGTGGTGTTTCGGCCGTTGGTATCTTCGCGCTGAATCGTCTCAATCGGGATTCCTAGCCGTTCAAGTTCACCTTTATCGCGCGCAAAATACCTTTGGAACGTCTCCGTATCGATGTTCTGATAACGGTCTACGCGAGAGCGTAAGAATTCGGCGGAAATGCCGTTCTTCTTGCTCAGAAGTGTGTAAACGAGGCTCACCAGAACCTCTGTTAAATCAGCAGGCACGAACCACAGCTTACTGGGATTCGTGCCTGCTGGGACGTATTTACGACGTATGGACTACTTACTTCACGTCCACGAGGTCAACTACGAAGATCAGCGCTTCATTTGGACCGATTGCAGAGCCAGCTCCGCGGGCTCCGTAAGCCAGCTCGGAAGGAATTTCCAGACGGCGACGACCGCCGACCTTCATACCGAGAAGACCCTGGTCCCAGCCACGGATAACCTGACCGATGCCCACGGTGAAATCGAGTGGCTCGCCGCGGTTCCAGGAAGCGTCGAACTCTTCGCCTGTGGACCAGGCTACGCCCACGTAATGGGTGGAAACGGTCTTGCCGGGTACTGCTTCGGCGCCGTCACCGACGATGATGTCTTCGATGACAAGCTCAACTGGTGGGTTTTCGCCAGGGAACTCAATCTCTGGCTTCTGGCGGTCGTATTCGCGCTGTCCGAAGGACATATGCACTCCTCAATGATGCTTATTCTTGCGGTGGTCTTACTGCAATGTACGCAAGAAAGATTACTTGACGTCCGTGATCTCAACGTAGAACACCAGCGGGCCGGTTGGTCGTCCGCTAGTTCCGGACTCGCCGTAGGCCATCGACGAAGGAATCGTCAACAGGACCTTGGAGCCCTTCGTCAGGCCGGTCAGGCCCTGAGTCCATCCTGGGATGACCTGATCAAGGCCGAAGGACGTTGCTTCGCCGCGGTCGTAGCTCGAGTCGAAGATTTCGCCGTTGGACCACTGAACGCCCACGTAGTTGGCGGTAACCGTAGAGGTTTCCGTTGCAACGACATCGCCAGTTCCTTCTTCAAGGACCTCCACGGCTAGATCCGCGGGGGCATCCTTGCCTTCTGGGATGGTGATGGTTGGGGTGCCCTTAGAGTCTTCATTCACGGTAGGAAGTGCGCCTTCCTCCGACAACTTTTTCACTTCGTCCTCAGAGAGCTTCTTCGGCGCGTCTTGAACAGCGGTTACTTCCATGATGAGCACCTGGGTAGCTTGCGCTGGGGCGCTGGAGGAAGCTGCGGCTCCGTCAGAGGCTGAGGCCGAGGCTGAAGCACTGCCTGAGCCCGAAGCTTCGGCAGAACCCGAGGCGCTCTCGGATGCAGAGGCGCTGGCTTCGGCAGATTCCGTGGACTCGGTGGTGGTGGACTCGACGGGGCGCGTGTACGCGATCCACGAGCCGACCTTCGCTCCCACCAGCACTTCGTAAATCTCTGGGTCAGCGGTCTTAAGCATTTCGCTGAGCTCAATCTGCTGAGCAGACTGGTCAAAGGTGTTACCGATTTCGCTGCCGTCTTCGGTGCTGTAGCCGGCGAGCTTATAGGAGACTAGCTGGCCTTCTTTGATCTCGGCGCCGTCACCATTCCTGACGACCTTCGCACCAGCTTCAGTGGCTACCAGTGGGGTATCAAAAGTGACCTTAGGAGCCGTAGTTGCGTTGGCTTCGGCTGAGATCTCAATGGAGTTCAACGGCGTCGGGTTACCGGAGGACTGCATCTCTTGAGATCCGCAGGCGGTAAGGGACAACATTCCGATCAGGACGGCGGACGCAAGAACTTTTCGCACAGAAACAACTTTCAACGGGGTCTGGACAGGCCAAAGGCCTCGTTCAGCGTACCCATGGAATCTGTGTGGGCGCTGAGCATAGGGCTAGTTTCGGGGCGCGTGTTGAAAGAAAGGTGCTAACGCTCTAGGCGCCACGAATGGCGTTGATGAGCTCTGTTGCCGCAGCATCCTCAGTCACAAACGGGTCCTTCAACAGCACCGTGGCACCTTGAGCGTCGTTGACTTTCAGGTGCAACCAGTCCGCGGTGACGTCACGTCCGTGCTCTCGCGCCGCCTTGATGAACTCGCCGCGGATCTTTGCGCGCGTGGTTTGAGGGGCCACGGTGACTGCTTCTTCCACGGATTCTGGAGTGACCACGGTCGAGGCAGCGCCTCGGCGTTCCAGCACGTGGAAGAGCCCGCGTTCTAGGGAGATGTCATGGTAGGTCAGGTCAATTTGAGCCACGCGTGGCGAGGAAAGCTCAAGTGAATTCTTGGCCATGTAGGCATCGATGAGCCGCTTCTTGATGGCCCAGTCAATGTCCTTGTCAATCAAGCCCAGGTTCTGAGTTTCAATGGCGTCCAAGGCGCGTTCCCACAGCTCCAACACGCGGGACACGTGCGCGTGATGCGCGCCGTTCTTCTCGACAAAGGCAGTGACGTGTTGCAAGAAGAATCGCTGGATTTCCAAGGCGGACATTGAACGGCCAGAGGCAAGTCGAACCTCTTGTCGCCCCGTGAGATCGCGTGAGATCTCACGAATCGAACGAATGGGATTCTCCAGCTTGAGATCTCCCAGAATGGCACCGGATTCGATGAGGCGCAGGACCAGGTCCGTGGCTCCCACTTTCAGCAGCTGCGTGGTTTGGGACATGTTCGAATCGCCCACGATCACGTGCATGCGGCGGAATCGCTCGGCGTCGGCGTGGGGCTCGTCGCGGGTGTTGATGATGGGGCGGGAGCGCGTGGTGGCGCTCGAAACGCCTTCCCAGACGTGGTCTGCGCGTTGCGAGAAGTGGAATCCGCAGTTATCCCCCGCGAGGTTCACCTTGCCGGCTCCACAAATGAGCTGACGGGTCACCAAGAACGGGATCATCAGCTCGGAGAGGCGCGAGAATTCAAGCTTTCGCGGAATCATGTAGTTCTCGTGGCAACCGAAGGAGTTACCCGCGGAATCCGAGTTGTTCTTGAACAAATAGATGGAACCTTGAATGCCGTCTTCATGCATCAAGGCCTCACCGCGTTCGATGAGCGAGCGCATGACGGATTCACCCGCGAGGTCTTGAGAAATCAAGCCCAGCAGGTCATCGCATTCAGAGGTTGCATACTCGGGGTGTGACCCCACATCGAGGTAGAGTCGCGCACCGTTGGTAAGAAAAACGTTGGAGCTGCGTCCCCACTCCACCACGGGTTTAAACAAATATCGCGCCACTTCTTCAGGGGTGATGGAGCGTGACCCCGGATGCGAGTGAGCGATCCCGTATTCGGTCTCAATACCAATAATGCGCCGGTCCACGAGGCTACTGACCGCCCTTTTGCACGAATCCGCGCACGAATTCTTCAGCGTTGGTTTCTAGTACACCATCGATCTCGGCGAGGAGGTCATCCACTTCTTGCACTTGAGCTTGAGCCGAGGCAGACGCTGGTGCTGGCGTGGGAACGCCGGGAACGGCTTCCTCATCCTGCTTTTGAGGCTGCGGCTTAATCTGTTCTTGTGACATGGTCTAGTCCTTCCTTTGGATATCCATCATGCCCCGCGTTAGGTGCGCGGCAAAGCGTCCACGAACGCGGCGATATCTTCCTGCAATTCGAAAAGGGATTCCACGGTAGCTCTAGATCCCCAGAACGGGTCGATCAAGGAGCGACGTTGGATTCGTGCTCGTCCGGGAACGCTGAAACTTAGTGCGTCCCAGCTGGCGCCCACCACATGATCGGGGAATGCCGTGACCGCTTTGCCGCGCAAATACGCGCGTGTATCCTCCGGCGGGTTCACTGCAGCACTCTCGATCGCGGCGTCATCAAAGAGCCGTTCCATGCGGCCCCGCTCCGCGAGTTTGAAGTACAGACCCTTGTCCTTGCGCAGGTCCGACCACTGCAAATCCATCATGGCCAACCGCGGGTCATCCCACTGCAAACCGTTTCGATCGCGGTAGGCGGACAGCAATTGATACTTCGCAACCCAATCCACCGTCGAGGCAACCTCAAAGGGGTCGCGCGCCAATGCATCGAGAGTGCTCCCCCACCGACTCAGCACGTCCGCCGTCTGTGGCTCCGTGTCCGCACCGGTATCCGCGCAGAGCGAGGCTGCGGCGTCGTAATAAATTCGTTGGATATCGATGGCGGAAAGCTTGCGGCCATCCTTAAGGCGTACGACGGCGCGTGCTTGCGGATCGTGGCTTACCTGCTGGAGCGCCTCAACTGGGTCCATGAGCGCGATTTCTGGGGCGCGCCCGGATTCGATGAGCGAAAGGACCAAGCTGGTGGTGCCGATTCGAAGGTAGGTGGACACCTGACCCATGTTGGCGTCGCCGATGATGACGTGCAGGCGACGGAACTTTTCCCAGTTTGAATGTGGTTCATCGCGGGTGTTCACGATGGGTCGACGCACGGTGGTTTCCAGGCCAATTTCGGCTTCGAAGAAGTCTGCGCGTTGGCTGATCTGAAAACCCGGAGTACCGCTTCGGGTGCCCAGTCCCACGCGACCGGAGCCGCAAAATACCTGACGAGTGGCGAAGAACGAAATGAGCGCGGCTGCCGCCTTCTCAAAATCCACTTCCCGGGGCATCAAGTAATTCTCGTGCGCCCCGTAGGACTGTCCTTTCCCGTCGGTGTTGTTCTTGTACAGCAAGAGCTCGCCCAACCCCCACGCGTCACGCACATGATCGGCGGCTCGACGAGCAATGACATCGCCCGCCTGATCCCACAGCACGGCATCGGCCGGCCAGAGGGTCTCGGGTGACGAGTACTCCGGGTGAGCGTGGTCCACATAGAAACGCGCACCGTTGCCGAGCACCATGTTCATGCGCACGTGACCCACGTCGTTGGCATCTTCGCGGTACATCGCCGCCAGCATGGAGGCTTCCTCGGCAAAGATCTTGCCAGGCTGAGCGTCCGTGGTGAGCGCTATTTCCTCCGCGGTGAGCTCTCGAGGGGTATCCGTCAGCTGGCTTGGATCGGCCGCGTCGCGGTCCATCTCGAAGCCACGGGCATCGTGAAGGGGACGCTCATCCGTGTAGTCCCAACTAGTGGCCGCAACGTGGTGGCGTTCGCGGGCCACCAGATCAGCGTGGGCGTTGATCAACCGCGCAGACAACACCGTGGCATTGGCGTTCAGATCCTGAGGGGCCAGAATCCCGAACTCCGTTTCTAGGCCCGCGAAGCGTTTGACCGTCACGCTTGCTCCGTGATGCTCTGCGCGGCGCTAGAAGCCGAGGCGCGGCTGGCTTGCTTGGCTGCGTTTGCCTGTACATCGCGTTGCTCTTCGTGATCGATGGTGCGCAAATGCGCAATACGCTCGCCCTTGCGTCCCGAGATTCGCGCCCACTCATCCGGGTTGGTGGTGTTCGGCAAATCCTCATGCTCGCGGAACTCATCCACCACAGCAGTCAGCAGGTGTTCGCGAGTGATGCCGTGCTCGCCCGTGGACAGCAAGCTCTTGATGGCGGACTTCTTGGCGCGGTCTACCACGTTGCGAATAACAGCGCCGGAGGTGAAATCGCCGAAGTAGAGCATCTCGGAGCTGCCATCGACATAGGTGATTTCGATGAACTGATTCTCGGGAGTGTGCGCGTACATCGTGTCAACTGTTTCTTCGATGAGAGCGTCGATGGCGGCCTGTTTGTTGCCGCCGTTGCGCTCAATCTCATCGCGATGAACCGGAACCGCTGACGTGAAGTGCTTGGAGAAGATCTCGGCCGCACCGTCCCGGTTGGGGCGGCGAATCTTGATCTTCACGTCCAGGCGACCAGGGCGCAGGATTGCGGGGTCGATCATGTCTTCACGGTTGGAAGCACCAATCACAATGACGTTATCCAGCTTTTCGACGCCATCGATCTCGCTGAGCAGCTGCGGGACGATAGTGGTTTCCACGTCGGAAGACACACCCGTTCCACGCGTGCGGAACAGCGAATCCATCTCGTCAAAGAACACCACTACGGGATTGCCGCCGCTCGCCTTCTCGCGAGCACGGCTGAAGATCAACCGAATATGACGTTCGGTCTCACCCACGTACTTGTTCAGCAGCTCAGGACCCTTGATGTTCAAGAAGTAGGACTTCGCTTCTCCGGTGCCCTTGATCTTTGCGACGTTTTCGGCCAGCGAGCTAGCGACGGCCTTGGCGATGAGCGTCTTACCGCAACCGGGAGGGCCGTAGAGCAAAATGCCCTTGGGGGCTTTCAATCCGTGATCGCGGTACACATCCGCGTGCAAGAACGGCAGTTCAACGGCGTCGCGAATCTGGGTGATCTGCGGGCCAAGGCCACCGATGTTCTCGTAGGAAATATCCGGAACCTCTTCAAGAATGAGGCTTTGGACTTCGCTCAGGTGAAGTCGCTCGATGGCGTAGCCGGATTTCGGCTCGATCACCAGGGAGTCTCCGACGCGGATCTTCTCCCCCTTGAGGGCGCCGCCGATCTTCACCACTTTCTGATCATCCGAACGGCCCACGGTCAAGACACGTTCCTCGTCAAGAACTTCCTTGACGGTGGTCACTTCACCCAACTTTTCGGTGTCAGAGATCGCCACGATCACGAGGGCCTCGTTCAGTAGAACCTCGACACCAGGCCGGATGGCGTCCCAAGCGATCAAGGGGCTCACACCTACGCGAAGCTTTCGCCCCGCCTGAAGGATGTCCACGCTCTTCACGTTTGCGGCGTCGATCGAGTGGGTGCTCTTGGCGTGCCCGCGTTCGTTCTTGGAGATGACGGTGCCGTAGCCGAAGGGGAAATCACCGTCGCGCTGAAGCGCCTGCTTGAGCTCGATGATTTCTTCACGAGTGCGCTCGAGAAGATCCACCATGCGCTTGTTATTCACTCCAGCGGCACGAAGCTGGGCGTCAACTTCGCGCGTCTTATCGCGCTGCTGCGCGAGCTGACGCTCAGCAACAATAACTTGATTCTCAAGCCGCACCAGCTGATCCACGGTGGGGGCTGCCTTGCCGGTGTTCACTCCACCAGTTGGGTTCTCTGCCATCACTTTAACCCCTTCGTCAGGCGTCCATCTGGACTAATTCATCCTAGTCATTCGCGCTCTCATCGAGGTGGTTCAAGGCACCTCGTTGCGTGGTCGAGGCCGCGTCACGCGCTGCTCGGCGCAGTTTGCGATCGGACACATTACGTTCTCCCAGACCATCCGCGTTCCACGCTTCTGGATCATGGCCGGCAGTCCATGCGGCCAGATCTTCCGGAGCGAACTCCGTATTCTTGATGCGCTTTTGTCCCGGAATTCCGGACATGCCGTCAGCTAGGCGACGCGTGGTCATCAGGAAGCCGGTGTGTGCCACCATGCGGTGGTCCGGACGGACAGCGAGACCTTCCACGTGCCAGCCGCGCACCATGGACTCCCATGATTCAGGCTGAGTGAAGCGGCCGTCTCGGCGGATCGCTTCAACAGTGCGGGACAACTGCGTCACGGTAGCAACGTAGTTCACCCAGACGCCGCCCGGAGCCAACACGGTAGCAACCGCGTCCACGCACTCCCACGGTGCCAACATATCGAGGACCACGCGATCCACGCTGCCCGGCTCTTCGAGCTCTACAACGCGATCTTGGAAGTCACCAATCGAGATCTGCCATGCTGGGTGCGGGCCACCGAAGATGGTTTCCACGTTTCCTCGAGCAATATCAGCGAATTCTTCGCGTCGCTCGTAGCTGTGTAGGTAGCCCTGATCGCCCACTGCACGAAGCAAAGAGATCGAGAGCGCGCCTGAGCCCACTCCGGCTTCTACAACGCGGGCGCCTGGGTAGATGTCACCCATGGTGACGATCTGTCCGGCGTCCTTGGGGTACACCACGGTGGCGCCACGCGGCATGGACAGGACGAAGTCCTTCGCGAGCGGCCGGAGCGCTTGATAGCGCACGCCGAGGGAGTTCTCAACAATGCTGCCTTCGGGCGCACCAATGAGGAGGTCGTGTTTGAGCACGCCCTTGTGTGATTCGAACTGTCCGTTCTCTGTCAACGTGACGGTGTTGATTCGACGCTTTTCATCCGTCAACTGCACACGGTCACCCGCGCGGAACGGTCCGCGGCGGTGCGCTGCACCCACTGGCTCGCTAATGAGAGTCTCCTTTTATTTCTTTCCAAGAACGGCATCAACAATACGGTCTTGTCGCATGAGGCCGCATATTGAACCGGCCGAATCCACTACTGCCACAACATCGGCATCAAAAGTGGCAAGGTAATCCACCATCGTACGTCCCTCAGCGGAGACCGGCACCGCCGGTATCCGCACCGGAAAGCGTGCGACGGACGCAAGCGGCGTCGTCGTCCTTAAAGCGGTGGGGACGGCACCAGCCGCAGCCGGATCCACAAGGGCAACCGGCTGGTTGCTGTCACTCATGAGAATCACGGCGCCTGGGTAGTTTCCCAACTGCTCATCGAGCTGACCTAGCGAGGCATTCTGGGGGAAGCCCGTGGCAGGTTCCATCAATCGTGCAGCGCTGATGCCGTCAACTCTCGAACTAATGCCGGCGAACTTGATGGCTTGACCCGCGCCCATCCACAAGAAGCCGCAGACCATGACCACCACAATGACGATCTGCAATTGCAGCTGCTGCCCGGTCATGAGCGGCCAGATCAGGAAGTATCCAATCAGCGCCACCACAATGAGGCGGCCCGCCCAGCCTGCGGCAATGGTTCCCTTGGCTTGGTTTCCGGTGGCGCTCCAGACAATGGTTTCCACGAGGCGTCCGCCATCAAGTGGCAGGCCCGGTAGCAAGTTGAAGACGGCGACCAGGAAGTTTGCCCAGATGAGTACATTGAGCAGCAATCCCCCGGGCCCTTCAGGCTGCAGGGAAGATTCCACGAGCCAGCCCAGTCCCGCCAGCACCAAGTTGGCAGCGGGACCAGCCAGCGCCACCGCAAGGGACTTCCACGGAGTGGCGCGCGCCGCGTTGAACTGCGTGTGCCCGCCCCAGAGCGTCAAAACAATTTCAGAAGCATTCCATCCGAAGGACTTTGCCGTGAGCGCGTGAGCGAGCTCGTGAACTAACACGGAGACCGCCAAGAACACCGCGTAAAGGAACGCAAGAGCGTAAGCACCAACACCCAGATACGGGAAGATTCGCGCAATATCCGGGCCGAACATGAACACGATCAACGCCGCGATAATGAACCACGACGGAGCCAAATACAGTGGGACGGAACCTACCCGTCCCAACGGAATGTTTCGGGAGGCAACAGGGGTTTCGCTACTCACTGGCAACCATGCCGGCTCTCGCGGCCACGAGTTCTTCCAAGTCCGCTAGGGTCTTTCCATCTAGGGAGTCCCACGTGGTCCACGCTTCGTTCGGAGGAACGGGCACGTGGTGCGGAACGCTGACAGCCACCACGCCGCTGGCTACGGCAGATGCCACACCAGGAACAGAATCTTCAATGGCCACCACGGCGCCCTTCGTGAGCCCGTCATACATTTCCGCGAGCATGTCAAAGGCCAAATTGTAGGGCTCCGGATCTGGCTTACCCTTGGTGACAAGGTCGCCGGTCACCAAGAAATCAAAAGTCCCGTTGGGAAGCGCTGCAGCAATGAGCCGGGCCAGCGGACCCTCGGACATCGTGACCATGGCGCACGGAACACCAGCAGCATTGAGCTCCTCGAGCAGTTCACGAGCGCCGGGACGCCACGGAACTTCCACAGCTACATGTGAGCTCACGCGGTTGGTCAGCCAGTCGATGATTTCGCGGACTTCCATCTTGACCCCGTGAGACTGCAGATACTCTGCGCTCTTGGGCAAGGCGTTTCCCACGAGCTTGAGACCGTCTTCGGAGGTCCATGTCCCGCCGAAACGCTCTACGAGTTGGCGCTCGGCCTCAATCCAGTAGGGCTCGGTATCGACAATGGTTCCATCCATGTCCCACAACACGGCGCGAACTTCACTCATGGCGGCGTCCTCTCAGTGAGGGTCTTTGATAACTGTGATTCAGCCATCTGCTACTGAAAGTCTACGGGGAGGCGCCTTGGCGTCACCTGTGCTTCGGCTTTTAGTGGACAGAACGAGGCGATCGTCACAGCGGGTACTAATGTGGGTGACGTGGCAGATCACTCTGAGACAAACAACGACTTCATTTCGTGGGTAGCCCAACGAGGCACGGATAGTTCGGTCCGTCCGGCGGTCATGTTGGTAGCTTTCGAAGGCTGGAACGACGCCGGCGAGGCGGCTTCAGATGCCGTCCGCGCGTTTGCGGATGCTTGGGGTGCACAATTGATTGCGCAGCTTCCAGCCGACGACTACTACGATTACCAATTCTCACGGCCCACGGTGCGCCGAAACGTTGAGGGTAAGCGCGTGGTTTCGTGGCCCACAACGCACGTTTATCGTTCAGAGATCCCTGATCACCAGATTGACGCGGTGTTTGTTCGCGGCGTCGAGCCCACCTATCGCTGGCAAGCATTCACGGCTCACGTGCTGGGTATTGCACAGGAACAGAACGTTCAAGCGATTATTTTTGTGGGTGCGTTGCTTGCGGATGTACCGCATTCACGTCCCATTCCGACGACGCTCTCTAGCGAAGAGCCGCACCTGCGGGACATGTTGGATGCGCAAGAGGCAACCTACGAAGGCCCCACCGGAATTATTGGCGTGATGTCAGAGACGGCAACCGAATCATCCATACCCGGAATTTCTTTGTGGGCTGCTGTACCGCACTACGTGGGTCAGTCTCCGTCGCCGAAGGCTTCGCTGGGTCTGGTCAAACAGATTGAGCACATTCTCCACGTGACCATTGACGAGACCGAACTACGCGAGTTCGCTGAGGCGTGGGAACGCGGCGTCGACGAACTCGCTCGCGAAGACGCGGAAGTTGCGGCCTACGTCAAGCAGCTCGAGGAGCAGCAAGACGCTACCGAGCTTCCCGAAGCAAGCGGCGAATCTATCGCGCGCGAGTTCGAACAGTATTTGAAGCGCCGAGACAAGAATCGTCGCGACAACTGGGGCGATGCTGGCTCCGGAGAGCCGCTCTCTTAGGGAATTAGACCCTGAAGAGAAGCGGACCCCTGAGAACGCTAGACCTCTTAGAGCGCCAGTCCCAACAAGGAATCCAATGCTGTCCGCACCGTGGCGGCGGCATCGGCATGTGCGGTTTCAGCGTTGTCAGTTTCCGTGGTGGTTGCCCACTCATCAATCGCTACGAGCGCTCCAGGCGTATCAAGGTTGTTTGCGACAGCCTCACGGATCTGCGCGATCACAGCAGCGGCGGCTTCGGTGCTGGTGCCTCGGTCAAGGGCTGCACGCCAGCTTGCGATGCGCTCTTGAGCGGCGACCAGCTTGTCTTCGGTCCAGAACCAATCGGTCGCGAAATGCTCTGCAAGGAGCGTGGCGCGGATTGCTACTGGCTCTACGCCGCGGGCTCGAAGCTGGGAGACCAAGACGAGGTTGCCTAGGGACTTGCTCATTTTCTCGCCATCGAGGCCCACCATTCCGGTGTGCACGTAGTGGTTAGCGAGTTCCTTGCCGTCCACGGCGGATGCGTGTCCGGCCGAGAATTCATGGTGCGGGAAGATCAGGTCGCTTCCGCCACCTTGAATAGTGAACGGAGCCGGAAGGTAGGTTCGCGCGATGACGGAGCACTCGATGTGCCACCCTGGACGGCCCTCCCTGAGAAGTCCTCCGTCCCAGAGTGGTTCGCCTTCGCGAGCTGCACGCCATAGCAACGGATCCAAAGCGTCGTGCTTTCCGGCGCGGTCAGGGTCTCCGCCACGTTGGGTGAAGAATTCCATCATGACGTCGCGGTCGTAACCGCTCACGTCGCCGAGTCGCCAAGCATCGCTGGCAGCTTTCTCAGAATCAAAGTAGAAGTCAGAGGCGCCCTTATGCACCGCGGTGCCATCAGTAACGGGAACCGGGTACGCGATGCCAGCGGCGAGGAGCTGTTCCAAGACAGGAACGATGGTGGAGATTGCTTCTACGGCACCAACGTAGTGATCGGGGGCGATCACGTTGAGAGCTTTCATGTCCGTCCGGAAAAGTTCGGTCTGGTCTTCGGCCAGCGCCTGCCAATCCAGTCCGCGATCATTAGCGCGTTCCAAGAGCGGGTCATCGATGTCAGTGACGTTTTGGACATACGTGACGGTCTTGCCCTGATCTTTGAGCTGACGAATCATCACGTCAAAGTTCACGTAGGTGGCCGCGTGACCCATGTGGGTGGCGTCGTATGGCGTGATGCCACAGACATACACGCCGGCAGCATCCCCTGCCGTCTTGATAGGCGTGGTCTGATTGCCGCGCGAAGAGTCCTGAAGTGCAAGCACCGGAGCCGTGCCCTCCACCTTAACTACCGGTCGAGTTTCCCAAGCGTGCACAAGTTTCCCTTCGTTGAACATGACGGCTATCAAAAGCCAGTGGCGCTCTCACCATCGTAAAGAGCGCCACTGATTCTAGTTATTTATGAACAGCTTTTCCGCTTAGGCCGAAATCACCTGAGTGGCCAGCAAGATGTAGAGCGCGAGTCCCAAAAGGATGCGGTACCAGACAAAAAGCTTGAAAGTATGCGTGGAAATGTAGCGAAGCAGCCATCCGACCATGACGAATCCCACCACAAATGCGATAGCGGTTGCGAGGAACGTCTCACCCAGACCGTACGGTCCTACCACTCCTTCACCGCTCAGAGTCTTAGCGAGCTTGTACAAGCCAGAGGCAAAAACGGCAGGAATGGCCAACAGGAACGAATAGCGAGTAGCCGCTTCACGGGTGTATCCCATGAGCAGACCGCCGGTAATGGTTCCGCCGGAGCGGGACACACCCGGAATGAGTGCGAGTGCTTGGAAGAGTCCAAAGAAAATGCCGTGCTTGACCGTGAGCTGTTCTAGGTGACGGTCCTGCTTGCCGATGGCATCGGCCACGGCCAGGATGAGGCCAAAGACAATGAGCATCGTGGCGGTGATCCACAGCGAGCGGAACGTGGTGTCGATGTATTCCTGAAGCAAGATGCCCAGGACACCGATAGGAATTGAACCGATGATCACGAGCCATCCCATGCGGGCGTCTGGATCATCGCGGGACACTTTGCCTGTCAGCGAGCCAAACCAGCGGCTGATGATGCGGACAATGTCTCGCCAAAAGAACATGATGACGGCGAGCTCGGTGCCGAGCTGCGTGATCGCAGTAAAAGCTGCGCCCGGGTCCTGCGCGGAGGGCAAGAATTCGCCAACAATCCGCAAATGGGCGCTAGAAGAAATGGGCAAGAATTCTGTCAGGCCCTGTACCAGGCCCAAAATGATGGCTTCGATCCAACTCACACGTGAACACTACTGCACAATTCGGGAGAATCCCGGCAGGCCAGAACGCCTTAAAAGGACTGTGGGCGCCCTCTCACGCATTCGGAAAGGACGCCCACAGCACTGCGCGACGGTTAGTCAGCCTTGTTTACAGCCTGCACAGCGTCGTCTTCAGAATCGTCATCGTCTGTATCTTCATCAGAGTCTTCGTCCGAGTCATCCTCGTCATCCTCTGATTCGTCATCGTCGAGTTCTCCCTCGCCGTCGTCGTACAAATCAAGCGGTGTCACTTCACCGTATTCTTCGTACAACGCGTCTTCGTAGTCCTCGAAAGCATCGGCAATCCGCAAAAATGCCGCGTCTACTGACGGGTCGTCCTCGCCTCGGCGAGAAACAATTGCAGACAGATGCTCCTCAAGCGATGAAACTAGAACTTCTAATGCAACACGCGGATCCTTGGTCATGAACTAGACGTTACTAGGGTTTTGGGCAGAATGGACAGGTCATGAGAGAAATTTCTACTCCACAGACTCAACTCAAGCGCGATCCATCGAAACCGTTTGAGTATTTGATTGTGACTACGCGCCCCGAACATAATCTCGCCGATGTGCGCCGCCAGTTGGCTGAGTACGCCGAGTACGGCAAGTGGGATCTGCACCGGACCCGGCTCTACATGGGTGGAGCCCGGCGCTACTGGATGAGGCGACGTATTCTGCGCGTGGAACGCACACTCCCGCCTATTCAGTAACGAAACCAGGCCCCTGCTTAGGATTCGTTGGCCGTTTGGATGGGTCCTACGAGCCAGTTGGCGAGCGTATTGTGGGCCGATTCCGCATCCGATGGGTGATACAAACTCGCGAGCACATCACGGTAGAGACGCTCGAGTTCCGTGCCGCGGTAGTACTGTCCGCCGCCGGAAACTTGGAGCGCCAACTGCACCGCTTCGCGCGCCTTGTTGCCTGCGTCTGTGCGGAACGTCACCAAGCGAGGGAACCACGACGCGCCGTGGTCGACACGGTCATCCAGGTCACCGGCGATGGTGCGGGCGTGAGCGTCGAGCGCTAACTTCAGCATTCCTGCGTCTGCGATCTGCCAGCGGATGGTGGGGTCGTTGGAGTAGGTCGCACCTCCTTGAGAGAGAGAACGACGACGCCGCGGGGTTTCCGAGGCAATCTCGGTTGCGCGGTCCACAATTCCCACATAGACGGAAGCCGTGAGCGTCAAGAAGGACGCGAAGATGCCGAAGATCAGCGGATCGGCGTTCGGGCCTACCGGCAGCTTAGAGTGAATGCGTCCGGCGCTCACCCGCGCCCCGTTGAGGCGAGTGGAGTGCGACTGGCTGGCCCGCATCCCTAGGGTGTCCCAGTTTTCGATGGTTTCCACGCCCGGATCACTGCGATCCACGAAGCCGTGAACCAGCAGTTGCTGATCCCCCTCGGTCGACTTGCCGAAAATCCCAAGCTTCGTCCAAGCCGGAGCCAGGCTCGTGAAAATCTTGAGCCCAGTGAAACTGTAGGAGCAATCGTCGGCGAGCTGCGCCGTCGTCATGGAATCAAACAGCACCGAATCGTTGCCGGCCTCTGAAATGCCGAAGGCCATCACTTCGCCGTCTGAAACCCACTCTTGAACCATGGCCAAGCGGTTGTCGCCGCGTTCAGCGAGCAAACGGGCCACGCCTGTCCACACCAAGTGCATGTTCACAGCCAGAGCCGTTGCAGGAGCGTGCGCGGCCAAGAGACGCTGCGCTTCCACTGCTTGACGCATTCCCCAGTTGAATCCGCCCAGATCCCGAGGGAGCATTGCCTTCAAGTATCCGGCGGCAACTAGCTCTTCGAAATCCTCCGTGGGAAACACGTTTGCAGAATCGTAGCCAGCGGCACGCTCGCGGATCCGAGCCAGAAGATCGGGGGTGAGGACACTGGTTACGGGCACTTCGTTGTGATTAGTCAACAGTCACTCCATCATGATGTGAATAGGTTCAACGTCTATCAGTAGGTGGACAACAAGCTGTGAAGCACACGCATTCCAAAGCGAAGTGAGTCGATGGGCACACGCTCGTCCACGCCGTGGAAGAGGCCCGTGAAGTCCAGCTCCTTCGGCAAACGCAGCGGAGCGAAGCCGTAACCGGTGATGCCGAGGCGGGACAGCGACTTGTTGTCTGTGCCACCAGAGAGCATGTAGGGAAGGACCACAGCGCCGGGATCTTCCTTTTCCAACGCCAGCACCATGGAGTCCACCAAGTTGCCGGAGAAGGAGGTCTCGAGGGCAACGTCTTGGTGGACGATCGAGAGATCAACGCCCTGACCAGCCAGCTCTCGGATCTTCTCAATCACGAGCTCTTGCTGCTCTGGAAGCGTGCGAGCGTCAATGAGAGCTTCCGCCGTTCCAGGAATCACGTTGTGCTTGTAACCGGCCGTGAGAACCGTGGGATTAGACGTGTTTTGCAAGGTGGCCCCCACAAATCGCGCCACGGTTCCAATCTGGTCCAAGAGCTCTTGTGGATTCTCTTCATTGAAGGCAACGCCCGTGAGTTCAGAAACGCCCTCTAGGAAAGCGCGGGTGGTCTTGGTGTAGTCCAGTGGCCATTCGTGCGCACCGATGCGAGAAACCGCAGCGGCAAGTTTCGTGACCGCATTGTCATCATTGACTTGCGAACCGTGGCCTGCTCGCCCGCCTGCCGTGAGCTTGAGCCAAGCGATGCCCTTTTCGGCGGTTTGGAGCAAGTAAGCTCGCTGACCGTTGATGTCCGCGGAGAATCCGCCCACTTCGCTAATGGCTTCTGTGGCACCTTCAAAGAGATGCGCATGCTCGTTGACCATGAAGCTGGCACCATATTCACCGCCGGCTTCCTCATCCGCGAAGAACGCCAAGATGAGGTCACGCCGAGGCTTTTCACCGTTGCGGGCCATGTGACGGACCGAGGCAAGGATCATGGCGTCCATGTCCTTCATGTCCACGGCACCGCGGCCCCAGACCATGTTGTCCTTGACCTCAGCCGCGAAGGGGTCAACGCTCCAATCGTCAGCGATGGCCGGCACCACGTCTAGGTGACCGTGGACCACCAAGGCTGGAAGCGACGAATCCGTACCTTCAAAACGTGCCACCAAGGAGGCTCGTCCTGGAGCCGATTCTTCGATCACACACTCAAAGCCAACTTCGGACAACAGTTCGGCGACGTACTCTGCTGCTGCCCGCTCCCCCTTGGCGTTATTTCCACCAAAATTCGTGGTGTCATGGCGAATAAGCTGTCGACAAATATCAACTACTTCTTCATCAGCAATCGAATAGTCAGTGTGGTTCTCGGCCATGGGGCGCTCCTTCGACTAAGCAAGATGAAATCAACCCTAGCGAGCTTTTTTTTCCACGCGGCTCTATTCGCGAGTTGGACTCAAATCAGTGACCTTCGGCACAAGAATTTCCCGCCCGCGAAACCGCTCCGTATGCTCTGATATCCGAAAATGCGCAAAATTTAGGGATTTTTCTTCGTTGACGTGAGCGGGAAGCGGAACATTCGTGCAGCTCTGCAGCCCGAAACCATGGAATCGACATTCCCCCGAATTGGAAACGTGTTCAAAGCTGTGTTAGAGTTTTACTCGCTGCTTTCGAGCTGAGAGGTTCAGAAAACTGAGCTGAAAGTTCGGAAAATCATCACCTGCGCGGGTGGCGGAATAGGCAGACGCGCTAGCTTGAGGTGCTAGTCCACGTATAGTGGGTGGGGGTTCAAGTCCCCCCTCGCGCACAAAGTGAAAACCCTTGGTTCTGGAAAATAAATTCGGAACCAAGGGTTTTCTCGTATGTTCATCGAGAAATATTCTGATTTTCCGTAACTGCGAATAGCAGTCGAACCCCTTACTCAATGAGTCGCCCTGACTGTTACCTCAGTCGCTAGGCAGACCACCAACTTATGTTTGCTGAGTTGTTACATGAAGTTCACTAAAACGCTACTTTTTGACTAACTTCAGGCCTATGCTTATGAGGTCAATGTGAGTTCTGCCATCAGGCGGATCAAAACATTCGCATGACCGGGAATTCAGCCGAATTCATGGGGACCGGACCAGTAGGGACGCACAGCAAATGTTGGAGCACGTCGCCGTCGAAGAAGCGACCACCGCACCTAAATTTCAACGTACTCGCGGCATGATTGCAGCCGGCGTTATCGCCATTGGAGCTCTTGCTGTCCCGACCGTTGCACTAACCACTCAATCTTTACTTTTCGACGCGCGCGAACGTGAAGTAACGCAGAACCTGTCTGAGGTAAAGGTCGAACTCGCTCAGGTCAGCCCTGTAATTGCCCCTGTAGTCAAGAGCGGGGTGGATAACAGCACCCTGAATCCGTTGGTTAGCCAGGTTTCGCTCAAGAGCGCCGCTACCGAAGTCAATTCGGATGGTTCCGCAGCCGACGGTGAGAGCGTCAAAGAAGCCGCATCCGTTGCCGTGGATTTGACGGTCGAGGACGAAGACAATGTTGGCGAAGAGCGTTTTCAGCACCCCGTCGCGTCCATCAATCTGACGAGCGTCTTCGGCTGGCGCAACAACCCCACGGGCACCGGCGTTCAGCTTCACATTGGGCAGGATTATGGAGTCTCCTGCGGTTCACCTGTCACGGCAGCAGCTGACGGCACGGTGATCCAGTCCGCTTGGGCGGGACACTCCGGAAATCGCATCACACTCCAGCACCCTGACGATTTCCGCACCGCCTACAGTCACAACACCAAACTCTTGGTGGAAGTTGGCACCAAGGTGAAACGGGGCGACGTCATCGCGCTGGCTGGAACCACTGGTAACTCCACCGGTTGCCACGTGCATTTCGAAGTTCAACGTGCCGGCAAGTGGGTGAACCCTGCGTTGTTCTTGCCCAAGGTGCCCGGTCAGCCTGAGTCCCTTGAGACCCCCGAGAGTATTGCCATGGGCGCCGCCTACAACCGCTTGGGTGGTTACGGGCACGAAGCCATGGTGGTCACCACCCCACGCGATGACGTGCTTGCCGCCAGCTCAACCGTCGGAAAGACGGTCAAGAAGAGCGCCACCGCACCACAGAAAGAGACCCCGGTCCGCAAGACTGCGTCGTCGTCCTTGCCAGTTAAGTCACCGGAGCAGGACCCTCCTACGGAGCTTTCCCCCACGCCTGCACCAACGTCCCAAGCACCTGTAGTGCCCGAGCCGACGCCGCTCCCGACAACTGGACCGAAACCAACTGAGGAACCGAAGCCGGCGGCAGAGCCCACGCCAACAGTGGAGCCGAGCCCGACGGCAGAACCCAGCCCAACGGTAGAACCGAGCCCCACCCCCGAGCCGACGCCGGAACCTACTGTTGAACCCAGCCCGGAGCCAACGCCAGAGCCTTCTGCCACTCCAGTGCCTGAGCCTTCGCCCACACCGACGCCGGCACCAACTCCTGAACCGTCACCCTCGACTACCCCGATCCCGACTCCAAGCCCGACGCCAGGCCCAAGTGAAACGCCGGATCCTTCGGCGTCGCCCACCCCTGCTCCTAGCGAAGAGCCGGTGGTCTCCCCCGCTGACGTCCTTGATCCGGCCGTTTTCGCACAACAGTGTCTGGTTCTTGAGACCGCATCAGAGGCGGATCGAGTGCTCTTGCACGAACAATTCTCCGAAGAGTATGCACTCACTTTCAGCTTGGAAGCGTTCCTCCGGGCGTGCGGCCTCGCTTCATGATGACTTCGTGTAGGTCCGGAAAGTTCGGTAGCAGGAGCGCGTTCGTCTGTTCGCAAAGACGTCAACAGGCCTGCGCCTGCGATAGTGTCTTAGCGTGAATGATTCCGGTGAGTTGCAGAAGCTACGCATCGCGATGGTCTCGTTGCATACCTCGCCGCTGGATCAGCCTGGTCGTGGCGACGCTGGCGGGCTGAACGTGTATGTTCGCCAGTTGGCGTCAGCTTTGAGCCGAGCCGGTCATCATGTGGAGGTTTTTACTCGTGGCGAGGGTTCTTCGGATTTCTTGAGCCCGCTGATCCCGGTGCATTATTTGCCGGCCGGGCCGCCTGGTCCGCTGGTGAAAGAGCAATTGCCGCAGCACCTTGACGAGTTCGGGCACGCATTGTGCAAGGCCACAACGGATCAGTTCGACGTCATTCATACCCATTACTGGATGTCGGCGGAGGCCGCGCTGAGTTGTCGTGCTGATTTCCGAATCCCCATTGTCCACACCATGCACACCATGGGCCGGGTCAAGTTGCACGAGTACCCGGAAGCGCGCGAGCTGGCGGAACGGGTCGATGCTGAGGACAATATTGTGGGCTTGGCGGCCCGGCTGACCGCTAATACGCCTGCCGAACGCGATGAGCTGGTGCGATTCTATCAAGCGCCACTGTCAAAAATCGATGTCATTGCGCCGGGCGTGAATCTGGAGATCTTCCACCCTGATGGGAACCGTGCTACCTGGCCGTTGCCCAAGGTTCCTGGTGCGCTCAAAGTGCTTTTTGCGGGTCGAATTCAGGAGTTCAAGGGCCCTCAAGTGCTGTTCAACGCGCTGAGAATTGCGCGTACGGAGCACCCGGAGCTACCGATTCAGGCTGTTTTCATTGGGGATATTAGCGGCCAGGATCACTTAAACCTTCCGCATTTGGTGGAGCGGTATGGGATGCACGACGACGTAGCGCTGCTCCCAGCCCAACCACCTGAGCGCTTAGCGGATTGGTTCCGTGCCGCTGATGTGGTGGCGGTGCCGTCCTTCTCCGAATCCTTTGGCTTGGTTGCCATGGAAGCTCAAGCGTGCGGCACCCCCGTGCTGGCACACGCGTCTGGCGGCCTGGCGCACACTGTTTTGGACGCCCAGACCGGTGCGCTCCTTCAAGATTTGGATCCGCACCGGTGGGCAACCAAGTTAGTAGAGCTGGCTCGTGACGGTGTTCCCGAAGCTTGGTCTGCTCAAGCTGCTGCTCATGCACGCGACTTCAGCTGGGAACGAACCGCCACGAACGCGGTAGCTAGCTACCGGCGAGCAATCCAGCCAACAAAGTGACGTCGTTGCTTCTTTGAGTTCCAGCCGGAGAACTCCGACTTTCCTGGCTCATCACTTGCCGCGTGGGACTCGAAGGAAACCTTTGCGGGAAGGAACACTGGCTGCTCGAATGTGATCGACCACTGGTACGCCTCAAAATGAGGGGCAGTAGCCGCAAGCGCACGTCCGGCCGAGTACATTCCGTGGGCAATAGCCCCCTTCATTCCAGCCACCTTCGCTGATGCTGAGCTGAGGTGGATGGGGTTGAAGTCCCCCGAAACGGCGGCGTATTCACGGCCCGTTTCAGCGCCGAGCGACCACAGTGCTGTTGCTCGTTGAGAAGCGAGATCGATCTCTTCACGCTCGGGCCGCTCCGGGTTCCCCAACAAGAACTGACCCTTGACCAAATAAGTGGAGACTCCGCGCCACACAACGTCCTCCCCCACCGCAATCTCTGCGACAGCGTTGAACTGTATGCCCGCGAAGTGCGCACGTGGATTTTCCGTCCACGCAGTGACCGTGAGCTCCTCATCGGGGCGGACGGTCCGGCGGTGGTCAACCTCGTTGGCCAAGTGGACCAAGCCCATCAGCGGAAGGGGGAACTCTGGCTGACTCATGGCGTGAAGTGCCACCGGGAACGTCTGAGCATGCAAGAAGACGGAGGGAAGTTCGTCGCGAACCGTGTCTTTCATGACCCGCTGGTACTTGACCAACGCTTCACGATCCACGCGATGGTTCTGCACCGTGAACTTCTCTTCCGGAAGAACTACTCCGGCCGATTCAGCGCTCACCGGGGGCTTGACCACTGGTGTCCGGTTCAACGGGTTCTTAGGAACGAAGGCTTTAACCAGCGCACCTTTCAAAGATCCTCCGATTCCCTGCGCCGCCGCCTGGGCGTACAGCTTAGGAACGGACGGCATCGTGGAAAGAATCGCCATGGCCTAGGCTCCAA